>NZ_JASNFO010000001.1:0-500977 GCF_032027725.1 Pseudofrankia coriaricola | reverse complement strand
GGCTGGGCGGCGCGACGCCCGGGTGTATGCGGGGGACGGCCCGGTGTCGCCGTTGGGTGCTGTGCCCGGGGCCGGACGCCGCGGCCTCGCGTGGCCGATGCCGCCCGGCGCACCGGGCTCGGCCCCCGAACGACCGCCGTTTCCCAGCCGCCCTGGCCCTGATCTCGACCTGAAAGGCCCGCTTACGCCATGACGACGCTGTTGGTGACCGGTGCCGCTGGGTTCATCGGTTCGAACTTCGTGCGCTACTGGCGCACCTGGCACCCGACCGACCGGATCATCGCGCTCGACGCGCTCACCTACGCCGGCCTGCGCGAGAACCTCGCCGACGTGCTCGGCGCCCCGGCGGCGGCCGGCGAGGGCGAGGCGACGTTCGTCCACGGCGACATCCGGGACCGGGAGCTCATTGAGGGGCTACTGCGCGAGTACAAGGTCGACACGGTGGTCAACTTCGCCGCCGAGTCACACAACAGCCTGGCGATCCTGCGGCCCGGCGACTTCTTCTCCACGAACGTGATGGGCACCCAGGCCCTGCTGGAGGCGGCCCGCACGGTGGGCGTCGACCGGTTCCACCAGATCTCCACCTGCGAGGTCTACGGCGACCTGGACCTCGACGATCCGGGGGCCTTCACCGAGGACTCGCCCTACCTGCCGCGCACCCCCTACAACGCGGCCAAGGCCGGCAGCGACCACGCGGTGCGCTCCTACGGCTACACCTACGGCCTGCCGATCACCATCACGAACTGCTCGAACAACTACGGGCCGTACCAGTTCCCGGAGAAGGTCATCCCGCTGTTCATCACCCGGGCACTACGGGGCGAGCCGCTGCCGCTGTACGCGTCCACGAAGAACCGGCGCGAGTGGCTGCACGTAACCGACCACTGCCGGGCGATCGACGCGGTGCTCGAGCGCGGCCGGGTCGGCGAGACCTACCACGTCGGCAGCGGCGTCGAGGCCGACATCGAGACCATCGCCGACACGATCCTCGCCGGGCTCGGCCTGCCCGACACGCTCAAGACGATCGTCCCGGACCGCCCGTCGCACGACCGCCGCTACCTGCTCGACTCCGGCAAGCTGCGCGCGGAGCTGGGCTGGGCTCCGCAGATCGACTTCACCGACGGCATGCGCTCGACGATCGCCTGGTACCGCGACAACGAGTCCTGGTGGAGCCCACTCATCGGCCGCTCCCCCGTCCAGGAAACCGCCTGGGTCGATCCCGTGGCCGGACGCTCCGCGCCCGCCACCGGGCACCGACTGTCGGGGCGAGACGCTGGACGCGCTCGCCCCGTGTCGGGCGCTGAGCGCCCTCCCCGCGTGGTACCGGGCCCAGGCATATGACGGTGGTAGAGCTGGGACCGGGCTGACGAGGTGGCTGGGTAGGCACTGCGCCAATGCGCCGTCACCAGCTGTGGCTGGACATCCGAGCCCACGGGATGCCTGTCGGGGCGAGACGCTGGACGCGCTCGCCCCGTGTCGGGCGCTGAGCGCCCTCCCCGCGTGGTTCCGGGCCCTGGCATATGGCGGTGGTAGAGCTGGGTCCCAGCTTGACGAGGTGGCTGGCAGACCTCCCAGATCGGCTTCGCCGATCCGGCAGGGACCCCGGGCGCAGCGCTGATGCGCCGTCACGGGTGGTGGTTGGGTTGGGTGCTTCGGCTGCTGAGTGAGCGATGTTCGTGCCGGGGTCTACTGAGGGCCATTCGCCGGTCGGTTCCGGGACGGACATCGAAATGCCAGCTCAACGACCTCGACAAGGGCGTGTGTGGTCACGCCTCGCGCACTAGGCTTCTGGATGTGCCGGAATCGCCTGAGCGGTCGATATGAGGAGTCCTGGGCCTCGGGTGCTCGGCCTGGTACTCGCCGGCGGCAAGGGGACGCGGCTCGCGCCCCTCACAGATGACCGGGCGAAGCCCGCGGTGCCGTTCGGCGGGCTGTACCGGCTGATCGACTTCGCGCTGTCCAACCTGGTCAACGCCGGCTACCTGCGGATCGCGGTCCTCACCCAGTACAAGAGTCACAGCCTCGACCGGCACATCACCACCACCTGGCGGATGAGCACCCTGCTGGGCAACTACATCACCCCGGTACCAGCGCAGCAGCGCCTCGGCCCGCAGTGGTTCGCCGGCAGCGCGGACGCCATCCATCAGTCGCTCAACCTGGTTCATGACGAGTCCCCGGACATCGTGGTCGTCTTCGGCGCGGACCACGTCTACCGGATGGACCCGCGCCAGATGGTCGCCCAGCACATCGAGACCGGCGCCGGGGTGACGGTCGCCGCGCTGCGGGTGCCGCGCGCGGAGGCCCAGGGGCTCGGCGTCATCCGGCCGGCGGCCGACGGCCGCACGATCGACGAGTTCCTCGAGAAGCCGACGGACCCGCCGGGGCTCGCCGACTCGCCCGACGAGACGTTCGCGTCGATGGGCAACTACGTCTTCTCGACGAAGGTGCTCCTGGACGCCCTGCACGCCGACGCCACCGACCCGGACAGCGTGCACGACATGGGCGGCGACATCATCCCGATGCTCGTCAACCAGGGCGTGGCCGGTGTCTACGACTTCAGCGAGAACGAGGTGCCGGGCGCCAAGGAGCGCGACCGGGGCTACTGGCGGGACGTGGGAACGATCGACGCCTACTTCGACGCCCACATGGACCTGTGCACGCTCGACCCCGTGTTCAACCTGTACAACCCGCACTGGCCGATCCTGACCAGCGTGCCGTCGCTGCCGCCGGCGAAGTTCGTCCGGGACGCCCCTGGCCGCACCGGCATGGCGGTGGACAGCATCGTGAGCAACGGGGTGATCGTCTCCGGTGGCCTGCTGCGCCGCTCGGTCCTGTCCCCCGGCGTGCGGGTGAACTCCTGGGCCCGGGTGGAGAACGCGGTGGTCATGAACAACACCGTGGTCGGCCGGCGGGCGGTCGTGCGGGACGCGATCCTCGACAAGAACGTCGTCGTCCCGCCCGGCGCCCAGGTGGGCGTCGACAAGGAGCATGACCGGGCCCGCGGATACACAGTCAGCGCCGACGGCATCACCGTCGTCGGCAAGGGCGTCACCGTCGAGTAGGCCGGCCGTTTCGCCCTCGTCCGGCACCAACTCAGCAAAAGGACCACGTGGGATGCGCGTCGCGCTGCTGACCAGGGAGTACCCGCCGAACGTCTACGGCGGCGCCGGCGTGCACGTCGAATACCTGGCACGCGAGCTCGCCCGCCTGGTCGACCTGACCGTCCACTGCGAGGGCGACCCGAAGGCGGACGACCCGGTCGGCTCGTCGCCCAGCGCCGGCGACCCGGTCCAGGTGGTGCGGCGTCATCGGCCGTGGGCCGAGCTGGACGGCGCGAACGACGCCCTTCGCACGTTCTCGCTGGACCTGTCCATGGCAGGCGCGGCGACCGTCGATCTGGGCGGCGTCGATCTCGTCCACTCGCACACCTGGTACACGAACCTGGGCGGGCACCTGGCGGCGATGCTCGCCGGGGTGCCGCACGTGCTGACGTCGCACTCGCTGGAGCCCCGCCGGCCGTGGAAGGCCGAGCAGCTCGGCGGCGGCTACCGGCTGTCGTCCTGGGCCGAGA
Source organism: Pseudofrankia coriaricola (assembly GCF_032027725.1). Taxonomy (NCBI): domain Bacteria; kingdom Bacillati; phylum Actinomycetota; class Actinomycetes; order Frankiales; family Frankiaceae; genus Pseudofrankia; species Pseudofrankia coriaricola. The sequence goes on along the minus strand of NZ_JASNFO010000001.1, from coordinate 497,409 downwards.
AGACCGCGATCGAGGCCGCGTCCGCCGTCGTCGCCGTGAGCGCCGGCATGAGGACGGACATCCTGGACGCCTACCCCGGGGTCGACCCAGCGAAGGTCCACGTCATCCGCAACGGGATCGACACCGACGAGTACTCCCCCGACCTGGGCACCGACGTGCTGGAGCGGCACGGCGTCGACCCGGACCGCCCGTCGGTGGTCTTCGTCGGCCGGATCACCCGGCAGAAGGGCGTACCCGTTCTGCTGCGCGCGGCGGCGGAGCTGAATCCGCGTGCCCAGCTGGTCCTGTGCGCCGGTGCCCCCGACACCCCCGAGCTGCTCGCGGAGGTGACCGAGCTGGTCGACGCCCTCCACGCCCGCCGCGACGGCGTCATCTGGATCTCCGGAATGCTCCAGAAGCCCGAGGTCATCCAGCTGCTCTCGCACGCCTCGCTGTTCGCCTGCCCGTCGGTCTACGAGCCGCTCGGCATCGTCAACCTGGAGGCCATGGCCTGCGGCGCGGCGGTCGTCGCCTCCCGCGTCGGCGGCATCCCCGAGGTCGTCGACGACGGCGTCACCGGCCTCCTCGTCCCCCCGGACGACCCGCCGGCGCTGGCCGCCGCCATGAACGAGCTCCTGGCCGACCCCGCCCGCGCCCGCGCCATGGGCCGGGCCGGCCGCGACCGCGCCGTCACCGAGTTCGGCTGGCCCGCCGTGGCCCGCCAGACCGCCCGCCTCTACGAGTCCCTCGTCGCCGGCTAACACCGCCGGCCAGCACCACCGACTGGCGGCAGTGGCAGTGGCAGTAGCAGTAGCCAACCAAAAGAGCCCAGGTCCTCTTGGACCTGGGCTCTTCAACCGCCGGGGGCGATGACCCTCCGCCTCGTAGTTCTTACCTACTTGGCTTCGGGCTCGTCCTCGACGGCACCAGTTGTATACCTCCAGCACCGACCCACAAACACACGGTTACAAGATTTTTTCGCACCTCAGAAGGCGACCATCTCGCGAAGCCACTCGCTCAGCCCGGCGATCTCACTCGCCGACGCGTTACCCAGCGGCGTTGACCGCACGAACCGCAGCGTCGAGACGGCCGTGATCTCCTCCGTGCGAGCCCAGCTGGGCTGCTTCAGACCGGCACCACGCCATAGATCGCACCAATAGCGGCGATCAGACGTTGAAGCCGAGGGCTCGGAGCTGTTCGCGGCCGTCTTCGGTGATCTTGTCGGGACCCCACGGGGGCATCCAGACCCAGTTGATCGTGATGTCGGTGGCCAGGGAGTCCGGGCCGTCGACGAGCGCGGTGCGGGCCTGGTCCTCGATCACGTCGGTGAGCGGGCAGGCGGCCGACGTCAGCGTCATGTCCAGGGTGACGGCGTTGTCGTCGGCCACGGTGATCCCGTAGACGAGGCCGAGGTCGACGACGTTGATACCGAGCTCGGGGTCGACGACGTCGCGCATCGCCTCCTCGATGTCCTCGATCGTCGACCTGTCCACCGGCGGAACCGTGAGCCGCGACTGCTCGGCGGGCACCTCGGCCGCGGCGGGCGCCGTCGACGTGACGGCCTCCGGAAGCGGCGCGTCCTCGGCGAGAGCGGTATCGGATGGAGCGGTGCTGTCGGTCACTGTGCCTCCGGTTCGCTCCGTCGCTTCACTCGCTCCGCGGCCGTCCTCGTACCTCGGACGACCACTCCGCTCGCTCACTCCTGCGCTCACGCTTGCTTCTCCTGCTCGGGAACGGAGCCGGCTTCCAGCGGACGGGATGCCACGGCGGCGGCGCCGGCGGGGGACCCGTCGACGACCTGGGCGGTGGCGTCCTTCCAGGCCATCCAGCCCAGCAGCGCGCACTTGACGCGGGCCGGGTACTTCGACACGCCGGCGAACGCGACCGCGTCCTCGAGGACGTCCTCGTCCGGCTCGACGGTGCCGCGGGACTGCATGAGCGCCAGGAACTCGCGTTCCAGCGTCATCGCGTCCTCGACACTGCGGCCGATGACCAGGTCGGTCATCACGCTCGCGGACGCCTGGCTGATCGAGCAGCCCTCGCCCTCGTAGGAGACGTCCGCGACCGTGTCGTCGACGATCTTCACCCGCACCGTGACCTCGTCGCCGCAGGTCGGGTTGACGTGGTGCACCTCGGCGTCGAACGGCTCGCGCAGCCCGCGGTGGTGCGGGTTGCGGTAATGGTCCAGGATGATCTCCTGGTACATCGAGTCCAGCTTCACGCTCCGAAGAACCTCCGCACCCCGGCCAGACCTTCCACCAGCGCGTCGATCTCGCCGGTGGTGGTGTACAGGTGGAATGAAGCCCGGGTCGTCGCGGGAACGCCGTAGCGCAGGCACACCGGCCGGGCACAGTGGTGGCCGACGCGGACGGCGATCCCCTGCTCGTCGAGGACCTGGCCGACGTCGTGCGGGTGGATCGGCCGCCCGTCCTTGCCCGCGAGCAGGAACGAGATGGCGCCACCCCGGTCGACGGGCTCGGCCGGGCCGATGATCCGCAGCCCCGGCACCTCGACGAGCCGCTCCAGCGCGTAGGCGGTGAGCGCGTGCTCGTGCGCGGCGACGGCGGCCATCCCGGCCCCGCCCGCCAGCCCCGTCAGGTAGTCGACGGCGGTGCCGAGCCCGACCGCCTGGGCGATCATCGGGGTGCCGGCCTCGAACCGGTGCGGCGGCGGGGCGTAGGTGCTCTCCTCCATCGTCACCAGCTCGATCATCTCGCCGCCGCCGAGGAACGGCGGCATGACCTCGAGCAGTTCCCGGCGCCCCCACAGCACGCCGATGCCGGTCGGGCCGCACATCTTGTGCCCGGTGAAGGCGAAGAAGTCGACGCCGAGCCTGGCCACGTCGACCGGCAGGTGCGGGACCGACTGGGAGCCGTCGGCCACGGTCAGCGCACCGACCTCGCGGGCGCGGGCGGCGATCGTCTCCACCGGGTTGACGGTGCCAAGGATGTTCGACTGGTGGACGAACGAGACGACCTTCGTCCGGGGGTTGATCACCTTGTCCAGGTTGGACAGGTCGAGCCGGCCGTCATCGGTCAGGCCGAGCCAGCGCAGCGTCGCGCCGGTGCGCTGGCAGAGCATCTGCCAGGGCACCAGGTTCGAGTGGTGCTCCATCTCGGTGATGACGACCTCGTCGCCCGGGCCGAGCCGGAAGCGCTCGGCCTCCGCGCCGAAGGCGGCCGCGTTGCTGAACGCGTAGGCGACGAGGTTGAGCGCCTCGGAGGAGTTCTTGGTGAAGACGACCTCGTGCCGATCGGGCGCGCCGATGAACGCGGCGACCTTGTCGCGGGCGGCCTCGTAGAGCGCGGTCGCCTCCTCGGCGAGCGCGTGGATACCGCGGTGCACGTTGGCGTTGTGCAGCTCGTAGTACTCACGCTCGGCGTCGAGTACCGCGCGCGGCTTCTGCGACGTCGCCGCGCTGTCGAGATAGACCAGCGGCTTGTCGCCGTGCACGACCCGGTCGAGGATCGGGAAGTCCTTGCGGACCAGCTCTACGTCGAACTCAGGGATGCCAGCCATCTCGCTCATGCCGCCTCGCTGAACTTGACGTACTTGTCGTAGCCGCCTTCTTCCAGCGTGGCCGCGAGCTCCGGGCCGCCCTCATCGACGATCTTCCCGCCGGCCATGACGTGTACGAATTCCGGCTGCACGTAGCGCAGGATCCGGGTGTAGTGCGTGATCAGCAACGTGCCGGTCTCGCCGGCCGCGCGGACCGTGTTGATCCCGGCGGAGACGACCCGCAGGGCGTCGACGTCGAGGCCGGAGTCGGTCTCGTCGAGGATCGCGATCTTCGGCTTGAGCAGCGTCATCTGCAGGATCTCGTGGCGCTTCTTCTCACCGCCGGAGAAGCCCTCGTTCACGCCGCGCTCGGCGAACGCCGGGTCCACCTCGAGGTCCTTCATCGCCTCCTTGACCTCCTTGATCCACAGCCGCAGCTTCGGGGCTTCGCCCCGGACGGCCGTGGCGGAGGTACGCAGGAAGTTGGAGACGGAGACGCCGGGCACCTCGACCGGGTACTGCATGGCCAGGAAGATGCCGGCGCGGGCGCGCGCGTCGACGCTCATCGCGAGCACGTCCTCGCCGTCCAGCGTGATCGAGCCCTCGGTCACCGTGTACTTCGGGTGGCCGGCGATCGAGTAGGACAGCGTCGACTTGCCGGAGCCGTTCGGCCCCATGATCGCGTGCGTCTCGCCCTTGCGGACGGTCAGGTCGACGCCCTTCAGGATCTCGCGCGGGCCCTCGCCGTCCGTCTCCACGGTGACGTGCAGGTTCTGGATCTCCAAGGTCGACACCGGTCAGGTCCTCACTTAAGGCTCGCGGCGGCCGGGCCCAAGGAGGTGCGAAAATGCTCCTCCTTCGCGCCTCCGGCGGCCTTGTCGGGATCGAGGTCGACATATACGTCGCCGCTCTCGATGGTCACGGGGTAGGTGGGCACCGGGTCGGTGGCCGGGAGGCAGGTCGGCTTGCCGCTCTCCAGGTCGAACTGGGAGCCGTGCAGCCAGCACTCGATCTTCCCGTCCTCGACCTCGCCGTCCGACAGCTGGACGTCCTGGTGCGAGCACTCATCCCGGATCGCGAACACCCGCCCGCCGGAGCGCACCACGCACACCGGCGTCGGCTCGTCCTCACCCTCGACATCCAGCTCGACGCCCAGCGCCGCCTCCTCGGCGAGGTCGTCGAGCGCACACACTCGCTGCCGACTCACGAGCCCACCGCCGCCAGCTCGGCGTCGACGGCGGCGGTCACCCGGGCGCGGAGCGACTCGATGCCGACCCGGTCGAGCACCTCGCCGAAGAAGCCGCGCACGACCAGCCGGCGCGCCTCGTCGGCCGGGATCCCCCGGGTCATCAGATAGAACAGCACCTCGTCGTCGAACCTGCCCGTCGCGCTGGCATGGCCCGCGCCGGCGACCTCACCGGTGAGAATCTCCAGGTTCGGCACCGAGTCGGCCCGCGCCCCGTCGGTCAGCACCAGGTTGCGGTTGATCTCGTACGTGTCGGTGCCGACGGCGTCCGCGCCGATGAGCACGTCGCCGATCCACACCGAGTGCGCGCCCGCGCCTCGCAGGGCGCCCTTGTAGGTCACCCTGCTGCGGCAGTTGCGCTCCTGGTGGGTGACCAGCAGGCGGTGCTCCTGGTGCTGGCCGGCGTCCGTGAAGAACAGCCCGGCCAGCTCGGCGTCCCCGCCGGGGCCGCGGTAGTCGACCGTCGGGTTGAGCCGCACCAGCTGTCCGCCCAGCGTGATGTGGGTGGCGCGCAGTTTCGCGTCCCGGCCGAGCGAGAAGGCGTGCGCCCCGGCGTGCACCGCGTCGTCGTCCCAGTCCTGCAGCGAGACGAACGTGACGGACGCGCCGTGGCCGACGTACACCTCGACGTTGCCGGCGTACTTCGCCGTGCCCGTGTGGTCAAGCACCACGGTTGCGCGCGCGAACGGGCCGACCTCGATCGCCAGGTGGCTGTAACAGACCACGCCTTCGCCCCGCAACGCCACCATGACCGGCTCGGTCAGCTCGGCCTCGGCCGGGACCGTGACGGCGACGGCGCCGCCGGCCCGCACGGTCGCGAACGCCGCGACCCGGTCGACCGGGGTGAGCACCCGGCCGACGCGCGGGTCGCCCGAGTCCACGAACTCGACCTCGACGCCCTCCGGCGCCGCGACCGAGATGTCGATCTTCCCGTCGGGCTCCTGGCCGGCGATCAGCGGCTTGAGCGGGCGCAGCGGGGTGAACCGCCAGGCCTCCTCCCGACCGGTCGGGACGGGGTGGGCCTCGGGGTCACGGGACCGGACCGGGGCGCTCGGCGCCGGCACGGCCGGTGGGCGCCCGGTCGCGTCGATGACTGGCATCAGCCGACAGCGCCTTCCATCTGCAGCTCGATCAGCCGGTTCAGCTCGAGCGCGTACTCCATCGGCAGCTCTCGGGCGATCGGCTCGACGAAGCCGCGCACGATCATCGCCATGGCCTCGTCCTCGCCCAGGCCCCGGCTCATCAGGTAGAAGAGCTGGTCCTCGCCGACCTTCGAGACGCTTGCCTCGTGGCCGATCGACGCGTCGTCCTCGCGGACGTCGACATAGGGATAGGTGTCGGACCGGCTGACGGCGTCGACGAGCAGCGCGTCGCACTTCACGGTCGACTTCGACTGCGTCGCGCCTTCGTGGATCTGCACCAGGCCGCGGTACGACGTCCGGCCGCCGCCGCGGGCCACCGACTTGGAGATGATCTGCGACGACGTGCGCGGTGCCGCGTGCACCATCTTGGCGCCCGCGTCCTGGTGCTGGCCCTCGCCGGCGAACGCGATCGAGAGCACCTCGCCGCGGGCGCGCTCACCGAGCAGCCACACCGCCGGGTACTTCATCGTCACCTTGGAGCCGATGTTGCCGTCGATCCACTCCATCGTGCCGCCCTCCTGGCAGGCGGCCCGCTTGGTGACCAGGTTGTAGACGTTGTTCGACCAGTTCTGGATGGTCGTGTAGCGGCAGCGCGCGTTCTTCTTGACGACGATCTCGACGACCGCGGAGTGCAGCGAGTCGGACGAGTAGACCGGCGCGGTGCAGCCCTCGACGTAGTGCACGTAGGCACCCTCGTCGACGATGATCAGGGTCCGCTCGAACTGGCCCATGTTCTCGGTGTTGATCCGGAAGTAGGCCTGCAGCGGGATCTCGACGTGCACGCCCGGCGGGACGTAGATGAACGAGCCGCCCGACCAGACGGCGGTGTTCAGCGCGGCGAACTTGTTGTCGCCGACCGGGATCACCGAGCCGAAGTACTCCTTGAAGATCTCCGGGTACTCGCGCAGGCCGCTGTCGGTGTCGAGGAAGATGACGCCCTGCTCCTCGAGGTCCTCACGGATCTTGTGGTAAACGACCTCGGACTCGTACTGGGCGGCGACGCCGGAGATGAGGCGCTGCTTCTCCGCCTCCGGGATGCCAAGCTTGTCGTAGGTGTCCTTGATGTCGGCGGGCAGGTCGTCCCAGGAATCCGCCTGCTTCTCGGTGGAGCGGACGAAGTACTTGATGTTGTCGAAGTGGATGCCGGAAAGGTCCGCGCCCCACGTCGGCATCGGCTTGCGCTCGAAGAGCTTCAGACCCTTCATCCGCAGGTCGGTCATCCACGACGGCTCGGACTTCTTCGCCGAGATACCGCGGACCACCGTCTCGGACAGGCCACGCTCGACGTCGTCGGCATAGGCGTCGGCGTCGGCCCAGCCGAACTTGTACGAGCCAAGCCCTTCGAGGGCGGTCTCGGCAGAGGTAGTCATGTCGTTATGATCCTCACGGGCACGGGAGAGTTCCTCGTCGGCACCGAGGACCCGGTGCCGGTAGCGGTCTTGCCGGGGACGTGCGTCGTGCAGACACCGTCGCCGTGGGCGATGGTGGCAAGCCGTTGGACGTGACTGTCCAGTAACCGGGACAGCGCCGCCGTCTCCGCGTCACACAGCGCGGGGAAACGCTCGGCGACGTGCTGGACCGGGCAGTGGTGCTGGCAGATCTGGGTACCGCTGGGCACCTCGGAGACGCTGGCCGTGTAACCGGCGTCGGTCATCGCCGCCGCGAGCGCCGCGGGACGGTCCTCCTCCGGCACACCCTCGACCGCGGCGGCGAGCAGGGACTCCAGCTCCCGGCCGCGCCGCTCGGCGAACGCGGCGACCGCGCCGCCGCCCGCGACCTCGTCGAGAAACCGCAGCGCACCGGCCGCGAGGTCGGAGTACGCCGTTGGGCCGGCCTCGTCGTGCCCCGCGTCGGTCAACGCGTAGTGTCGGGCCGGGCGCCCCCGGCCCCGCGGGCCACGGGCGTGCACGGTGGTGGGTGTGATGATCCCGTCGGCGACCATCGCGTCGAGGTGGCGACGCACCGCCGCCGGTGACAGGTCGAGCTGGCGGGCGAGGTCCGCGGCGGTCGAAGGCCCAGCCTCCAGCAGGATGCGCACGACTCGATCCCGGGTGCGCCCATCGGCACCCGCCGACGAGACCACGGCACCCGAGTGCGGGTCGAGGTCCTGCTGGGATTTCACAACACCAGTGTGCCCTATTTACCAGCCATCGTCGAACCGGCTGCCCCACGCTGTGATCCGTCAGTCTCTCCCCCGGCCGGGCGTGCTCCCTTACCGTCCAGACCACCCTGCGGGCGGCTCGGACGCGAAGTGCACACTGGCACGATGCGGATGCAACGGGTCATGCCGACACGTTCGGGCCTTCCGAGCAAAGCGGCGCGACGGGTAGCCGCGCTGGTGGGAGCCCTGCTGCTGGCCGGCGTCATGGCCGGATGCGGCGGAGGCGGGCCGAAGAACAACGGGCTCGACAAGGACCCGGCGCCCCGGGTCGGCAGCCGGGCGCTCGACGCGTTCCGCCACGCCGACAGCGTCCGGGTGATCGGGCGGCTCTCCAGCGGCAGCACCGAGAGCGGCGACTCCACCTGGGACCTGCGGATGGTGGGGACGACCACCAGCGGCACGTTCACCAGCGGAAGCCACAAGATCGATGTCGTCAAGTCCGGTGCCGACACCTACATCCGCGGTGACCAGGGCTACTACCAGGAGATCGGCGAGAGCGACGCCTCCTCCCTGCTCGCCGGCCGGTGGGTGCGGCTCACCCCGGCCCAGGCGGACAAGTACCGCTTCCTCACCGTCGAGGGCCTCGCCCTCTCCCTCACCGAGTACCTCAACAGCCTGTCCGGCAACGTCACCGCCACCACATTCGCCGGCCGCGACGCCGTCCTGGTGAAGGGCGGCTCCGGCGTCACCCTGTACGCCGCCACGACCGGCGACCCGGTCCCACTGCGGATCGACGTCGTCGGCGGCGAGAACAGCCGCATCGAGTTCAGCGACTACGGCTCGGCCACCACCGCCGCGGTCCCGGGCGACGCCGTCGACCTCGCCAGCTTCGGCTAACCAAGGCCCCTTCCCGCCGGGTGATCGGCGGTAGCATGCGGCGGTGCCCGAGCCGGTTGTGGTCGCCGTCGACCAGGGGACGACCGGGACGACGGTCTGCGTCCTCGACCGGGACGCCCGGGTCGTGGGCCGGGCGCACACCGAGGTCGCCGTGTCCTACCCGCGCCCCGGCTGGGTCGAGCAGGACCCGGAACAGCTCTGGCGTGGTGTCGTCGACACCGCCGCGGCGGCGCTCGCGGCGGCCGGGCGCCGCGCCGCCGACATCGGCGCGGTCGGCATCACCAACCAGCGCGAGACCACGGTCCTGTGGGACCGGCGCACCGGCGAGCCCGTCCACCCGGCGATCGTCTGGCAGGACCGGCGGACCGCCGCCGCCTGCGAGAAGCTCGCCGCCGCCGGGCACGGCCCGGCCGTCGCCGAGCGCACCGGCCTGGTGCTCGACCCCTACTTCTCCGGCACCAAGATCGCCTGGATCCTGGACGCCGACCCTGAGCTGCGCCGCCGCGCCGGGCGCGGCGAGCTGGCGTTCGGCACCGTCGACAGCTGGCTCGCCTGGCGGCTCACCGGCGGGCGCAGGCACGTCACCGATGTCACCAACGCCTCCCGCACGATGCTGCTGGATCTCGCGACGGCCACCTGGTCCACCCCGATGGCCGAGCTGCTCGACGTCCCGATGGAGCTGCTCGCCGAGGTGCGTCCCAGCTCCGAGGTGTACGCCGAGACCGACCCGGCCGCGTTCTTCGGGGTGGCGGTGCCGGTCGCGGCGGCGGTCGGCGACCAGCAGGCGGCGCTGTTCGCGCAGGCCTGTGTCGAGGCGGGGCAGGCCAAGAACACCTACGGGACGGGCTCGTTCGTCCTGCTCAACACCGGTCCGACGCCCCCGCCCCCGAGCCGGGAGGGCGCGCTGCTGCGCACCGTCGCGTTCCAGCTGGCCGGCGAGCCGGTGCACTACGCACTCGAGGGGGCGGTCCTCGCGACCGGCGCCGCGGTGCAGTGGCTGCGCGACGGGCTGGGCGTGATCGGCTCGGCGGCCGAGACGGCCGGGCTCGCCGCCTCTCTCGACGGCAACGACGGCGTCTACTTCGTCCCGGCGCTGGCCGGCCTCGGCGCGCCGCACTGGGACGCGCGGGCGCGCGGCACCCTCGTCGGGCTCACCCGTGGCACCGGCCGGGCGCACCTCGCCCGCGCGGTACTGGAGTCGATCGCCTACCGCACCCGGGACATCGCCGTCGCGATGAGCGCCGCGGGCACGCCCGTCACGGAGCTGCGCGCCGACGGTGGCGCGGCCGCCAACCCATGGCTCATGCAGTTCCAGGCCGACGTCCTCGGCGTCCCCGTCGACGTGCCGGACAACCTGGAGACCACCGCGCTCGGCTCCGGCTACCTCGCCGGGCTCGCGACCGGCTTCTTCCCCGACCGCGCCGCGCTCGCCGCGCTGCGCCGCACCGCCACCCGCTACGAGCCACGAATGCCCGCCGCCGAACGCGACCGTCTGTACGCCGACTGGCTACGAGCCCTCGACCGCTCCCGCGATTGGTCCCGCGACTAAAAACTGGCCCAGAGCGCCGCCCGCGCCGCCTGGCGACGCGCCGGCCTGCCTGGCGGCCGCCCGGACGGGCCATCACCGTTTCGCGTCGATCAGGGCGACTTTTGCGACAAAAAGGACTTTCGCCGCGCGGGGCAACGAACGGACCACACGATCGAGCTGGCAAATCTCGGCGAATCTACTGTCTGCGGAACCGAACCATGACAGTCTGTCACGAGGGGCGGTTGGCGCTCCCGTTTCGCCCCTGCCGCCCGGACGGAGACCGTGACCGACTCGGAGTACGCCGTCGAGCTCGGCCGGCGCCTGCGCGCGGTCCGCAACCGGCGTGGCTTGTCGCTGCTCGACGTGCAGGAGATCACCACCGGCCGATGGACCGCCGGCACCCTCGGCGCCTATGAGCGCGGCAGCCGGGTCATGCGGGTACACCGGCTCGTCGAGCTCGCCGAGCTGTACGACGTGCCCGCGACCCTGCTCGTCCCCCCGACCACCGATCACCGCGACACCGATGGCCTGCCGCCACTGGTGATCGACCTGCGCCGGCTGCGCAAGCTCCCGCCGACCCGCACCGGCCCGCTGCGGCGCTGGATCGCGATCGTGCAGGTGCTGCGCTCGGAGAGCACCCGCGACGTGCTCCGGCTGCGCCGCTCCGACCTGACGTCGCTGTCGCGTCTCTACTCGACGACCCCCGAGCTGCTCTACGAGCGGCTCATCGCCTGGGGCGCCCTCGTCGACCCCGCCGAGCCATCCCCCGGCACCGGCGGCGCCCGCCGCCGGCCGGGTGGCGGCGCGGACCGGCCGCGTGCCGGCGTGCCGTCCACGCTGCCGCGTCAGGGGCCACGCCGCTGAACGCCGCACATCGCGTCACCTCTCTGCCCTGGGATCACGCGGAGGGGACCGGCGTGGGGGCGCCGTAGGATCGGCGCGTGGGCGAGATCCTGGCGGTCGAGGTCGTCGACCTCGTCAAGACATATGGGCAGGCCCGCGCGGTGGACGGGCTGTCGTTCGAGGTGCCGGCCGGGAAGGTGACCGCCCTGCTCGGTCCGAACGGCGCGGGCAAGACGACGACCGTCGAGATCTGCGAGGGGTTCCGGCGGGCCGACGCCGGCACGGCCCGGGTCCTCGGCGCCGACCCCAGGGACCCGCGGCTGCGCCCCCGGGTCGGGGTGATGCTCCAGTCCGGCGGGATGTACCCGGGCGCCAGGGCCGAGGAGATGCTGCGGCTCGTCGCCGCGCACCACGCCCACCCACTCGACCCCGACGCGCTGCTCGCCAGGGTGGGCCTCGTCGGCGCCCCGGCCCGCACGCCGTTCCGGCGGCTGTCCGGCGGCCAGAAGCAGTTGCTGTCGCTGGCCATGGCCGTGGTCGGGCGCCCGGAGCTGGTGTTCCTCGACGAGCCGACGGCCGGCCTCGACGTGCGCGCCCGCCATGACACCTGGGACCTGGTCGAGGAGTTGCGCACCGCCGGCGTGACGGTGGTCCTCACCACGCACGCGATGGACGAGGCGGAGAAGCTCGCCGACCAGGTCGTGATCATCAACCGCGGCCGGGTGGTCGCGGCCGGTGCCCCGGTCGAGCTGAAGGGCGGCGGCGCCGACGGCGAGCTGCGGTTCCGCGCGCCGGGCCGGCTCGACCTCGACCAGCTGCTCACCGCGCTGCCGGTCGGCTCGCGCGCCGTCGAGCGCGCCGGCGGGCACTACATCGTCAGCGGCACCGTCGACGCGGCGTTCGTCGCCGCGGTGATGGCCTGGTGCGCGAACAACGGCGTGCCGGCGACCGACGTGCGGGTCGAGCAGCGCAGCCTGGAGGACGTCTTCGTGGACCTGACCGGCTCGGAGCTGACCCCGTGAGCGTTGCCGATCCGGCGGGGACCCTGGCCCCGGCCGAGGCGCCCACCCGCGCCCCGCTGGACCTGCGGCCCGCGCCCGGCGCCGCCCGGTGGCCCCGGATGCTCGGCGCGCAGACCCGGATGGAGCTGACCCTCAACCTGCGCCACGGCGAGTCAGTGCTGCTCACCCTGATCATCCCGATCGGGCTGCTGCTGTTCTTCTCCGCCGTCGACGTCCTGCCGTCCGACAGCCGCGACTCGGTCGACTTCCTGGTGCCTGGGGTGCTCGCGCTCGCGGTGATGTCGGCCGCGTTCACCGGGCAGGCGATCTCCACCGGGTTCGAACGCCGCTACGGGGTGCTCAAGCGGCTCGGCGCGACCCCGCTGCCCCGCTGGGTGCTGCTCGCCGGCAAGACACTCGCGGTACTCGCGATCGAGGTCCTGCAGGTGGTGCTGCTCGTCGCGGTCGGGCTCGCGCTCGGCTGGGAGCCCCGGCTCCCCGGGACCGCCGCCGGAATCGGCTGGCTGGCGGCGCTGCTGGTCCTCGGCACGACCGCCTTCAGCGGGCTCGGCCTGTTCATGGCGGGCACGCTGCGCGCCGAGGCGACCCTGGCCGCGGCCAACGGCGTCTACCTGCTGCTGTTGCTCGTGGGCGGGGTGGTGTTCCCGCTGTCGGAGCTGCCCGGCTGGCTGCGCGTCCTGGCCGAGGGCCTGCCGACGGCGGCCCTGTCCGAGGGCGTGCGGGCCGTGCTGGCCGACGCCGCGTCCCCGGGCGCGGGACCGGTCGTCGTCCTGGCCTGCTGGGCGGCGGCCTCGGTGGCCCTGGCCGCCCGCACCTTCCGCTGGGAGTAGCCGACAGTGCGCGAGTGTCCGGCGACCGGGACATAGGATGGCCGCGATGTCTTCTACAGCTCGTCGAAGCAACCCGGTCGCGGCCCTCTGGGACCGGCTGCCGGCGGTGAGCCCGCGGGTGTTCCGGGTCCTCACGCTCATCAGCCTGGTGTTCCTCGGGCTGATCGTGGTCACCGGCGGCGCGGTCCGGCTGACCGGCTCCGGGCTCGGCTGCCCGACGTGGCCGCAGTGCGGTGACGGCTCGTGGACGCCGCACAGCCAGTACGCGCTGCATGGGGCGGTCGAGTTCGGCAACCGCATGGTCAGCATCCTGATGGGCATGTTCATGCTGGTCACACCGCTGGCGGCGCTGCGGCTGGCGGACCGGCGGCAACGTCGCGACCTGGTGTGGCTGTCGCTCGGGCTGTGGGCCGGCTTCGTCGGCCAGGCCGTGCTCGGCGGGATCACCGTGCTCACCGACCTGCACCCGGCCACCGTCGCCGCGCACTTCCTGCTCTCGATGCTGCTGCTCGTCGACGGCGTGGTGCTGTACCGCCGGGCGAGGCAGGGCGCGGGCCCCGTCACCGTCTCCGTCCGCCGCGAGCTGCTCTGGCTCGCCCGGGTCCTGGTCGTCGCCGCCGCCGGAGTCCTCGTCCTCGGCACGGTCGTCACCGGCACCGGGCCGCACAGCGGCGACGACGAGAAGGCCAAGCGGTTCGGCTTCGACATCGTCAACGTCGCTCAGGTGCACGCCGACGGCGCGATGCTGGTCACCGGCCTCGCCGTGGCGATGGTCTTCGCCGTCCGGATCGCCAAGGCCTCCCGGGAGGCCCGCCGCTGGGCCGACGTGCTGGTGGTGACAATCGTCGCCCAGGCCGCGGTCGGCTTCACCCAGTACTTCCTCGGCATCCCCGCCGGCCTGGTCGCCCTCCACGTCGCCGGCGCCACCCTGATGTGGATAGCCGCCCTCCGCCTCTGGCTCGCCCTGCCCGACCGCCCGGCGCTGATCGCCCCAACCTCGGCTGCGGCACCGGAGTACGTCAGTCTTCAGCAGGGGGCACCAGCGTCAGCTGTGGTAGACATCGGACCGGTGATCTATACGCACGATCCGGACCGTGCGAACACGGTCGTCGATGCGATAGACGACCCGGTAAGCGCCGCGCCGAGCGGAGTGGTGACCACTCAGCTCGCGGACTAGTGGCTTGCCCACGACGCGCGGCCTGTCCAGCAACGGCCCGGTAATGAACTCGACGACCGCGGCCGCAGCGGCGGGCGGCAGGCCGGCGGGCGGCGGTTCCGTGAGAGCCCTACGGGCAGCGGGAGCAAGGGCTAGCCGGTAGGCCTCGTCGGTCACTGTTGCTCACGCTCCAAGCGAGCAGCGAACTCTCGACGCAGCTGGTCGGCGTCAATTCCTTTCCCGGCGTCGATGTCAGCCTCAGCTTGGCGGATCTGTTCCAACGCCCCAGGTGTGGACAGCAGATCCAGCGTCTCCTCGAGCGCCTCCAGGTCGGACACCGCGAGCATGACGACCTCTGGCCGCCCGTTGCGTGTGATCACGACTCTGTCATGGGTGTCCCGGACCTCGTCCACGACGGCAGACAGCCGCGCCTTGGCGTCCGCCAGCGGTATCACAGTCATGACCAGAATTATAGTCACGAGTCCGCAGCGACGACCCGTGATCGCGCGTCTCAGAGCAGCGGGCTGACCGCGACCGCGAGGAAGAGGATGGTCAGGTACGTGATGCTGTAGTGGAACAGGCGCATCGGGTGGGCGGGCTCGTCACGTGCGACCCGGCGGACGAGCCGGTGGGCCTCCAGCAGGAACCAGACACCCACGACGGCGGCGACGACCAGGTAGAGCAGCCCCGCGTCGGCGACCGGGTAGAGCACGAGCGACGTCGCGACCATCACGTACGAGTAGATCAGGATCTTGCGGACGACCTCGCGCAGCGGCGCCACGACCGGCAGCATCGGTACGCCGGCCGCCGCGTAGTCGTCCTTGAACTTGATGGCCAGCGCCCAGAAGTGCGGCGGCGTCCAGAAGAACACGACACCGAACAGGATGACCGCGCCCCACCCGACCGTCCCGGTCACCGCGGACCAGCCGATGAGCACCGGGAAGCAGCCGGCCGCGCCGCCGATGACAATGTTCGACGGGGTCCGCCGCTTGAGCCCCAGCGTGTAGACGAACACGTAGAACGCAATCGCGCCGTCGGCGAGCAGCGCCGACGGCCAGTTGACCAGCAGCCCGAACAGCAGCGTGGACACGACCCCGAGCACGATGCCGAACCACAGCGCCTCGACCGGGGTGACGGTCGCCTTGACCAGCGGGCGGCGCTTGGTGCGCGCCATGATCTCGTCGATGTCGCGGTCGACGTAGCAGTTGATGGTGTTCGCGCTGCCAGCGGAGAGCGTGCCGGCGACCAGCGTCACCGCGATCAGCCACAGCGACGGCAGGCCACGGTCCGCGAGGATCATCACCGGGACGGTGGTGACGAGCAGCAGCTCGATGATCCGCGGCTTGGTGAGCGCGATGTACGCCCGCGCCTTGGCGAGCACGAACCCGAGGCGGCCACCGTCCGCGCCGGAAGGGGCCACGGCGGCGGGGGTCGTCGCGGCCGGTGTCGGGGTTCCTGCCGGATCGGCGGAGCGGATCCGGGTGGTCGGGGCAACGGGCTCCGAAACGGTCGACATGTCGGCTACCTCGACGGCGCCCGCGGTCGCCGACGTCTGGGTGGGTTCCGCGGCGGTGGTCACAGTGCCCGCCTGGCCGCCCGCGGCAGTCGCCCGATGGCCGCCGGAACCGGCCGCACGCGGGCGCGGCGCGGCCTGCCGGCGGCGCAGGACTGCCAGGCTGGACAGGGCGACCTCACGTTCTCATCCCGGTTGGCGGAGCGGCACCGTTGTCACGTTCTACGTCGTGTCGGAGTCTAACCGCCCGGCAGCCACGCGGGCGCGCCGCCCAGACGGGCGATCACCGGCCGGGCGGTGGCGCCCCGCCGGTCCGCCGGCACGCCACCCCGCTCCGGCGGCATGACCAGGCGTCCGTCGTTGTTGCCACGGGCGTATCCGTTGTCCGGGCCGTGAGGTCTCAAGGTGTTCATACGGACACCCTGTTCACGAGGGTGGCCCGGGTGGGCACACTAGGTCGTATCTGACGGCCTCCGGCCGCGCGAGGCTCCGCCATCATCGCGCGGCCTTCGGCCTGAGCCACAGGAGGTACGCGCACCCGGGCCGAAGCGGCCGGAGAGCCGTGGCCAAGGCCACGGGGCCGGCCGTGGGGCGACCGTCCAACCCGGCGGCGGTTGCGCGGATGAGCCATGCATCACCGGGTAGGGAGTCGCCGTGCCCGGCGTCTCCCCGCGGAGAGGACCTACCAACCATGACCAACCCGCTCTCCGACCTCTCTGCCGCCGGAGTGGCGGTCTGGCTGGACGACATCAGCCGCGACCGGCTGCGAAGCGGCAACCTCGCCGACCTGGCCAGCACGCACAGTGTCGTCGGCGTCACCACGAACCCGACCATCTTCCAGAAGGCGATCACCTCCAGCGAGGCGTACGCCGAGCAGCTGCACGACCTCGCCGTGCGCGGTGTCGACGTGGGCGAGGCCATCCGGCTGATCACCACCGCGGACGTGCGCTCCGCCTGTGACGTCCTGCGCCCCGCCTACGACGCCAGCGACGGCGTCGACGGGCGAGTCTCCATCGAGGTCGACCCGCGCCTGGCGCACGAGACCGAACGGACTCTGGCCGAGGCCCGCTCGCTGTGGTGGATGGTTGACCGGCCGAACCTGTTCATCAAGATCCCGGCCACCGTGGAGGGTCTGCCGGCGATCACGGCCACGCTGGCGGCAGGGATCAGCGTCAACGTCACACTGATCTTCGGGCTGGACCGCTACGACGCGGTGATGGACGCCTTCATGACCGGCGTCGAGCAGGCGGTCGCGAACGGTGTCGACGTCTCGAAGCTGCAGTCGGTCGCCTCCTTCTTCGTGAGCCGCGTCGACTCCGAGGTCGACAAGCGGCTCGAGAAGATCGGCACCCCGGAGGCGAAGGCGCTGCGCGCGAAGGCCGCCATCGCCAACGCCCGGCTGGCCTACGAGCGCTACGAGAAGGCGTTCGGCACCGAGCGCTGGGCGGCGCTCGCCGCCGCCGGCGCGAGCCCGCAGCGGCCACTGTGGGCGTCGACGTCGACGAAGGACCCCGCGCTGCCGGACACTCTCTACGTGCGCGAGCTGATCGCGCCGGGGACCGTGAACACGATGCCGGAGGCGACGCTGCTGGCGTTCGGCGACCACGGCGACGTGCCTGGGGAGACGATCCGGCCGTTCTACGCCGACGCGCACGCGACCATGGCGGCCCTCGCCGCCGTCGGGGTCGACGTGGACGACGTGGTCGAGGTTCTCGAGCGGGAGGGCGTCTCCAAGTTCGAGGACTCCTGGAACCAGCTGCTCGACGCGGTCCGCGGGCAGCTCGAGGCGCACTGACCGGCCGCCGCCGGGCCGGCGGGAGCGACGAGCCGGCCCGACCAGACCGACCAGACCGGCCGAATGAGCAACGGGCGGCCCGCGGCTCGGGTAGAACCCAGACGTCGCCAGGTAGCGGGCGGGCGAGGTCATCCGGCGGCGCCCCGGCCAGGTCGTCAGACCGCGGGCCCGCGCAGCCGAACCACGCACAGTCAGACCAGGCAAGACCGGACCAGGCCGGACCGGACCGGACACAGCCGCCGGACTCAGGCCAACCTCTCAGCCAGCACAGACAGGGGGAATCGCAGGTGGCGTCCACGGCAGGTGGCAACCCGCTGCGCGATCCGCGAGACCGCCGGCTGCCCCGGCTCCCCGACGCCAGCGCTCTGGTGGTGTTCGGCGTCACCGGGGACCTATCCCGCAAGAAACTCATCCCGGCGGTGTACGACCTGGCCAACCGCGGCCTCCTGCCGCCCGGGTTCGTGCTTCTCGGCTTCGCCCGCCGCGACTGGGAGGGCCACGAGCCCTTCATCGAGTTCGCCAGGGAGTGCGCGGAGAAGGGCGCCCGCACGCCGTTCCGGGAGGAGACCTGGGACCGGCTGGCGTCGTCGATCAGGTTCGTGCGCGGCTCGTTCGACGACGACGCCGGCTTCGACCGGCTCGCTCAGGAGCTGGCGAGCCTCGAGAGCAGCCACGGCATCCAAGGCAACGCCGCGTTCTACCTGTCGATCCCGCCGTCGGCGTTCCCGGTGGTGCTCAAGCAGATGGAGCGCACCGGGCTGGCCGACGAGGAGAAGGCCGGCGGCTGGCGGCGCGTCGTCGTGGAGAAGCCGTTCGGCCACGACCTGAAGTCCGCCCGCGAGCTCAACTCGCTCGTCGACGAGGTGTTCGGCCCGGCGGACGTGTTCCGGATCGACCACTACCTGGGCAAGGAGACCGTCCAGAACCTGTTCGCGCTGCGGTTCGCGAACACGCTGTTCGAGCCGATCTGGAACTCCCAGTTCGTCGACTCGGTGCAGATCACGATGGCCGAGGACGTCGGCATCGGCACCCGCGCCGGCTTCTACGACGAGACCGGCGCCGCCCGGGACGTGCTGCAGAACCACCTGCTCCAGCTGCTGGCGCTCACCGCGATGGAGGAACCCGTCAGCTTCGGCGCGGAGACGATCCGCACCGAGAAGATCAAGACTCTGCGCGCGGTCTCGCTGCCCACCGACCTGGCCCACTACGCGATCCGTGGCCAGTACGAGCAGGGCTGGCTCGCCGGCGAGCGTGGGCGCGGCTACCTCGACGAGGACAACATCCCGCCCACCTCGACGACCGAGACCTACGCCGCGGTGAAGCTCGGCATCGAGACCCGCCGCTGGGCCGGCGTCCCGTTCTACCTGCGCACCGGCAAGCGCCTGCCGCGCCGGGTCACCGAGATCGCGATCAGCTTCAAGCAGGCGCCGCACCTGCCCTTCGACGCGACCGACACCACCGAGCTCGGCCACAACCAGCTGGTCGTACGGGTGCAGCCAGACGAGGGCGTGACGCTGAAGTACGGCTCCAAGGTGCCCGGTACCGCGATGGAGGTCCGCGACGTCGCGATGGAGTTCCTGTTCGGCGAGGCGTTCACCGAGGCGCTGCCGGAGGCCTACGAACGGCTGATCCTCGACGTCCTGCTCGGCGACGCGATGCTGTTCCCGGACAACGCCGAGGTCGAGGAGTCGTGGCGGATCATCGACCCGCTCGAGGAGTTCTGGGCCACCACCAAGCCGTTCCCGTACCGGTCCGGCAGCTGGGGACCGACCGCCGCCGACGAGATGCTGGCCCGCGACGGCAGGCGCTGGCGCCGGCCGTGAACCCACAGGTTGCGATACCCCGGCCGATCGACCTGGCGAGGAGCCTGCTGTGACCACTCTCTGGGACACCACCGGGTCGGCGGTTGTCAAGGCGCTGTCGGCGGAGCGGCGGGCGGCGGGGGCGCTCGCGTTCGGGCTCGCGCTGACGCTCGTCGTGGTCGTTGACGAGAAGAACGTCGCCGCCGCGGAGAGCGCGGCCACCGCCGCCGCGGCCGCGCACCCGTGCCGGCTGCTGATCGTGGTGCGCCGCCAGATCGACGCGCCGCACCCGCGGCTGGACGCCGAGGTCTCGATCGGCGGGCGGCTCGGCCCCGGCGAGGCGATCGTGATGCGGATGTACGGCCGGCTGGCGCTGCACGCCGAGTCGGTGGTGCTGCCGCTGCTGGCCTCGGACGCGCCGGTAGTCACCTGGTGGCAGGACGAGCCGCCTACCCGGATCGCGTTCGACCCGCTGGGGGTGTTCGCCGACCGGCGGGTGACTGACTGCGACCGGGCGCCCGACCCGCTGGCGGCCCTGCAGCTGCGCGCCGCCGACTTCGAGCCGGGCGACACCGATCTCGCCTGGACGAGGATCTCCGGCTGGCGCACGCTGCTCGCCGCCGCCTTCGACGGGCGTGCCGACCGGCCGCGCTCGGCCCACATCGACGCCGACCCGTCCGACCCGAGCGCCCATCTGTTCGCCGGGTGGCTGCGGGCGAAGCTCGGCGTGCCGGTCGACGTGGTCGGCACCGGGAAACGCGGGATCCAGGCTGTCCGCGTGGCCGTGGACGACGGTGAGGTCGCCGTGTCCCGCGCCGACGCCCGCTCGGGCAACATCACCAGGCCGGGGGTACCGCCCCGCCGGCTGCCGCTGCGCCAGCTGGACGTCGGCGACCTGCTCGCCGAGGAGCTGCGCCGCCTCGACCACGACGTCATCTACGCGGAGGCGCTGTCCGCCTGGAGCGGCATCCCGGACCTGGCGGGTCGTTCGGGGCACCGCGAGCACATCTGGCAGGACCCCATGGAGCAGCCGCCCGCGACGCCCGCGACGGCGTCAGCCACGGCCAAGAGCGGGCCGGTGGCGGAAGGCGGCAGCTGATGGAGCTGATCGTGCACCCGGACGCCGGCCTGCTCGCGAAGGCCGCCGCCGCCAGGCTCGTCACCGCGCTGGTCGACGCGCAGGCTCAGCGCGGCGAGGCATCCCTGGTGCTGACCGGCGGCGGCATCGGCATCGCGTTGCTGCGCGCCCTGCGCACGATCCCGGCGCTGGACGCGGTCAACTGGTCAAAGGTGGACGTCTGGTGGGGTGACGAGCGGTTCGTCCCCGCCGACTCCCCAGATCGCAACTCCCGCCAGGCCCGCGAGGCGCTGCTCGATCACGTGCCGGTCGACGAGAAGCGGGTATTCGAGGTGGGAGCTCTCACCTCGGCGGGCGGGTCCGTGGGCGCCGCGGGCGGCTACGTGGAGCCGGAGCAGGCCGCCGCCGACTACGCGGCGGCGCTCGCCGCACGCGCGCCGGCGGGCGCGGCCGTGCCGGCGTTCGACGTGCTGCTGCTCGGCATCGGCCCCGAGGGCCACATCGCGTCGATCTTCCCGCACTCTCCCGCGGCTGCCGCGGCCGAGCCAGTCGTCGCCATCCGCGAATCCCCCAAGCCGCCGCCCAACCGGATCTCGTTCACCTTCCCGACGATCCGGGCCGCGAGGCAGGTGTGGGTGATCGCCGCCGGCGAGGAGAAGGCGGACGCCGTGGCCACGGCTGTCGCCGGTGCCGACGCGCTGGACCTGCCCGCGGCCGGCGCCCGCGGCCTGGAGCGCACCCTCTGGCTCGTCGACCGCGCCGCCGCCTCCCGCGCCGGTCTGGCGGGATAGGGCCGGCTCCGCTCGACGCCGTGCCGATTGCGTCGGGGCGGCGCGGCGGCGAAATCGCGTTGCGGAGATCGCGGGCGGAGCTCAGACTTGATCTCGTGTTGGTGACCTTCTCGCCCGATGAGACGCGCAGCGGCGGATCGGTCGCCTTGATCGCGCGGCCGGACGGGGTGACCCTGCGACTCCAGTCCTACGACCGGAAGTACTCCGTGCCGCATGACCTCGCGCATTTCGTCGCCGAGCGCGAGTTCCGGATGGCCCAGGGCTTCTGGGGCAGCGTCGCGTCCGGCGTCGTGTTCGCCAGCATGCGGGTGGTCGCCGGCCGTCCTCGCCATGACGCGGCGCGGCGGTCGCGGGCGATCCTCGCCGCGAACCAACGGCACATCATGCTGGCCGAGGTGGTGGCCGGCGCCGTCCACCGGGCGCTCGACGACGGGGACCAGAGCGCCCCGGCGGCGCTGACCGCCGCCTGGGGCACCATCGGCACCGGCGCACCCCCGTTCGACCCCGCCCGCGGGGCCGCGGCCGTGGGGCGGCTACGCGAGCTGCGCGACCAGTGGCAGACGCTCCCGCCGGGCGGCGAGCTGGCACTGGCCTGGGATGTCCCGGTGAAACCGGCCGCCACCGTCCCCCAGGCCAGGCGCCGCGGGGACACCGCCCGCCGCGGCGGTGGCCGGCGCTAGCCCGCCGAATCCGGTCCTGAAACGCATCCAGGCCGCGAGCCGCGGGTACAGGCGGCAGCCGCGCCCGCGCACGACGGCCTTCCGGGGCCGCTCCGGCAGACCTGATGCGCGGCCCGGCCGGGCGCGTCCGCCTAGGACCTGGTCAGGGTGGCGATGCCCGCGGAGGTGATGTAGGTGGCGTCGTAGAAGTAGTCGAGGGTGCCATCGTCGTTGAGGGTCAACCGGAGGCGGTAGGCGCCGTTACACAGCTCGTTGCTCTTGGTTATCAACTCCTGGACCTGAATCTGCCGGATGCCGATCTCTCGCAGAAGAAGGTCCGCCTCGCAGCCTTCCGATGAGCTGGAGACGCCGACGGTCCCGTTGAGCTCACCACCGCGGATCTCCAGCGTGACCTCGAAGCGGACCGGGGGCAGGGTGAACGTCGTACCGTTCAGATCCACGCCGGATATGTCCACGCCCTGCGTGACGGTGCCGTGCCAGAGGCCCAGCATCCGCACCGGCACGGCGCCGGCGCCGGCGGCCGCAGCGGTGCCAGTCCCGGCGGTACCAGTCCCGGCGGTTCCTTCCGTACCCGGCACGGCACCGGCCGTCGCGCCGCCGGACGCCGCCGTCCCGGTCGGCGTGGAGCGGGGCTGCGCACGGCCAGGTCCACCACGCGCCTCCCCGATCCCCCAGGCGGCCAGGCCGACGAGCAGCAGGACGGCGACCACGGCGGCCAGCCCGAGCGGAACGGGCAGCGGCCACAGGCGGCGAAGGGCGGCACGGCTGCCATCCCCGCCATTCCCGCCGTCGCCGCGGGTGCCAACGGGCGTCGGGTCCAGCGCGCCCAGGAGCACCGGCGCGACGCCCGGGCCCCCGGGCGGCCGGGTGCCCGGGGCGGAGGCGGAGCGCGGGGCCGGCCCCGGCGGAGCGGGCGGCGAGGCGCCTCCCAGCCCAGGCGACGCCGACGCGGATTCGGGGTGCTCAGGCGCCAGCTCTTGGGGAGCACGCACCGCCGGCGGCCGGTCGAGCGGCCGCGGCCGCTCGGGCGGTGAGTGCTGGCCGGACGCACCCGACGGCCGCGCGCCGGCGGCGGGCGGACCGGTCGCGGGTGGCCGCGCGAGGGGAATCGATGCGCTGGTCAGGGGCGAGACGGGCTCGGATTCGCCAGACGGGGGTGGAGGCGGCGGCGACAGGGCGGCCGTGCCGGCGAGAAGGCGCAGGGCGCGGGTGAGCAGGGCGGCGGCGCCGTCGGCGCGCAGGCGGGCAGCGGGGTCCTTGGTGAGCAGGCCCGCGATCACCGGGGCGAGCGGGCCGACGTCGCGGGTCGGCTCCGGCAGGTCGTACAGGACCGCGTGCAGCGAGGCGAGCAGGGAGTCCCGGTGGAACGGGGCGGCGCCGTCCGCCGCGTAGAACAGGGTCGCGCCAAGGGCGAACAGGTCGGCGGTGAGCGTCGCCGGGCCGCCGCGCAGCCGTTCGGGGGCCATGTAGGCGGGCGTGCCGCTGGGCAGGCCGCCCTCGCCCGGCTGGTGGGTCAGGGTCGAGTCGGCGGCCGAGGCCGCGATCCCGAAGTCGGTGAGCAGCACCCGGCCGTCATGCGCGAGCAGGATGTTGGACGGCTTGACGTCGCGGTGGACCACGCCGAGCCGCTGCCCGGCGACCAGCGCGTCCAGCACGGCGAGCCCGATCTGGGCGACCTGGGCGAGCGGGCGCGGCCCGTCACGCGCGACCGCCTCCTGCAGGGAGCTGGCCGCCACGGCCTCCATGACGATCCACGGCGCGCCGTCATCGACGACGGCGTCGTGGACGGTGACCACGTGCGGGTTCGCCCGCAGCTGCGCGGCGCTGCGTGCCTCACGCAACGCCTGCGCCACCCAGGCGCCGGTCGAGGCCTCCCAGCCGTCCGCGCTCCCGCCGTCAGCGCTGTCTGGGCCGGCGCCCTCGCCGTCGCCGGCGCTGGCACCGTCGGGATCGGCGAACGCGAACGGCGGCCGGATCTCCTTGACCGCGACGTCCACGTCGAGCAGCGCGTCGCGGGCGAGCCACACGGCCCCCATCGCGCCGACGCCGATGAGCTCCACCAGCCGGTACCGACCGGCGATCAGCCGCCCGGCGGCCCCCGCCGAACCGGCGCCCTCCGGCGGGCCGACAGGCCGGATGCGCCCGGCGCTGGCCTCGGCCTCGCTCCCCATCCCTCCGCCCGTCGATCCGCTCGCACGCAACGCACGGGCCGTGGCCCAGGTTGAGCGAAGCGTAGCGGCTCAGACCGGCCGGTTCTGGGACAACGCCGAATCCCGGCGCCGCTGCCGGCCGGCGCCCGTAGCCATCGCCGGTACCGCCCGCGAGAGCGGTCAGGACGCGGTGGAGGACCCCCGGAGCTTGGCGAGTGCCTCCGCGAGGATCGCCTCGCCGTCCTTCTCGTTACGCCGCTCCCGGACGTAGGCCAGGTGGGTCTTGTACGGCTCGATCTTGGGCGGCGCGGGGGTGTTGTCCCGGTCCTGGCCCGCCGGATAGCCACAGCTCGGGCAGTCCCACGTGTCGGGGACCGCGGCGTCCGCGGCGAACGACGGGCGTGTCTCGTGCTGGTTCGCGCACCAGAAGGACACCCGCTGCCGCGCAGCCGTCTCTCCCCGCTCGGCCTCTCCCATTGGTCCCGCCCCGACCCGGCTCCCCCGGATGGCGTTGCCACCTGCCACGGCCCGCGTACTCCTTCTGTTCAGTGCCAGTCACGTCAGCGCCAGCCAAGGTGGTCAGTACCAGCCGGGCCGGTCCCGGCGCCGGCCCGGCGAACCGGCACCAGCCACGTTAGACGTCGGACCAGGTATAACCCGGTTCGCTATGGGGCGAGTGTAGGACGCGGGGACCACCACGTGACGCACCGGGGGATTCCGCGCCCCACGGACGCCCAAGAGACCGCCTTATGCCGGCCCCAGAGAGACACCTGTCGGGTCGCCGGTGCCGAGCGACGGGACGAGGGTGAACGACAGCACCGAGGAGCTGTGCATCCGCGGCTCGGCTACCACGGCCAGCGGGATGACGGCGACGTCGCGCAGCACCGTCGCCTCCAGGTCGGCCCACGCCCCGGCGCGCAGCGTCTCGGTGCCGGCCCGCAGGGCCACGCCCATGGTCGCGAGGACATCCCTGGTGTCGTAGCCGCCGTCGACGGGGCGCTGGCCGACCCAGTTCGGGTCGAGCAGCGGCTGGAACACGGTCCGCCCGGCGTCGCCGAACCACAGCGGGGTGAGGGTGGTCAGCGCCAGGTCCCAGGTCTGGGCCAGCGGGCTGACCGCGGCGGCCGCGAAGTCCGCCGCGGCGCGCGCCTGGACGTCCAGCTTCACGCCCGCCTTGGCGAACGTCTCGGCCAGGGCGGAGGCGACGGCGGCGTCCCGCGGGCTGTCGGAGGTGAGCAGTGTCAGCGTGCTCACGGGCGCACCCGGCGCGTTGGCGAGCCCCTGCCCGCACCGGGTGGCGTCGCCGGCGCCGGACGGGGTCGGGAAAGGGTCCAGCGGGCTGTAGCCGGTCATCGTCGGCTGCAGCAGCTGCGTCGCGGCCGTGGCGAACGGCGGGCCGCCGAGGGCCTTGACGACCGAGATCCGGTCGATGCACGTCGCGAGCGTCTCCCGGACGGTCAGGTCGTCGAGGGCGGCGGCGGCGGGTCCGTGCCGGGCGACGGCGAGCAGCATCGTCGACCCGGTCGTCGGGACCGACAGCCGAGGGTCGCCCGCCTGGAGCAGGGCCGCGGCCCTGTCCAGCGGGACGGCGGCATCCAGCGTCATGTCCGCGTCGCCGGCCTCGATCTGCGCCTGCGCGGTCGCCGGGTCCACCCCGGTGTGGATCCTGATGTGGTCCGGCCCCTCCGTCGCCCGGCGGATGAAGTCGCTGTGGGAGTTCCATTCCTCGTTGCGCGAGAGCATGTACGTTCCGCCGGTGCTGCCGGTGATCCGGTACGGGCCGTCGGACACCAGGTTGGCCAGGTAGTCGGGCGAGTTCGGCAGGTAGTCGAGCGCCTCGTAGGGCACCGGCGCCGCCGCCGGCAGCGCGAGCACCTCGACGAAGTCGTTGACGGGCTCGATCAGGTGGAACGCGATGTCCGTGTCGTTGATCACCTGGATGCCGGCCGGCGACTCGCCTTCGATGAAGTCCTTCACCTGGTCAATCGGCTTGGTGAACAGCGCCGTGCAG
Organism: Pseudofrankia coriaricola; assembly: GCF_032027725.1. Classification (NCBI taxonomy): domain Bacteria; kingdom Bacillati; phylum Actinomycetota; class Actinomycetes; order Frankiales; family Frankiaceae; genus Pseudofrankia; species Pseudofrankia coriaricola. The sequence continues at coordinate 471,347 of NZ_JASNFO010000001.1, read as the reverse complement.
TAGTCGGTGAACCCGACGATGGTCGCCGCGAAGTAGCCGCGCAGCGGTGACGGGGTCGGCGGAGCACACAGCCGCTTGATCCCGCGGGCCACGTCGGGCGCGATGACCCGGCGCGGCACCGGGGTGTCCCAGCGGGCCGCCGAACTCAGCCGCACCCGGATCACCTTGCCGTTGTCGCTGACCTGCGGCGCGCCGGCCGCCAGGTCAGGACGCGGTATGACGGTCTTGTCGATGTCCGGGTCGGGAGGGTAGGCATACAGCGTGCGGCTCACCAGCCGGGCGAGCACCTGGTCGGCGGTCGTCACGGCCCAGCCTGGGTCGCCGCTGGGCATGGCGGACGTCACCAGCTCCAGGGTGCCGCCCGGTTTGCCGGTCGCCTGGGCGACGGCGGACGGGCTCGCCGAAGCCGTGGGGACCGGCCCGTCGGACGAGCCCGCGCAGCCGGCGAGCACAGTGACGACGGCTAGCGCCGCGGCCAGTCCGGAGACGAGACGAAGCGCCGGCCGACGCAGCGCGTGGCCGGCGGCGCGACGCGGGCTCAACTCTTCAGCAGCAGGCCGAGCCCGATGATCGCGATGATCCACACCGTCCCGACGGCGATCGTCAGCCGGTCGAGGTTCTTCTCGACCACCGACGAGCCACCGAGCGACGACGAGACACCACCGCCGAACAGCGTCGACAGACCGCCGCCCTTCGCCCGGTGCAACAGCACCAGCATCACGAGCATCACACTCGTGATGATCACGACGATGGACAGCCCGATCTCCATCTAGACCAGCTCCCGCTCCTCGGGGAAGTGGCAGGCGACCTGGTGACCCGGCTGGATCTCCACCAGAGGTGGCTCCACGGTCCTGCACACCTCCTCGGCCTTCCAGCAACGTGGGTTGAACCGGCACGCGGCGGGCGGGTTGAGCGGGGTCGGTGGGTCACCCCGCAGCAGGATCCGCTCCCGCCGGTGTTGCTTCGCCGGGTCCGGCACCGGGACGGCCGACAGCAGGGCATGGGTGTACGGGTGCAACGGATGCTCGTACATACCGGCCCGATCGGCCATCTCGACGATCGTGCCAAGGTACATCACGGCGACCCGGTCACTGATGTGGCGCACCACCGACAGGTCGTGGGCGATGAACATGTACGTCAGACCGAGCTCGGACTGCAGGTCGCCCAACAGGTTGACGACCTGGGCACGCACCGAGACGTCGAGCGCGGAGACCGGCTCGTCGGCGATCACGAGCTTGGGATGGGTGGCGAGCGCCCGCGCGATGCCGATGCGCTGCCGTTGTCCGCCGGAGAACTCGTGTGGGTAGCGGTTGAGGTGCTCGGGGGACAGGCCGACGAGCTCCAGCAGGTCCCGGACGCGGGCCTTGAGGGCGTCCCCGGACAGGTCGCCGACGATCTTCAGCGGCGCGGAGACGATCGACCCGACGGTGTGCCGCGGGTTCAGCGACGTGTACGGGTCCTGGAAGATCATCTGGATGTCGCGTCGCAGCGGCCGCATCGTTCTGGCGGACAGGTGGGTGATGTCCCGCCCGTCGAACTCGACCTTGCCGCCGGTCGGCTCCAGCAGCCGGGCGATCGCCCGGCCGGTGGTGCTCTTGCCGCTGCCGCTCTCCCCCACCAGCCCCAGCGTCTCGCCGCGGCGGATCGCGAAGTTCAGCCCGTCGACGGCGCGCACCGCACCGATCTTGCGCGCGACCAGCGCGCCCTGGGTGACCGGGAAGTGGACCTGGAGATCGGTGACCCGCAGCAGCGCATCGCCGGACGCCGCGGTGGTGACCGCCGCGAGCTTCTCCATCGGGACCGGATCGGGCTTGTCCATGACCACCGGCGCCGCCGGCGACGTGGACGGCGCGGGCGGCGCGGCGCCCTTCAGGAAGGCATCGGCGCCCACCGGCGCGGCTCCGCCCGTGGACGCGGGGCCTGTCGAGTCGTGGCTGTTCACAGGCTCGGTGCCACCTCCTCACGGAAGATCCGGACACGGGCCTCGACCGGCAGGTGACAGGCCACCCGGTGGCCAGGCGCCACCGTCTCCAGCGTAGGCCGCTCGGTGCGCGTCGCAGGGCCGGCGAGGTTGGCGTACTGGCAGCGGGGGTGGAACGGGCAGCCGTCCGGCACGGCGATGAGGCTCGGCGGGTTGCCCGGCACAGCGCGCAGCCGGTCGGAACGGGTCCGGTCGAGCCGGGTGATCGACGAGAGCAGGCCCCAGGTGTAGGGGTGCTGCGGCGCGCTGAAGATCTCCTGTACCGGGCCGTGCTCGACGGCGTTGCCGGCGTACATCACCAGCACCTCGTCGGCGATCTCGGCGACCACGCCGAGGTCGTGGGTGATGATGATGATCGCCGAGTTGAACTCCTTCTGCAGGTCGTTCAGCAGGTCGAGGATCTGGGCCTGGACCGTGACGTCGAGCGCCGTCGTCGGTTCGTCGGCGATGAGCAGCGACGGGTCGCAGGACAGGGCCATCGCGATCATGGCGCGCTGGCGCATGCCGCCGGAGAACTCGTGCGGGTAGCTGTCGACCCGGCGGGCCGCGGACGGGATGCCGACCCGGTCCAGCAGCTCGATGGCTCTCTTCTTCGCCACCTTCTTGGAGACGTCGTGATGCACCCGGTACGCCTCGATGATCTGGTCACCGATCTTGAAGTACGGGTGCATGGCCGACAGCGGGTCCTGGAAGATCATCGCCATCTGCCGGCCGCGCAGCGACCGGACCCGCTCGGGCGACGCGGTCACCAGGTTCTCGCCGTCGAGCCAGATCTCACCGGCCACGGTGGTACGCCGGCCGCGCTGCAGGCCCATGAGGGCGAGGCTGGCCGCGCTCTTGCCCGAGCCGGACTCCCCGACGATGCCCAGGGTCCGGCCACGCTCCAGGCCGAACGACAGGCCGTTGACGGCGCGCACGTCGCCGTCGTCGGTGCCGAACGTCACCCGCAGGTCGCGTACGTCGAGGTAGTGCCGGTCCACCAGGGCGGCCGCGGTGCCCGCGGCGGCCGACGGCTCGGGCCGCGCGGTCATCTCACTCCCCCGTTCAGTCGTGGGTTGCTCCGGGCCGTGACTCGTGCGAGCTCGACGATCATGTTGGGCGTACCCGCGGGTCGACGACCGCGTAGAAGACATCGACGAGGATGTTGGCCAGGACCACGAAACCCGCCGCGAAGATGGTGACCCCGAGGATCGTCGGCAGGTCCCCGGTCGAGATCGCCTCGATGGATGTCTTCCCGAGCCCCCGGAAGCCGAAGGTGGTCTCCGTCAGCACCGCGCCGCCGAGCAGCGAGCCGAGGTCGAGGCCGAAGATGGTGACCACGGGGGTCAGCGCGGAGCGCAGGGCGTGCTTGCCGACGACCGTGCGCTCCGGAAGGCCCTTGGCCCGGGCGGTCCGGATGTAGTCCTCGCCGAGTACGTCCAGCATGCTCGCCCGGGTCAGCCGGGCGTACATCGCGGAGTACAGGAAGGCGAGCACGATCCACGCGGGCAGCAGGTTGCGCGCCCAGAGCAAGGGATTGTCCAGGAACGCCACATAGTGGATGTTCGGGAAAATCCGCCACTGGTAGCTGACCAGTAGCAACAGGACAAGGCCGGTGAAGTAGACCGGCAACGAGACGGCGCCGAGCGCGACGGTCATCGCCGCCCGGTCGACGACCGAGCCGCGGCGAAGCGCCGAGAGGATGCCGATGCCGACGCCGATGAGCAGGAACAGCACGGCGGCACCCAGCGCCAGGGAGATGGTGACCGGCAGCGCCCTGGTGATCTCCTGCCAGACCGGCTCGCTGTTCTTGAACGAGTAGCCGAAGCAGGGCGGCGGGCACCAGGTCTTGTCCGGCCCGGCGTCGAAGTGCCGGCCGGTGAAGATCCCCGCGAGGAAGTGCCAGTACTGCACGACGATCGGCTGGTCGAGGCCCAGCTTCTTCGTCACACCGGCGACGGCCGCCTCGCTCGGGGACCGGCCCGCGAACAGGATCGCTGGATTCGAGCCCAGCACCTTCGGTACCAGGAAGAACAGCAGGAACGTGATGACGCTGATGAGCCAGAGGATCACGATCCCGCCGAGCACCCGGCGGATGACGAATCCGGCCATGTCTGGTGGTCTCCGCTTCTGTCAGCGTCTCGGGGGCCTTGCGTCGCCGCGTGGGCCCGGCCGCCGGGTGGACGTGAGCCCACCCGGCGGCCGGGTCTACGGCGTGTTTCTCTTCTCTCGGACCAGCGACCGCCGGCCTTTGGTTACCGCACCACGCCCAGCGCGGCGAAGTTGGCCATGTTGTAACCGGGCGAGAACTGGATGTTCGTGATCCGGTCGCTGTACAGGTTCATCGCCTTGTCGTAGATCAGCGGGACGTAGGCGCCGGACTGCACGACAGCCTTGTCGACCGAGGTCCACGCGGCCTGCGCGGCGCCGTCATCGGTGGCGGCGAGGCCGTCGTCGATGCCCTTGTTCACGGTCGGGTCGTTGAGCTCGGCGTAGTTGCTGTTGCCCTGGGGAAGGATCTTCCGGCCGTCAACGATGGAGCTGAAGAAGCCGTAGGCCGAGGGCCAGTCCGGGCCCCACCCGGTGATGTGCAGGCCGTAGCCCTTCTCCTGCACGTTCTTCGGGATGCCGATCACGGCCGAGAAGTACTGCGAGGAGTCGAACTTCTCCACCGAGGCGTTGATGCCGATCTTCTTCAGGTCCGCCTGGAGCGCGGTCGCCTGGTTGACCTCGAGCGGCCGGTTGCTCCGGACGGTGATCTTCGTGGAGAACCCGTTCGGCTGGCCGCAGGCCTTCAGCTCGTCCTTGGCCTTGGTGAGGTCACCCGCGTTGTTCGGCGTCGGGAGGATGTCGAACGGCGCGTAGTAGGCGACGGTTGGCGGGAGCATCGTCGTCGCGGGCTGACCGGCCGTCGGGCCACCGCGCGCGGCGACCTGGCCCTGCTTGTTGACCGCGTACGCGACCGCGAGGCGGCAGTGGACGTTGTCGAACGGCTTCACCGTGGTGGCGACGCTCAGGTAACGCAGGAAGCCGGTGAGGTCGACCGTCGTGCGGGCCTTGCGCAGCGTGGGGTCGGCCAGGAGCTGGGTCCGCGCCGCGGTGTCCACGCCCGTCTGGTCGAGGAAGATGTCGGCGTCACCGGACATCAGCCGGTTGTCGATCTCGGCCGACTCAAGACCCATGGTGATCACGATCTTGTCCGGCAGCGCTTTGTTGATGTCGTCGGTCGACTGGTCCCACTGGTCGTTTCGGACCAGGGTCAGCGACTGGTTCGGCACGTACTTGTCGAACTTGTACGGGCCGGACGCCACCGGGTGCGACGTGTACTTGTCACCGGTGTCCTTTGCCTGCGGCACCGGCGAGGCCCCGGGCTGGGCCATGATGTAGTTCCAGTCCGTGAACGCCTTCGTCAGGTGGAAGACCAGAGTGCTGTCGTCCGGCGTCTCAACGGAGGTCAGGCCGAGCTTGTCGGGGGTGGTGTCCTTGTATGGGCCCTCGTACGCGGGGTCGGTCTGCAGGTAGTCGATCAGGAACGTCGGGCCGCCGTTGATGATGTCCTGGGCGAAGAAACGCTCGATGCCGTACTTGATGTCCTTGGACGTGATCGGGGTCCCGTCCTCGAACTTGATGCCGCTCTTGAGCTTGTAGGTCCAGGTCTTCCCGCCGTCGGGTGACGTCGGGACCTCGGTCGCGAGGTCCGGCACGAGCTTGGCCGAGTTCGGCTTGGTCTCGTAGGTCAGCAGCGTACGGGCGATCCAGCGCTGCTGGTCCCAGCAGGACGCGTAGTAGGTCCGCGCCGGGTCCCACGAGTCGCAGTCACCGGCCGACAACGCGTTCAGCGTGCCGCCCTTCTTGTCCGACGCGTAGAACAACTGGTCCGTCGTCGTCGGCAGGCCGGCGGCGGCGGGGGCGCTGCTCCCACCGGTGGTGCCGTTGTCGTCGCCGCCGCTGCCGCAGGCAGCGAGGACCAGGCCGGCGGCCGCGACGAGCACGCCGGTCCTGATCCAGACCGAGTGTTTCCTCATCCGGTTCCCCTCTTCTTGTGCGGTGCTGCCCCGGGATGGGCCGAGGACTGCCCGTGCGTGCCAAGCCCGGCCCGCGTCGTTGCGGGCGGATCCGGCCGAACGGCGGTGCGGCGGGTCTCGCCGCCACGCCAGGTGTGGTGGTGTGGTCGACTCCGGCACGAGGTTGGTCACTGCAGGCGGGCTGTCAGCCGCCGCCTCGGGGGTCGAAGGCGTCCCGCAGCGCGTCACCGAGCAGGTTGAAAGCCAGCACGGTGAGGAAGATCGCCACGCCCGGCACGACCATGAAGGTCGGGTCGACCCTGAACAGCCCGCCCGCGGCGGTCGAGAGCATGTCGCCCCAGGACGAGGTCGGCGGCTTCACGCCCACGCCCAGGTAGGACAGCGCGGCCTCGAAGAGGATGTTCGTGGGGATCAGCAGGGTGGTGTAGACGAGGATCGGCGCAACCAGGTTCGGCAGCAGCTCCTGCATCATGATCCGGATCGACCCGGCGCCGGTCCCACGCGCGGCCGCGACGAAGTCCTTCTCCTTGAGCGAGAGCACCTGGCCCCGGACGATCCGGCCGATGTACGGCCAGCTGAAGAACCCGATGATGAACACCAGGATGAACAGGCGCAGCGTGTTGCCGTTCAGTCCGAAGGCACTGTCCGGAATCACCGCGACGATGGCTATCGCGAACAGCAGCAGCGGGAAGGCGAGCAGCAGGTCCATCAGCCGGGCAATCAGGCCGCCGATCCAGCCGCCCACGTAGCCGGAGATCAGGCCCATCACGGTGCCGAGGACGACGGAGAGCAGGGTCGCCAGCGACGCGACCAGCAGCGAGATGCGAGCGCCGTAGACGACCCGGGCGAAGACGTCGCGCCCGCTGAGCGGCTCGACACCAAAGGGGTGATGGGAGCTCATGCCGCCGAACGACCCCGCGGGAAGGGCCGTGTTCGGGTCGAGCAGGCCGTAGTTCGGCTCGTCCGGATTCACTCCGACGATCGACGTCAGCACGGGCGCGAAGATGGCGACGAGCACGACGAGGATGACGAAGGCGGCGCTGGCCAGGGCGACCTTGTCCTTGCGCAGCCGCGACCACGCGATCCGCCAGAGCGACCGGCCAGCGACCGGCTTGACCGCCGGCGGTCCGGGCGTCAGATTCGTCGGCTCCAGTTGCACCGGCACCGCCACAAACCACCTCCGGAGCAGGCGAAATAAACGTTTCCGCCCAAAGCAAGAAAGTCAACGCACGGTAGCGTTGCCGGGGCGCGCTGGATAGCGGATGTTATGAAGTGCTGAGGAAACGTTTCCCATTTGCCATACGATGACCTTTATGTAACGTCTGCGTTACGAAGGGGAGAACTGCTGGCGCCGCCGACGTGTCGGCGCAACCCCCCGACCAGCACAGCCGTAACAGAACACACCGCGACGGATCGCAACCGCGACGACCCGCCACGGCCACCGGCCCGCCACGGCGAGCGAAATTGCCACGGCGACCGGGACCAGCCGCCGCGGAGCACGGCCTCAGCAGCCCACCAGCCCAATACACAACGGAAGACCAACGTCACACCGGCGGCGCGCCGACGACCGAGCCCGGCCGCCTCAGCGGCCGTCCAGGAGCAGAAGCCGCCGCACAGCTACACAGCACGGGGCCCGGCAGCTAGACAGCACAGGGCCCGGGCCGCTGGTCGCGGCCCGGGCCCTGTGGCGTCGGTGCTGGGTTGGTTCGTCTGGCCGTCGGCCTAGGCCGGCGGCCCGCTGCGGACAATTGCGGTGAACTCCTCGGCCACCAGGCTCGCGCCGCCGACCAGACCGCCGTCGACGTCCGGCATGGTGAACAGCTCGGCGGCGTTCGCCGCCTTGACCGAGCCGCCGTAGAGCACCCGGATCCCGGCGGCGATCACCGGCGTGAACAGCTCGGCGAGCCGCCCGCGGATGGCAGCGCACATGTCCTGCGCGTCCTGCGCCGAGGCCGTCCGGCCGGTGCCGATCGCCCATACCGGCTCGTAGGCGATGACGATCGTCTCCGCCTGCTTCGGCGTCACGCCGGCGAGCGACCCGTCCAGCTGCGCCAGGCAGTGCTCGACGTGGGCGCCGGCCACCCGGACGTCCTCGTGCTCACCGATGCACACGATCGGCGTCAGCCCGTTCCGGTAGGCGGCGCCGGCCTTCGCGGCGACCACCGCGTCCGTCTCGTGGTGGTCGGTGCGGCGCTCCGAGTGCCCGACGATCACATACGTGCAGCCGATCTTGGCCAGCATCGGCCCGCTGACGTCGCCGGTGTGCGCGCCGGAGTCGAACGGTGAGAGGTCCTGGGCGCCGTAGCCGACCGCCAGCTTGTCCCCGTCGATCGTGGTCTGCACGCTGCGCAGGTCGATGAACGGCGGGAAGAGGACCGTCTCGACCCGGTCCAGCTCGTCGGGCTTGAGGTCGTAGGCGACCTTCTGGACGAGCGCGATCGCCTCGAGGTGGTTCAGGTTCATCTTCCAGTTGCCCGCGACGAGCGTGCGGCGGCCGGTTCCCTTCGGCTTCGGGCTACCGGCCGGCTTGCCACCCGAGCGTCCCAGCGGAGGAGGAGTCATGGGGCTCAGACCTCCAGGGCCGCGAGGCCGGGCAGGGACTTGCCCTCCAGGAACTCCAGGCTCGCGCCGCCACCGGTCGAGATGTGGCTGAACGACGCCTCGGGGATACCGAGCGTGCGCACCGCTGCGGCGGAGTCGCCGCCGCCGACGACCGTGAAGCCGTCCCGCGCGGCGATGGCCTCGGCGACGCCCTTCGTGCCGGCGGCGAACGGCGCCAGCTCGAAGACACCCATCGGCCCGTTCCAGAAGATCGTCTGTGCGCCCTCGAGCCTGCCGGCGAACAGCTCCGTCGACTCGGGGCCGATGTCGAGCCCCAGCCAGCCGTCGCGGATGCCGGTCACCGGCACCACGTCGGTCGCGGCGTCCGCGGCGAACCGGTCGGCGATGACGACGTCCCGCGGCAGCACGATCCGCTCGCCGCCCTCGGCGAGCAGGTTCTTGCAGGTGTCGATCATCTCGGCCTCGAGCAGCGACGCGCCGACACCGTGGCCCTGGGCCGCCAGGAACGTGAAGCACATGCCGCCCCCGATGAGCAGGGCGTCGACCTTCGGCAGCAGCGCCCGGATCACGCCCAGCTTGTCGGACACCTTCGACCCGCCGAGCACCACCACGTACGGCCGGCCGGCGTCGCCGCCGGCCAGCCCGCGCAGCACCGACAGCTCGGCGAGCACCAGCCCGCCGGCCGCGTGCGGCAGCCGCTTCGGCACGTCGGCGACGCTCGCGTGGGCCCGGTGCACGGCGCCGAACGCGTCGCCGACGTAGAACTCGGCGAGCGCGGCCAGCTCGTCGGCGAACGCGGCGCGCGCGGCGGCGTCCTTGCTGGTCTCCCCCGGGCTGAAGCGCAGGTTGTCCAGCAGGGCCACCTCGCCGTCCCCGAGCCCGGCGACGACCTCCGCGGCCGCCGAGCCCGCGATGTCGGCGGTGCCGTCGCCGGTGAAGGCGACCGGCCGGCCGAGCGCCTCGGCGAGCCGGGCCGCGACCGGGGCGAGCGAGTACCTCTCGTCGTACTCACCCTTAGGCCGGCCCAGGTGGGAGCAGACCACCACGCGGGCGCCGCGCTCGGCGAGCGTCCTGATGGTGGGCACGCTGGCCAGCACCCGGCCGTCGTCGGTGATCCGCGGGGTGTCGCCGGACCTGTCGAGCGGCACGTTCAGGTCGCTGCGGACCAGCACCCGGTGCCCGGCGACCTGCAGGTCGTCGATCGTCCTCACGCTTGGCGTCTCCTATTGCTTGTGGCTAGGTCCCGCTTCGACGTCACGTCGCGCCGCCGGTCGCCTCTTGTGGCTAGGTCCTGCTTCCACGTCGCGTCGCGCTGCCTGTTGCGTTTGCTGCCGCACTGGCTTGGCCTTGTCTGACAGGCCCGGCCCAACGGGGGTCTGCCTGCCGGCCCCGTCGCACGGCCGGCGACAAGAACGGCCCAAAGGACGAGCCGCCCGGTGCCGGGGGCACCGGGCGGCTCGTCACAGCGGTTCTCTGCCTTCGACTGGCGGGGCTAGCCCAGGCGGCTGGCGACCAGGGCGGTGAGGTCGACGAGGCGGTTCGAGTAGCCCCACTCGTTGTCGTACCAGCCGACGACCTTCACGAAGGTGCCCGTGGACATGGTCAGCAGCGAGTCGAAGGTGCACGACGCCGGCGTGCCGACGATGTCCGACGACACGATCGGGTCCTCGGTGTAGACGAGGTAGCCCTTCAGCGGGCCGTCGGCCGCCGCCTGGTAGGCCGCGTTGATCTCGTCCTTGCTGGCCGGCCTCGCCAGGTTGACCACCAGGTCGGTGACCGAGCCGTCCAGCACCGGCACCCGCATCGCGATGCCGTCCAGCTTGCCCTTGAGCTTCGGCAACGCCAGCGCCGTCGCCTTGGCCGCGCCGGTGGTGGTCGGGATGATGTTCTGCGCGGCCGCGCGGGCCCGGCGCAGGTCGCTGTGCGGGAAGTCCAGGATCACCTGGTCGTTCGTGTAGGCGTGGATCGTGGTCATCAGGCCGTTCTCGATGCCGAACGCCTCGTCGAGGACCTTTGCCAGCGGCGCCACGCAGTTCGTCGTGCAGCTCGCGTTCGACAGCACGTGGTGGCTGGCCGGGTCGTAGGCGTCGTCGTTCACGCCCATGACGACAGTCAGGTCCTCGCCCTTGGCCGGGGCGGAGATGATGACCTTCTTCGCGCCCGCCTCGAGGTGCTTCGCGGCCGACGCGCGGTCGGTGAACCGGCCGGTCGACTCGATGACGATGTCGACGCCCAGCTCGCCCCAGGGCAGCGCCGCCGGGTCCCGCTCGGCCAGCACCTTGATGGTGGCGTCGCCGACCTCGATGCCGCCGTCGACTGCCCTGACCGTCTCGGACAGCGTGCCCAGGGTTGTGTCGTACTTCAGCAGGTGGGCCAGGGTCTTGCTGTCGGTGAGGTCGTTGACCGCGACGACCTCGAGCCCACCCTGCTTGCTCGCCGCCAGCGCTCGCCAGAAGTTCCGGCCGATCCGACCGAAACCGTTGACCCCTACTCGCGTAGCCACGTCCGCGGACTCCCTACCGTCGTGCCGCCGTCATGTTCCGTTGCCGCCACAGAGCCTAACGACTTTGCGCCGCCGGGTTGGTATCCGAGGCCCAACGGGGGCCGGATCACCCCCCGGCGACCACGCACATCACGCATTCTCCAGCAACTCGGGCGACACACTCGCCTCTGTGTTGGGGATGCCGAGGACGCTCGCGCGCTTGTCGGCGAGGGCGAGGAGGCGGCGGATCCTGCCGGCGACGGCGTCCTTGGTCAGCGGCGGGTCGGCGAGCGCGCCGAGCTCCTCCAGCGACGCCTGGGCGTGCTGGAGCCGCAGCCGGCCGGCCGCCAGCAGGTGCTCGGGAGCGTCGTCGCCGAGGATGCGCATCGCGGCCTGCACCCGCGCGCCCGCGGCGACGGCCGCCCGAGCCGAGCGGCGCAGGTTCGCGTCGTCGAAGTTCGCCAGCCGGTTGGCGGTCGCGCGGACCTCGCGGCGCATCCGCCGCTCCTCCCAGGCCAGCAGGCTGTCGTGCGCGCCGATCCTGGTCAGCAGCGCGCTGATCGCGTCGCCGTCGCGGATCACCACGCGGTCGACGCCGCGCACGTCCCGGCTCTTGGCCTGCACCCCGAGCCGGCGGGCCGCGCCGACGAGCGCCAGCGCCGCCTCCGGGCCGGGCGAGGTGACCTCCAGCGAGCAGGACCGTCCCGGCTCGGTGAGCGAGCCGTGCGCGAGGAACGCGCCCCGCCAGGCCGCCGCCGCGTCACAGGCCGAGCCGGTGACGACCTGCGGCGGAAGCCCGCGGACGGGGCGGCCGCGCTGGTCGAGCAGCCCGGTCGACCGGGCGAGCTGCTCACCGTCGCGCTCGACCCGCACAATGTAGCGGACCGAGCGGCGCAGGCCGCCGGCCGCGAGCACCGCGATCGTCGACGGGAAGCTGAACACCTCGGCGATCTCCCGGCGCAGCCGGCGCGCGGTTGCCCCGGTGTCGAGCTCCGCCTCGACGACGATGCGGCCCCCGACGATGTGCAGGCCGCCGCCGAAACGCAGCAATGCCGCCATCTCGGCGCGCCGGCAGCAGGGCTTCGCCACCCGCAGCCGGCTGAGTTCGTCCTTCACGGTGGCCGTCATCGCCGCCACACCGATCACTCCTTGAGGTCGCGGGCCGTTGCCCGCGGGTCGGGAGGGCCAGGGGTTCCCACTGGGTCGGCGACGGGGCTCCCGCCGGATCGGCGACGAGGTCCCTGCTGGATCGGCCTCGCCGATCCAGCGCGTCGTCGATCCGGGAGGTCGTCGCTCCAGGAGGTCTGCTCACCGGCCGAGCCCGGCCCACGGTGGGCCACTGGTGACTCTGTGGTCAGGGTCGCGCGTGCCGTCCGTGCTTCCGCGCCGGCCGGCGGACCTGGGATGCCGCCGGCCACGGGGCCGGACGCCGAGAAGACGGCGTCGAAGGCGGCCGCGAGCAGCAGGGGATCGTGGACCCCCGCGGCGTCGGCCGAGCGGACCGGCGCGAGGTGCAGCGCGGCGCCGAGGCCGGCGGCCGCCGCAGCCAGCGCCGAGGGGTCGGGGACGGCCGCCGGGTCGGCGAGCACCACGTCCACGGCGAACCCCGGGGCGTGCTGGGCGAGCACGCGCAGATGCGCCTCGGGGGTGAAGCCCTCGGTCTCCCCCGGCTGCGCGACCAGGTTCAGCACGACCAGCCGGCGCGCCGCCGCGCCGGTGATCACCTTGTGCATCTCGGGCACCAGCAGGTGCGGCAGCATGCTGGTGTAGAGCGAGCCGGGGCCCAGCACCAGCCAGTCCGCCTCCTCGACGGCGGCACAGGCCGGAGCGCAGACCCGCGGCTCCGCCGGCTCCACCCAGACCTCGCGGACCGAGCCCCGGGTGGTCGCCACGGCCACCTGGCCGCGCACCCGGTGAGTCGCCGCCGGGTCGTCCGGGTCGAGGCCCGTGACCTCGGCGACGATGTCGATCCCGTCCTCGGACAGCGGCAGCACCCGGCCGCACGCCCCGAGCAGTTCGGCGGCCAGCTCGAGCGCCGCCACCGGCGAGCCGACGTGCTCGGTGAGCGCGGCCAGCACCAGGTTGCCCAGCGCATGCCCGGCCAGCGGCCCACCGCCGACAAACCGGCGCTGGAACACGTCGGTCCAGGTCCGTGACCACTGGTCCGAGCCGGCGAGCGCCGCCAGCGCCATCCGCAGGTCGCCGGGCGGGAGCGCGCCGAGCTCGTGGCGCAGCCGCCCGGACGACCCGCCGTCGTCACCGACCGTGACAACGGCTGTCACCCGGTCGGTGATGCGGCGCAGCGCGGACAGCGACGCGGCGAGGCCGTGCCCGCCGCCGAAGGCGACGACGGCCGGCGCCCCGGGCGCCGGGAGCTGGGCCGCCCGAACCTGGGTCATGGGATCTCCGGGCAGTAGTCCTGGGACAGCGGCCGCCGGGCGCGCGAAAGAAGATCATTTTCGCACGCCCTTTGGCCTTCCACGTCGTGGGGGTGGTGGGGCACGGGCGTCACTCCCGGCCCAGGTCGCGGTGCACGATCTGGACGCCGACGCCGGTCGCGGCGAGCCGCGCGGCGAGCTCCTCGGCGACGGCGACGCTGCGGTGCCGCCCGCCGGTGCAGCCGACGGCGAGGGTCAGGTACCGCTTGCCCTCGCGCAGGTACCCCTCGCCGACGAGGCGCAGCAGCTCGGCGTACCGGTCGACGAACTCCTTGGCGCCCGGCTGATCGAGGACGTAGTCGCGCACCTGGGGGTCGCGGCCGGTGAACGGCCGCAGCGCCTCCACCCAGTGCGGGTTGGCCAGGAAGCGGCAGTCGGCGACCAGGTCCGCGTCCAGCGGCAGCCCATAGCGGTAGCCGAACGAGATGACCGTGGCGTTGAGCCGGTTGCCACCCGGCTGCCCGAAGGCGGCGTCGATCTTCGAGCGCAGCTCGTGGACGTTGAGGTCGGTGGTGTCGAGCACCAGGTCGGCCTCTCCGCGCAGCTCGGCGAGCAGCGCCCGCTCCCGGCTGATGCCGTCGACGACCCGGCCGTCGCCCTGCAGCGGGTGCGGGCGGCGGACGTGGTCGAACCGGCGGATCAGCGCGTCGTCGCTGGCTTCCAGGAACAGCACCCGCGGCCGGGTGCCGGCGGCGTCGAGCGCGTCGAGCGCCGCCCGCAGGTCGGCGAAGAACGCGCGGCCGCGCACGTCGACGACGACCGCGATCCGGCTGACGCCGCCGCCGGAGCGCCGGCCCAGCTCGGCCATCGTCGACAACAGCGCCGGTGGCAGGTTGTCGACGACGAACCAGCCCAGGTCCTCCAGGCACTTGGCCGCGGTGCTGCGGCCGGCGCCGGACAGCCCAGTGATTATCGCGAGATCCAGCGGCCCGCTGGGTGCGGCGGCGGTCACGGCGTATTCCCCCCTGTCACGGCGTGCTCTCCCTCTGTCGTCGAGTTCTCTGTCGTCGAGTTCTCTGTCGTCGAGTTCTCCGTCAGGACCTCGCCCGTGAGCGGGTCGACTGCCGGCGCGGGTGCGGCGGGCGCCCCGAGGGCGCTCTGGGCGAGCGCCGCGACGACGGCGGCGGCGGTGCGCGGGCCGATCCCGGGCACGCCGGCGATCTCCTCGACGCTCGCCGCCCGCAGCTTCGCGACCGAGCCGAACGTGCGCAGCAGCGCCTTGCGCCTGGTCTCGCCCAGTCCCGGCACGCCGTCCAGCAGCGACGCCGTCATCGACGCGGACCGCTTCTGCCGGTGGTAGGTGATCGCGAACCGATGAGCCTCGTCCCGCACCCGCTGCAGCAGGTAGAGCGCCTCGCTGGTGCGCGGCAGGATGACCGGGTCCGGGTCGTCCGGCAGCCAGACCTCCTCCAGGCGCTTGGCGAGCCCGCACAGGGCCACCCCGCCAGGCCCCGATTCGATCCCCAGGTCCGCCAGCGCCCGCGCCGCCGCGGCGACCTGCGGGGGCCCGCCGTCGACGACGACCAGGTTCGGCGGGTAGGCGAACCTGCGGGGCCGCCCGTCGACCACCAGCGGCTCGCCGGCGGGGAGCTCGCTCGACCCCAGGGTCCCTGCCGGATCGGCGGACGGGGTCCCTGCCGGATCGGCGACAGGGTCCCTGCCGGATCCGGGGTCCCTGCCCGATTGGCGAAGCCGATCGGGGAGGTCTGGGAGCCGATCTGGGAGGTCGGCGATCTGGGAGGTCGTGATCCGGGAGGTCAGCGCGCCCCCGCCGTCCTCGACGGTCAGGCCGGCTGGCCCGGCCTCGCTCCGGGCGTCCTCCTCCGTGCCGGGCAGCTCGCCTGTACGCGACCGTTCGGCCAGGTACCGGCTGAACCGCCGGCCAACCGTCTCGTACATGCTCGCGACGTCGTCCTGGCCGGCCACTCCCCGGATGGAGAAGCGCCGGTACTCGGACTTGCGGGGCAGGCCGTCCTCGAAGACGACCATGCTCGCCACGACGTTGGTGCCCTGGATGTTCGAGATGTCGAAGCACTCGATCCGCAGCGGCGCGTCGGCGAGGCCGAGCGCCTCCTGCAGTTCGGCGAGCGCCTGGCTACGCGCCGTCAGGTCACTCGCGCGCCGGGTGCGGTGCAGCATGAGCGCCTGCTTGGCGTTGCGCTCCACGGTCTCGAACAGCGTCCGCTTGTCGCCGCGGCGCGGGACGCGCACCTCGACCCGCCCGCCGCGGTAGCGGCCGAGCAGCTCGGCCACGGCCTCGGCGTCGGTCGGCAGCTCCGGGACGAGGACCTCCCGCGGGATGTCGGCCCGCCCCTCGCCGCCCGAAGGGGCACCGTCGCCCACGTCCTTGTCCCCCAGGTACTCCTGGGTGAGGAACTGCTCGACGAGGTCGGGGGTGCCAACGTCCGCCAGTTTGTCGACGACCCAGCCGCGCTGGCCGCGCACCCGGCCGTCGCGCACGTAGAAGACCTGGACCGCCGCCTCCAGCTCGTCGTCGGCGAACGCGACGACGTCGGCGTCGGTGCCATCGGGCAGCACGACAGCCTGCTTCTCCATCGCGCGGCGCAGCGCGCCGGCGTCGTCGCGCAGCCGGGCGGCCCGCTCGTAGTCCTGGGCGTCGGCGGCGTCCCGCATCTCCTTCTCCAGCCGGCGCAGGAACCTGCCGGTCTGGCCGCCCATGAAGTCACAGAAGTCATCGACGATCTGGCGGTGCTCGCTCGCTGTGACCCGTCCGACGCAGGGCGCGCTGCAGCGGTCGATGTAGCCGAGCAGGCACGGCCGGCCGACCTGCCCGGCGCGCTTGAAGACGCCGGCGGAGCAGGTACGCGCCGGGAACACCCGCAGCAGCAGGTCCAGCGTCTCCCTGATGGCCCAGGCGTGCGCATAGGGGCCGAAGTAGCGGACACCCTTGCGCTTCGGCCCGCGCATGACCTGGAGTCGCGGGAACTCCTCCTGCAGCGTCACGGCGAGACTCGGGTAGCTCTTGTCGTCGCGGTAGCGGACGTTGAACCGCGGGTCATACTCCTTGATCCAGGTGTACTCCAGCGCGAGCGCCTCGACCTCGGTGGACACGACGGTCCACTCGACGGAGCTCGCGGTGGTGACCATCGTGCGGGTGCGAGGATGCAGCGCATAGACGTCGGTGAAGTAGTTGGCGAGCCGGGCGCGCAGGTTCTTGGCCTTGCCGACGTAGAGGACGCGGCCATGAGGGTCCCGGAAGCGGTACACGCCCGGGGTCTCGGGGATCGAGCCCGGCGCGGGTCGGTAGGACGCCGGATCAGCCATAGGTCGAGCCTACGGCGGCCCGGGTCACGATCAGACAGCGCCTCCACGTAACCATTTCATCACGCAGAGCGTCGATACCCGCCTAGGGGTGCCCCGCGAACCCGACCGCTCCGTGTCCTTACCGTGTCTCGCGCACGGCGTACCGGGCCCTCACAGCCTTATGAAGTCCCTCGCGCGCCGCGTTCCTGGCGGCCCACGCGCGTCGCGGCACCCGTCCGCCGCGCCGCCGTTCCCGGGCGCGGCGGTCGGCGCGGCGCGCGCACGGGTGAGCGGCCACCGCCCGCGAGAGCCAGGTCAGCCCGGCGAGCGGCGCGCCAGCGCCGAAAGACAGCTACAGGTGTGTGGCCGCCGATCGGGCGGGGCGGGGCCGCCGCCCCGTGGGACAGGCCGCCCGCACGGGCCTCTTTTCTTTACCGCCCTTTCCCTACCCGTCCAGGCGCGGGCGAGGAGCACCACGTATCGTGGACGTAGCGTGCTTGCGCGAGTGCGCGCCGCCGCTGGGGGGTGGCGGCGCGCAGCGTGGCCGGCGTTGCCGCCGGGCGGATGGTGATGTCGCCGCAAGGCCTATGGCAGTGGGGCCGGAAGGCGCGCGTCGGTATTGCCATACCGCGTACGGCAGCAAGGGCGCATCACCGTAAGGGTGCACGGCTATAGGGGCGCATCCGCTGTCGGGGACCTCCCGCGAGAGCGCCACCAGGAAGACAGCACAGCGGCGATGACGCCGCGGGGCGCGGCTGCCTGTCGGCAAGCCGTCCGCATCCGGCTGGCACCTGGGACGCGACGCTGCGACCCTCAAATCAGCAACTGGGAAACTTGGCTGCTGGGAGAAAGCGTCGTCGTCGGCCTGGCAGGCGCATCAAGGGAGGGACCCACCCGTGCAGGGTCTGGACGTCAGCACCGAGTTCGTCGTCGACGACGCGTCGACGAGCGGGCGGGTCACTGTCCTCGTGGTCACCTGGCGTGCCTGCGACCCGCTGGCCGTCAGCATCACCCTGGTCTCCCGGCCCGACCACCCGGCGCTGCCCCAGGGCAACTGGGTGGCCCCGCGGGACGCGCTGCGCGCCGGGCTGGAGAAGCCCACTGGCGACGGCGACGTGCGCTTCACCCCCGACCCGCGCCGCGCCGAGGTGCAGCTGGAGCTCACCGACGGCGCCTCGCGCTCAACCGTCATCCTCGGCGCCGAACCGCTGCGCGACTTCCTGGAGCGCACCGAGCGGGTCGTCCCGGCCGGCCAGGAGCACCCCGAGCGCGAGCTCGACGCCGTCCTCGACGAGCTTCTCCGCGCCTGAGCGGGCGGTCAGCCCACAGGCGACGTCCGCCCGGCTGGCGCCGCCGCTTAGCTCAGTCCGAAGTCGCCAGGGTGCCGCTTGAGCACCCACTCAAGCGGGCGCGGTCCCGAGGCGGAGTAACGGCCCGTCGCCAGGGTTCGAAACGTGACCGGCTGGGTGCCGCCCTGCTCGACCGTCCAGTACCGCTCGATGCCCGCCCGGGCGTACTCACTGGCCTTGTCCACGAGGTCGTTCTGCCGCGACCCGCGAGAGACGACCTCGATGACGACCTGAAGCCCGTCCACCGGGACGTAGACCGAGGCGACACCGACGTCGGGCGCGGCGTCCGACCACACCGTCAGGTCGGGCTGGCGACCGCCGCCCGTGTAGATGCCAAGGTCGGTCCGCAGCCGCTCCTCGTCGGACCCGTTCCGCAGGAACCAGGCGGTCAGCCGCATGACGATGCGGGAGTGCTCCGGTGTCGGCGTCATCATGACCCGCAGCTCCCCCTCGTCACTGAGCTCGTAGCGATGCAGTTCGTCGGCCTCCCCCATGGCGGCCACATCGCCAAGCGTGATCTCAGCGGGAACACTGATCATGGTCATGCGCCGATTGTCCCCGCTCACGTCCTCGATCGCCACCAGGACGCGGTAGTGCATGATCGTAGAGGCGGCCTGGCCGGGCCGGGCACGGAGGGTGAGGGCAGATGACGGCGGCGGGCAGCCCGGCGGCGGATGAGGATCGGCGCCCGACGGTGCGGTCGCGACCGGGTCGGGGCCCGACCCGGCTGACCTGTCTCGGGCGGGAGGCCCGGCCGGCGTTCGAGGCCGTGACGAGCGCCTCGGTGGTCGCCGTCGACGACGACGGCCGGTTGGTGCTCGCGGAGCTCGCGCGCGGGCTCGACCTGCCCGGCGGGCACGTCCAGTGGCGCGACACGTCGCCCGAGGAGACGGCCCGCCGCGAGGCGCTCGAGGAGATCAGGGCCGAGCTGGGCGAGCTGACGCTGGTCGAGGTCATCGAGTCGGACTACTTCGGCCCGGACGACCTGACCTATATGATCATCTATGTCGCCCGGGTCCACCGCCTGCTCCCCTGGACGGGCGGTCACGAGTCGGCGGGCCGGGTCCTCCTGCCGCCCGCCGGGTTCCTGGCCGGATACCGCGGCACCCGGCCCGGCCTGATGCGCCACCTCGTCACGTCCGCCCTCGCCGCGCTGTCCGCCGGCTAGAGGGCCAAAGGGTGTGCGAAAATGATCTTCCTTCGCACACCCGGCGGCCGTTGTCCCCAGGATCACTAGAGGGCCAAAGGGTGTGCGAAAATGATCTTCCTTCGCACACCCGGCGGCCGTTGTCCCCAGGATCACTAACAGACCGGATCAGGAGACTCCCGGCGGCCACGACTGTCGCCGGGCCCATACCGGCCGCTCTCGGCCGGCTCGGCACGGAAGGTGCCGGCCGGGTCGACAGCGCCGCCGGTTCTGGGCCGCCGTCAGTCGACGCCGGCGGCGGTCATGCCGCGGAGCTCCTTCTTGAGCTCGGCGATCTCGTCGCGCAGGCGGGCGGCGAGCTCGAACTGGAGCTCCTTGGCGGCCTCGTGCATCTGGTCGTCGAGCTGGCGGATCAGGTTGGCCAGGTCGTGGCGGGGCATGCCGGCGAGCTCCGCGGCGTAGCGGCCGACGGCGTCCTGCCTGCCGGTGCGCGACTTCATGCCGGGCACCGGGGCCTTGCCCCGCGACTGCGCCCGGCCGCCGCCGTACAGCTCACCCTCGGCGTTCTCCCGGACCATGTCGTCGAGGATGTCGATGACCTTCTTGCGCAGTGGCTGCGGGTCGATGCCGTTCTTCTCGTTGTAAGCGACCTGCAGCGCGCGCCGGCGGTTCGTCTCCTCGATCGCGGTCCGCATCGAGGGGGTGATCTTGTCGGCGTACATGTGCACCTGGCCGGCGACGTTGCGGGCCGCGCGGCCGATCGTCTGGATCAGTGACCGCTCGGAACGCAGGAAGCCCTCCTTGTCGGCGTCCAGGATCGACACCAGCGACACCTCGGGCAGGTCGAGGCCCTCGCGCAGCAGGTTGATGCCGACCAGCACGTCGTAGTCGCCGCGACGCAGCTCCGTGAGCAGCTCCACCCGGCGCAGCGTGTCCACCTCGCTGTGCAGGTAGCGCACCCGGATGCCGAGCTCCAGCAGGTAGTCGGTGAGGTCCTCGGACATCTTCTTGGTGAGCGTGGTGACGAGGACCCGCTCGTCACGCTCCGCCCGCTGCCGGATCTCGTGGACGAGGTCGTCGATCTGGCCCTTCGTCGGCTTGAGGACGATCTCCGGGTCGATCAGCCCGGTCGGCCGGATGATCTGCTCGACGACACCGTCCGCGCACCCTAGTTCGTACGGGCCGGGTGTCGCCGACAGATAGACGGTCTGGCCGATGCGCTCCAGGAACTCCTCCCAGCGCAGCGGCCGGTTGTCCATCGCCGACGGCAGCCGGAAGCCGTGGTCGACCAGGTTGCGCTTCCGGGACATGTCGCCCTCGTACATGCCGCCGATCTGCGGCACCGTGTTGTGCGACTCGTCGATGACCAGCAGGAAGTCGTCGGGGAAGTAGTCGAGCAGCGTGTGCGGCGCGGTGCCGGCGGCGCGGCCGTCGATGTGGCGCGAGTAGTTCTCGATGCCGGAGCAGAACCCGACCTGGCGCATCATCTCGATGTCGTAGGTGGTCCGCATCCGCAGCCGCTGCGCCTCCAGCAGCTTGCCCTGCCCCTCCAGCGTCTCCAGCCGGGCGGCCAGCTCCTCCTCGATGCCGGCGATCGCCCGTTCCATCCGCTCGGGGCCCGCGACGTAGTGGGTCGCCGGGAAGACGTGGACCTGCTGCACCTCGCGGACGATCTCGCCGGTCAGCGGATGCAGGTACGAGAGCCGTTCGATCTCGTCGCCGAACAGCTCGATGCGCACCGCCAACTCTTCGTACACGGGGAACACCTCGACCGTGTCGCCGCGCACCCGGAACGTGCCGCGGGTGAACGCCAGGTCGTTGCGGGCGTACTGGACGTCGACGAGCCGGCGCAGCAGGATGTCGCGGTCGATCTCCTCGCCGACGGTCAGCCGGACCATCCGGTCGATGTACTCCTGCGGAGTCCCGAGGCCGTAGATGCAGCTCACGGAGGCGACGACGACCGTGTCCCGGCGGGTGAGCAGGCTCATCGTCGCCGAGTGGCGCAGCCGCTCGACCTCCTCGTTGATCGAGGAGTCCTTCTCGATGTAGGTGTCAGTCTGGGCGATATACGCCTCAGGCTGGTAGTAGTCGTAGTAAGAGACGAAGTACTCGACCGCGTTGTTGGGCAGCAGCTCGCGGAACTCGTTGGCCAGCTGGGCCGCGAGCGTCTTGTTCGGCGCCATCACCAACGTCGGGCGCTGTAGCTCCTCGATGAGCCACGCCGTCGTCGCGGACTTGCCGGTGCCGGTCGCGCCGAGCAGGACGACGTTCTTCTCGTCGGCTCTGATGCGCCGCGCCAGCTCCTTGATCGCCGCCGGCTGGTCGCCGGACGGCTGGTAGTCGGAGACGACCGTGAAGGGCGCGCTGGAGCGCTCCACGCTCAGGGTGGGGCGTTCGAACGTCGTGCTCATGTCTTCCAGAACACCACAAGGCTCCGACAAGTTTCCGAGGCGAGTGGCCGGATCCGTTGGAGGAACACATGATCCCTGGTACTGGAGGCGAGATCGCCGGTTCGGGCGGGAGGGCTAGGGGCACGACAGACGTTGAGTGAGCGTAGGGCAACAGCGCAGGGCAAATCTGCGCAGGCAACCTCGAAAGGAGCCGCAGGCGCAATGACCACCCATGACGCGGGCCGGGGCGGGCGGCTGCCCCGGATCACCGTGCGTCCGGGGCTGGCTGTCTCGGTCGCGGTCGTCACCGCGCTGCTCGGCTGGCTGACGCTGCCGGTCACCGTCCCGAACCGGACGGGGTCCGCGTACTTCAGTGCCGGCCTGCTGGGCGCTCTCCTGCTGCTGGCGATCCTGGTCGCCGCTGACCTGCTACGGTCCGTCGCGGCCCGGCGGGCCGGGCTCGACGTCCACGCGATCGTGCTCGGCGCGTTCGGCAGCCGGCTCGTGCTCGCCCGGCCGTCAGCGCCGGGCGGCTGGCACCGCCCCGACGACGAGATCGTCTGGGGAGTCCCCGCGGAGCCCTACCCGGCGGAGCCCTCCAGCGGCGCGCAGCGGCCGGGCACGCCGGCCGAGCCTCGCGAGGCGGCCGGCGGGAGCCAGCCCTGGCCGGGCGGGCTCGACCCGCGGGCGGACGCGGCCATCGCCCGCGCGGGCCTGCTGACAACGGGCCTGCTCGGCGCGGTCCTCGTGACGCTCGGCGCGCTCGCGCCCGGGGGGACGCTCGCCCTCGCCGCGCAGGTGGCGCTGTGGGTGGGGACGTTCATCCTGCTCATCACCCTGGTCGATCTGCTGCCGTCGCCCCGCACCCCGGGCGGGCGGATCCTGGCCGCGTTCGTGCTGCGCCGTACCGGAGACCCCCGCCGGGCCGAGGCGGTCGTCGCGCGGACCGGCGTCTTCATCGGGTGGACGATGATCGCCGCGGGTGTCGCCGCCTGCTTCCTCGTCGGGCTGATCGGGCTCTGGGCGGTGCTGCTGGGCTGGATGGCGCTGGGCACCTCCCGGCTGGCGCAGGCGCGCCAGCGCGCCGGCACCGCGCTCGAGGGCGTGTTCGTCCGCGATGTCATGCTCCCGCCGCCACCCCGGCTGTCGTCGTGGCAGACCGTGGACGAGGCCCTGCGCTCCGTCGCGGCGCCGGGGAGTGCGGTGTCCAGCGTGTTCACCGTGCATGACTTCGACGAGTCGCTGGCCGGGGTCGCGCTGGCGCGTGCCCTGGCCGCCGTGCCGCTCGACGACCGCGGCCTCGCCAGGGTGAGCCGGGTGACGATCCCCCTGTCCTCGGTCCCCACGGCGCGTCCCGACGAGCCGCTGACGATCGTCGCCCCCCGGCTCGCCAGCCGGCCCGCCGCCGGCTACGTCCTGGTCCTCGACGAGGAGCAGCCCGACGAGCGGGGACGTCCCCGGGTGGTCGGGCTGGTCGGGCCGGCGGAGATCCGCCGCGCGATCGAGACGGCCCCGCTGCGCGGCCGCACCGTGATCCCCTCCAGCTTCGGCCGCCCCAACCACCACCCCGGCCGCTGAGCCCGCCGCCCGGCGCCCGGCCACGGAGCCGGGCGCCGGGGCGCGCCGCGCCGGGGCGCGCCGGCCTCGGGCTCAGGCGCGGGGGCTGGGGGCCGGGTAGACGGAGAAGGCCACGCGGGGCTGGATGGGCGTGGTGGTGAGTTCGGCGCGCTCGATGCGGTCCCAGCGGAACCAGCGCGGCGCGTTCTTGTCCAGGCACCACGTCATCAGGTACCAGTTGCCGCGGGCATAGGCGAAGGCGTGCGGCTCGATCCGCCGGTGGCTCGGTTTCCCGGCCGCGTCGACGTAGTCGATGCTGACGGCGACCCCGTCGCGCATGGCGTCCTCGATGACCGGGGTGGCCGGCGTGCGCGGCAGCCCGTCGGGCCGGTTCCACGTCCGGGAGGCAAGCTCCGTGACCTTGTCGTGGCCCGCGGGGCCGAGCGCGGTGAGCACCTTGTGCAGCGCCTCCCGGGCGGCGTCGCTCGCCGGGCCCTGCGGCAGCGCGACCAGCGCCACCGCGGCGGCGGCGGCCTCGTCCTCGGTCAGCACGACCGGAAGCGGCTCAGCACCGGCCGCCGACGGCGCGGCGACGGCGGCCGCTCGCTCCTTCGACTTCTCCTTGCTCACATTGTCAGCCTGCCACGTTTGCGCACGTCGCAAGCCCAGGGCTCCCGACTTCACCCGACCTGCCGACCGCCCTACCAGCCGCGGGTGCGCCATTCGGCCAGGTGGGGGCGCTCGCGGCCAAGGGTGCTGTCCTTGCCGTGGCCCGGGTAGATCCAGGTGGTGTCCGGCAGTGGGCCGAAGACCTTCGTCTCCAGGCCGTCCATCAGGGAGGTGAAGGCGGCCGCGTCGTTGCGCGTGTTCCCCGGCCCGCCCGGGAAGCCGTAGGGACATAACCGGCTAACATCTCCGGTCATGGGCGACGACCCCGAACCGGCCCTCAACTACGGCCGCATCTCCGACGACCCCCTCGGCATCGACAAAGGCGTCGATGGCCAGCTCGCCGACGGCCGCGCGCTCGCCCCTCGCTACGCGCTGCGGATCGTCCAGGAGTTTCGCGACGACGACATCTCCGCCCTTCGAGGCGCGCACCGGCCCGGCTACGAAGCCCTCGTCGCGGCGATCAGCGCCGGCACCGCCAAGGTCATCATCGTCTACCAGACGTCCCGGCTATGGAGGAACCGCGAAGAGCGCGCCGCCGCGATCGGACTGTTCGGCCGCCACGGTGTTCGGATCATCGCTACGAAGGGGCCGCATCTCGACCTGTCGACCGCCTCCGGCCGTGGACTTACCGGCCTGCTCGGAGAGTTCGACACCATGGAATCGGAGATCAAGTCCGAGCGGGTGACGTCGGAGGCGGCGCGGCGCGCGGCCGAAGGACGGGCGAACGGGATGGTCGCTTACGGGTGGGCACGCGAGTACCTGACCGACGACCGCGGCCGGCGGGTCGGCTGGCAGGACGTCGAGCACCCCGAGCAGGCCGGGACCGTCCGCTGGATCGTCGACCGCCTGCTCGCCGGCGTCTCGCTCAAGGCCGTCACCGCCGACCTCAACGCCCGCGAGGTGGTCGCCCCCGGCGGGAAGGCATGGTTGCCGTCCGGGGTCCGCAAGGTGGCGCTGCGCCCCGCGAACGTGGCCCGGCGGATCTACCGGGGCGAGGACGTCGGGCCGGCGGCATGGCCTGCGATCGTCGACCCGGCAGACCACGCCCAGGTCGTCGCCCTGCTCGGCGATCCTGGCCGTGTGACATCCCGGTCGGGCGCGCGGCGCCACATGCTGACGTATGCGGCCGAGATCGCGGTGTGCGGTGCGTGCGGGGCGGAACTGCGGGTTGGCAAGGTCGGTCGCTACGTCCTGTACCAGTGCATCAAGGGCTGCGTCGGCAGGAATCAGGCGAGGGTCGACGACCTCGTGGACCTGGTCGTCATCGAGCGGTTCAGCCGGCCGGACGCCGCCGCCCTGTTCGTGCGCAACGACGACGGGGCACGCGCCGCACAGAAGGAGCTCGCGCGACTGCGCGCGAAGCTCGCGACCGCGACGGATGACTACAACGCCGATCTGATCGACCGGGAGCAGTTCATCCGGATTACCGCGGACCTGCGACCCAAGATCGAGAAGGCCGAAGCGGAGGCCCGGCGAACCGTGCCCGGCGTCGGTGCCGAGGTGATCCGGCGGCTGATCGACGATCCGGAGGTGACCTGGCTCGACATCGACGACCAGGCCCAGAGGCACGCCGTCCTCCGGAGCATCGGGCTATTCGTCCGCATCCTGTCGACCCGGCAGGGCAAGGGGTTTGACCCGCGGTCGGTCGAGGTCACGTGGCCGGAGGACCGGGCTCGCCCGTGACCTCGCCGCCGGTCCGGGCGGCACGGACTCGGGCCTCCGACCGATCCACGGCCCGAGACACGACGGCCGACAATTCGGCGAACCTGGCGTCGGACGGCGGCACGGACAACGCTTCTCCCGCCTCCGCGATCAGGAGCCGGGTCATGCTGCCCCGCTTGGCGCGCAGCGTCTTCGACGTCATCGCCGATGTGTCGCCGAGTCGTCGGTCACGCTCGTCTTCCAGGGGACGGCCCCAGAGGTATTCGGCGATGCCGTGGGCCGCCTCCGGCGTGGTGTTGTAGGCCCGCGCGAGCTGGAGTGAGCGGGTCTCCCCGTCGGTGAGCGGGCGTGGCTGGAGATGGAACCCGTGCGCGGGTAGATGCGGGAGCCCGGGCGGGCGCCCCGTCCCATGCCGGACGCGGGAGTCGTCGTCGGGTGCGTCGCCGTCGGCACGACGGGGTAGCCGGTCGCCGCGCAGCGCCCGCCGCAGGTCGTCGCGGGTGACCGTGACGGTGTCGCTGACGCGAATCTCGCCGGGGCCGTCGAACCAGTGGCCGAGCGGGACGTCGTAGGCCATCGACAGCCCGACGAGGTCCCGGAGCGTCATGGTCTCGCGCCGCCCGTTCTCGATGGTGGCGACGGTGTCCTTATTCCAAGGCAGTCCATGGCGCCGCAAAAAGTCTGCACATGCCGCCTGGGACTGTCCGCGCAGCGTGCGGAGCCGCCGGAGCGCCTCGCCGACCACGACGCCTTCGGGCAGAGCTTGGACCAGATCCACCGTTCCGATTCTGACATCATCGAGAGATCTTGGACGACGTCCAACATCATCGTCAAACGGCCTCGGCCAGCTTGGCAACATCATCGGTGGTGTTATCCATGCTAACAGGCATGATCGCGGGCATCTGGAATTTGACGCGCGGCTGCACAGCGATCACACTCTCATTCATGCAGATGGCCACAGACCATGAGCACGGGTCGCGCCTCCGTGCATGGCGGCTCACGCGTGGATGGCGCCTGGCCGACGTCGCAGACCTGACTGGCTACTCGATCTCGATGATCTCGCTCGTCGAGCGCGGGCAACGCAACCTCTCCGCCGCCGACAAGGTGCGGATCGCACAGGCGCTCCGCTGCCGCGTCTCGGACCTCTTCGACATCGGCGCTGGCGACGGGCAAGCCGCGTGACCGCCCGCCGGGAGTGGAGTCGCGAGGAGCTGCGGGCCTATGCCCGCGAGATTGCCGCGAAGGCGCCGCCGTTTACGCCGGCTCAGATCGTCAGGCTGCGGCGCCTGCTGGGCACCGACGGTCCTGGCCCGGCGCTCGCTGTGCGTATCCGGCCCGCCGAGCGGCCTCCCGAGGACATCATTTCGGCCGCCTAGCGGCCCAGCAACACAACCCGGCCGGGAGTGCCGCCACACCTCCGCGCCGCAGACAGCAGCACCCCCGTGCCCGGCCTCACCAGCCGGTGACGGGCCCCAAACAGCAAGGCAGCCGGCCCCCGCCAGGGAACCGGCTGCCCAGAATCAGGGAGCCATCCGACTATGGCCACCACCGATCCACCACCGGGTGCCAGTCTGCCAGACCGGGCGGGTGCAAGGCCACCGCGCCGGCCGGAATCGCGCCTACCGCGGCCAGTCGGGCGGCACGCTCGCATCGAGCTGTCCGACTGCGAGATCGCGGTCTTCGCCCCCTACAGCAATGACCTGCGGGACGCCATGCGCTCCCTGGGCGCCCACTGGTCGCCCGCGCATTGGAGCGTCGACCGCACCCATATGGCCGAGGCGCTCGAATTGGTCGGCGAGCTGCACCCGACGACCGTCGTCGACGCGCGGGGCGCCGCGTGAGCGGCCAACCCGCCGCGCTCACCTGCGCGGCATGTCGCGCGCCGGTCGACCTCGCCCCGCCGTCGTGGCGCATGGCGATCGTCGAGGCGGACGGCTCCGACCGGTTGCACGGCTGCACAGCTGGCCCGACCGCCGTGGTCGGCGTTACGGACGGCGTCCTCGAGGTCGTTCCAACCCACTCGGCCCTCGACCAGGCGCTTGATGCGCTGCGCGGACGTCTCATTGGCCCGGCCGGGGCGCTGCGCGCCGTGGTCGGTGGCCTGCTCGCCGCGGGGATTGTGCCCGTCGTCGCCAGGGAGGGATCGTGACGGGCGGCCTCTCGGCGCGGGGCGCTGCCGCGCTCGACTACGCCGCGCACGGGTGGCCCGTCCTGCCCCTGCGATGGATCCAGGACGGCCGGTGCTCCTGCGACCACGGCGCGGGGTGCTACGCCGACAGCCCTGGCAAGCACCCGATCCGGGAGGCCGCCCCCAGAGGCCTGACGGACGCGACGAACGCGCCGGACGTCGTCGGCGCGTGGTGGAGCCGCTGGCCGCTGGCGAACATCGGCCTGCGTACTGGCGTCGTCGCCGACGTCCTCGACGCTGACGGTCCGGACGGACATGCCGGGCTGGCCGCCCTCGTTGACGAGGGCAGGATGCCGCCAGTCACCTGGCGCATCGCCGAGACGGGCCGCGCTGGTGGACTGCATCTCTACCTCCCGCCGACCGGCGACGGGAACCATACCGGTGGTAAATCGGGCTGGCCTCCGCACCTCGACTACCGGGGTCGCGGCGGGTACGTCCTCGCGCCGCCGTCCAACCACCTGTCCGGCCGGATATACCAGTGGCGCGACGGCCTGGCGCTCCCCGAGCTCGACACCGCCACAGGACGACCGGAGATCGCAGCCCGGATGCCGTGGGAACCCGCGGCGCCCGTTGTCGCTCGGCCCGTGAATCCCCCGCGCCGCACGTCGCTACCGCCGACGGGCACCACCACCGACGGCACGCCTTACGGCCGCGCGGCCCTGGCCGACGAGGCGGCCACTCTGCGCTCCACCTCGCCCGGTGCCCGCAACGTCCAGCTCTTCGAGAGCGCACTGAAGCTCGGCCGCCATGTGGCGGCCGGCAACCTCAGCGAGGATGCGGTTCGCCGCGAGCTGGCCGCCGCCGTCGACTCGTTCGGCGACTGGTCGTCAGGGTCCCGCTCGTTCGAGGGCACGTACGAGTCCGGGCTCCGTAAGGGGATGACCGATCCGCGACCGGCGCCGGAGCGCCCGTTTGACCCACCGGCGGCTGATGTCGACGAGCTGGCCCGGTTCGTCCGCGCCGGTGGACCACCCGAGAAGGTCGGCGGGCGGTTGGTCTCCGCCGTACGCCGGCTCGGTGACCGGGATAGCGACGTGAAAGCCCTCATCGGAGTAGCCGCGCAGGCAGGCATGCCAGTACGCGACGCCGTGGGGGCTGCGGTGTACGCGATACGGAACCCGAGGGCGGCCCGTGTCCACTGACCGTCACAGCCTGGCCGAGGAAATCGACTCGGCTTTCGACGAGCGGATGCGGGAGACCGAACCCCCACCACCTGTCGAGCTGGACGTCGACGGCGCTATCGCCGCCCTGAAGGGCATCGACTGCGACGACCTGGAGCGCGCCAAGGCGGTGCGTGCGCACGTGAACCTGCTTGGCCGCCACCAGGTGGACGCCCTCGTCATGGCCGAGCACCGCGATGCCCTCGACAATGCCGGACTGATCACGCGGGCTGCGTTCAACGAGATGTTCCGCGCGGGCAAGGCGAGGGCGCGCCAGGAGATCGCAGGCCAGCCCAAACGCGCCAGGGTGACCGCCTGCCCCGTCATCGACCCCGACGAGGGACTCCTGGCCGACCAGGCGGCCCGCATGGTGATGGACGCCGGCCCGCTCCGATGGGGCGCCGACGGCGAGTTCTGGGCCTACACCGGCGGTGTCTGGGCGTCGGGAAGGGACGAGGTTCACGCCAGGGTGGTCGACCTGCTCGGCGATCGGTTCCGCCTCTCGCACGAGACGAACATCCGGGCGGTGATCCAACGGCATGTGCCGCGGATCAGCTGCGAGCCGACGCCCGAGGTCATCAACTTCAGCAACGGCCTGCTCGACTGGCGGACCGGGGAACTCCTGCGCCACACGCCGGACATCCCAACGACGGTGCAGCTCACCGTGCCATGGGACCCCGGTGCCAGGTGCCCGACCTTCCGCGACTTCGCGGCCGACGTCGTCCCCGCCGACGACCTGGGGCGTATGTGGGAAGTCATCGGCTACCTGCTGATGTCCGGAAACCCTCTACACAAGGCGTTCATGCTGACCGGCAGCGGCAGGAACGGGAAGGGCGCCTGGCTCCGGACCGTCGGCGCGCTCCTTGGTCGCGGCAACATCGCGTCGGTCTCGCTGCGGGCGCTCTCCGAGAACAAGTACGCCGCGGCCGAGCTGTACGGCCGGCTCGCCAACATCGTCGGGGATATTGACGCCGCCTTCATCGAGGACACCGGCAAGATCAAGGAGATCACCGGCGAAGACCAGATCATGGCCGAGCGGAAGTGGGGGCAGCCCTTCACGTTCACCGCCTGGTGCTCGATGGTGTTCAGCGCGAACGAGATCCCCGGCTCGGCCGACGGCTCGACCGGCTGGACCGAGCGGTGGCAGGTGCTGCCCTTCCCGAAGTACATCGGCGACCGGGTGAACCCGGGACTCGAGCCGCGGATGCAGTCGTCCGCCGAGCTCGCGGGCATCGCGGCGGCGGCGGTGCCCGCGCTTCGCTCCTTGATGGAGCGGCGGACCTTCGCCGTGACGGAAAGCGGGCAGGCCGCGAAGGACGAGTTCGAGCGCAAGTCCAACCCCGTGAAGGCCTGGCTCGACGAGCGCACCAACCGCGACGAGGGCGCGTGGACGGCGCGGGCGACCGCCTATGAGAACTACCGCGAATGGACGGACGAGAACGGCCTCAAGCCGTTGTCACGGCCGAAGTTCCTAGCCCGCATCCGGCAGGCGAACTACGCGGAGACCAAGCGCCAGGGCACGTACGGCCTCCTCGCCCTGGAGCTCATCGGCGGGCGTGGCTATGGCGTGGCCCCGCCCCCGGCGGACCGAGGCGAACCTGCCCCGGTGCTGCCCCTTGGGGGACGGGGGGCAGCCGCGTGATTGGCGACGACTCGTCGGCGATGCCCCTTGGGGGCATCAGTCGGGGGCACCAGGGGGCAGAAGGGGCATCGTTTCTCTATTTTGCACGCGCGAGGCAAGAAAATCGGGTGCAGAACGGTGCAAATGCGGACATAAAGTCAAGATCGCATATCTTGCAAGAGCCTCGTACGGGGGGAAGTAGGCAAGTAGTGCCCCCGGTGCCCCCTGGTGCCCCTGCAGCATCGGCCCCCACCTCACTACCCGCCGACGTCGAGGCCGCCATCGCCAAGCGGGTAGCGGAGCAGATCGCCTCCGCTCGCCGGCGAGTGGAGGACCGCCGCGCGCTCTACGCCGAGAAGAACCGCCGCCGGGATGCCGGGTTGGAGCGCAGGCACGCCGAGAAGCTCGCCCGCCTCGCCGCCCAGGCACGCGACCGCCGGGCCGCCGGGCCGGTCCGTCGTGCAGGTCACCGGGGTGCGTCGTGACCACCCGTCCCGGTACGCCATCGCCAGGCTTCGCGCCCTGCTCGCGCTGCGGCGAGAACCACCTGCTCCGCGCCGACGGCAACGTCGGCTGGCATCGCGTCGGCGGCAGCACCTCGTGCCCCGGTGAGGGCAAGCCGCCCCGGCAGCCTCGCCCCGTGGTGTCCGCCTGGTGTCCGCCGCGCTCGTGCTGGTGGTGCGGCAAGCCGGCCGACCCGAAGATCGGCCCTCCGCTGGGCTGGTGCTCGACC
Source organism: Pseudofrankia coriaricola (assembly GCF_032027725.1). Classification (NCBI taxonomy): domain Bacteria; kingdom Bacillati; phylum Actinomycetota; class Actinomycetes; order Frankiales; family Frankiaceae; genus Pseudofrankia; species Pseudofrankia coriaricola. Next base: position 440,140 of record NZ_JASNFO010000001.1, on the reverse strand, counting down.
CGCCACCACGAGGCCGGCCGCCGCGAGCTCCGACGCCGAGCCGCCGCGCGATCTCGCGGCGAGCTGGTCGGGAGGTCGGCGTGAGCGCCCCGACGGCCGCGGCGCGCGGACCGCCAGCGGGCGCGCTATCCGACCGACCCGACCCCGCCACCCGAGAGGACCGGTCATGACGACCGAGACCATCACCTACACGGACCCCCGACTGCACGGCCTGGAGCCGGGCAGCGAGCTCTACCGCCGCGCCGAGCGGGCGCTGGACGCCTACGACAAGAAGACCAGCGATACCCGGATCATCGAGTGCCTCGACGCCTGGGGAGACAACTCGCTGATCTCCGTGGAGGTCGCGCCGTTCACCGCCGACGGCCGGACTCACTACGGCATCTACAACCCCCGGCCGATCAGCGACGTCGCACGCGACTACCTGGGCCTGGTCGACAAGTGGTGGGAGGCCGTCGAGACGCTTGCCCGCGACCTGGCCGACGGGAACCCGGCCCTGCCTGACGCGCTCAACCCGCTGGTGTCCCGGGAAGCCGGCGCCGCTCTCGATGCCCGAAACCGGGTCCTGATCTCGTGGGCGCGACTCACTCTCGGCGCCGCTGGTCCGACCCCGGCGAACCTCGGCGGCTACGTCGAGGCCGGCGGCGTCGCGGTCCACCTCGCCGACCTGCCGCTCTGACGATCGGAGGAACCACGTGACCGACACCGCCGCCACCGGCGCCCCCCTGTCATTCGCCCTGGCCCGCGGCGGCCGGGGCCGCGTCGTCGAGGCCAGCGCCGCGGCGCAACGCCTGCTCGACGTCTACGTCGGCACCGGCCAGCGCCGTGCGCAGGTCGCGCTCGACCGCGCCCGTCCGTCCGGCGGCGGCGCGTACGTCGTCGAGTGGGAACGCATCTTCGGGTCGCGCCTTGGTCCCGACCTCCACCTCGAGCGCGTCGGTGCCACACCGGACGGGCCGACCTATCGGCTCCGGCTGGCCACCGAGGATGCCGAGGCCACCTCGTGACCGCCGAGCCGGCCACCGCGCCCTGGTCCGGCCCGCGCTCTCCGGCCTGGTGGGCGTGCCCGACCTGCCTGGTCGAGGCCGTCCCTGACCGACTGGGTGCCCTGGCCATCCGGCACGCGGCGGCGTGCCCCGCCTCGCCCGCCACTCGTGCCCGCGTGCGCGAGGTCCTGGCCGTCGACCGGGCTGCATGGCAGGCCGAGGCAGGCATCCGGGCGGTGGGGCGGTGAGCGGCAGTCCGACGGCGCGGCCGGTCCGACGGCCCGAACGGCCGCCAGTCGTCGCCCGCGCGATCGCCCGTACTGACGCCCGGATCGGCCGGCTCGCCGGGAAGATCCGGCGCGAGACCGCCAGCTCGGCTGCGGGACTGAAGGCGGCGCCGACCGAAGCCATGGCGCCCTGGGACGGCCTGCGATCCCCCGACGCATACGCGTGTCCGAACTGCCAACGCGAGGCCCGGCCCGACCGGAGCGGCGCCCTCGCCGTGATCCACGAATGGACGTGTCCCACGCGGCGGGGGCCGCGGTGACGGCCGAAACGGCGGCGTCATCGAGGGCCTGGAGTGAAGTTCTAAAAAATCTTGGGTCATCCGCGATCACTATGGCCGGGCCCCCATCCGGCGACGACAGGACTGATCAACATGTCTCCTGACCAGCGGAGATCGCCGATCGGTGGGTGGGCGACCAGGATCTCGGACAAGGTGTGGCGGACCCTGCGACGCAAACGCCTGCTTGCCTGCAAGCACATCGCCGATGCGGCGATCGGCGCCGGCCTCGACGCCGACCTGGCCGAGCTCGCCGGCGAGGACGGCGGCACCGGGGTCGCGCTCGTGCCGACGCCGGTGCTCTGCGCCTCACACACCTCCGAGATCCGCTGCCCGGACTGCCACGAGGCACACGCCGCGGCGACCCACAACCCGCTCGCAACGCGCTGCCACATGTGCAACGCGCTGCCAGCCCTGGTCCGCCGTCACCTGGACGTACACATCGTCGGTCCCGTGCGGGTCTGGCACGCCGATGTGAGTGCCCAGCTCGGCGGGGCGCTGCGCCTCGACGGAGCGCTCCATCTGTGCGACCGCTGCACGCCGATGTTCCCGCAGGCCGGGCTCCAGCCGATCGTCATCGACCCGTTCCCCGACCCGGCCCGGTGGCCGTGGCCGGGAGCGTTGTGGTCCTCGCCGGCGGCACTCCCGCCACCCTGGCCGCCGCCACCTCCGCCCCGGAAGGACTGAGCCCGATGCGTCTCACCCCGACCCGAAGGAAGACACCCCGATGACCGCCCGCCCCGCCCCGCTGCTGCCTCACCTCGACCCGGCGACGCCCCTCGCCTTCGGCCTGCGATACGGCGGCCAGGGTGTCGTGACCGAGATGTCGGCCGGCGGCGCCGACCTGCTATCCCGCCTGCCTCAGAAGCTTGTGCGCGAGGCTGTCGCCGGCGCCACCGCCTATGACGTGGTGCCCTCGGACTACCTGGTCCACGTCAATTTCAACGGGCCGTGGCCGCAGGCCGACCTGGTGCTCCGCCCACTCGGCGACGGCGCCTACCGGGCCGAGCTTCCCGGCGAGCGCCCCGCCTTCGACGTGTCCATCGCCCTCGGCGCCGACCCGGCCGAGGTTGCCCGCCAGCTGCGTGCCCTCGCAAAGGCCATTACCGCGGAGGCGGCCCTGTGAAGCTCCGTCGCGGCCTACCTGTCACCAACTCGACCCCTCCGGAGGATCTTGTGACCGCCCACCTCGTTGTCGACCCGCGCCTCGCCGGCCTGCCCGCCGAGCTCGCGGCCGAGGCCGCCCCGCTGCTCGCCGACCACGCGGGGCGCGTCGCGGAGTGGTCGGCCGTGCTGCTGCCCGCCGGCGGCATCACCGCCGATCGGTTCGAGGTGCAGGACGGCTCTCGGCCGGTCCGCTGGGAAACCTGCGGCCACCTGCTCGACCTCGCCCGCCAATGGGCCGACGACGCCGCCACCACGGTGGCCGAGCTGGTACGTCTGGCCGACGGGGCGCTCGACGGGGCGGCCCGCGTCCTGCTCACCCTTGCCGGGGAGCTGCTGTCCGCCCCGCACCGTGCCCGCGTCGCAGTGCTCGCCGCCTACATCGCGCCACACATGGTCGACCCGGCCCTGGCTTACGGCACCCGGGTGGCCGAGGACGGCACCACATCCGTTGCCGGCGTTCCGGTACTACTGACCGGGGCAGCCGTCGCCGCTGCGCCATGGGCGGATCCGCGGGTGACCCTGTCGATCGGGCAGGGCTCCGACCCGACCGCCGTCGCCGCCGAGCTGCGCAGGCTTGCGGACGCGGTCGCGACGTCCGGCGAGTACCCGGCCGCGGTGAGCCACCGGTGAGCGCCGGCCGCGCCTCGCGGGGTGGATCATTGAAACCACCGTCGATCACTCCGGGAGACCCGATGCCCCCGACTCGCCTTGCGATCCGTTCGCGGATCACCTACCTGGACTCCACCGTCCACACCATCCTGGCCGAGCGGGATCGTCGGCAGACTCATGCCGCTGACCTGCGTCAGCGGATGGCCACCTACCGGGCCGCCTCGGCTAGGCGTGCCCCCGTTGGCGCGCTGACGGCCGCCGCGGCCCCGATCGAGCCGCCCGCGGCATGGTTCGCCAATCCTGGCTTGAGGGCGCCGACGCCACTGACCGTCACTGCCGAGGGACGTGTCTACGGGCATTTGGCGGCATGGGACACCTGCCACACCGGGATGTCGGGGCGCTGCGTCACCCCGCCCCGCTCGACGTCGAGCTACTCGCAGTTCCGTACAGGCGCGGTGCTTACCGCCGAGGGGACGGAGGTCCCCGTGGGCCACCTCACCGCGGGCACCGGGCACGCTCCCGTCGAGGCGAGCATCCCGGTCGGTGACGTCGTCTCGCACTACGACCACACCGGCTACGTCGTGGCCGACGTTGCCGCCGGCGAGGACGAGGTCGGAATCTGGTTGGCCGGCGCCCTGCGGCCGGACGCGTCGCCGGAGCAGATCCGGACGCTGCGCGCCTCGCCGCTGTCGGGCGACTGGCGGGCGCTGGGCGGCAAGCTGGAGCTCGTCGCCGCCCTCGCGGTCAACACGCCGGGGTTCCCGATTCCCCGCCAGCTCGTCGCGCACGGAGCTCCCGTCGCCCTCATCGCCCCCGGGCCGCGGCGGGCGACCGGCGCGGGGATGGCGGCGACCCGGCCGATACTGACGGCCGCCACCATGCGGGCCCGCATCGATGCGGGCCGCCGCGCCGTGGGCGACCCCGAGGGCAACGCCCGGCTGGCCGACATGCACGTCCGGCTCGCGCACATCGCCCTCGATCGGGGAGATGCGGCCCGTGCGACGCACTCGGCCCTGAAGGCAATGAACTGGCGACACGACCCTGCGCGAGCAGTCCGCGCCGCTTCCAACCGGGCGGGTACCCGGTGAGCGCCGAGGACGCGTCCTGGGACGGGGTCGTGCACTTCGCGGTTTACGCGGATCTCCCGGTATGAGCGTGGCGAGGCCGCCGTGGTGACCATGTCCGTAGAGGGCCGGTTACGGACATGGTCAACAACCACCCCGCTGGGTGCCAATACGGCGTCCTAAAACGTTGTCCGATGTCCCATCTACGGGATGACCGTTATGGGACATGATCGGGTCATGGTAGACCTCGGCTACGCCCGTGTCAGTACCGGCGAGCAGAACCACGACCTCCAAGTCCGCGCGCTCACCGACGCGGGCTGCGCCCGGATCTTCGAAGACACCGCGTCTGGGTCGACGACCACCCGGCCCAAGCTCGACAAGATGCTCGAGTACGCCCGCGCGGGCGATGTCATCGTGGTGTGGAAGCTCGACCGGCTCGGCCGCAGCCTGCGCCACCTCATCGACGTCATCAGCGGCCTGGAGGAACGCGGCGTCGGGTTCCGGTCGCTGACCGACGGCATCGACACCTCCACCCCGGCCGGGCGGCTCTGCTTCCACGTCTTCGGTGCGCTCGCCGAGTTTGAGCGCGACCTCATCCGCGAGCGGACCCGCGCGGGCCTCGATGCGGCCCGCGACCGCGGCTCCCAACTCGGCCGCAAGCCGGCGCTCACCGCGGAGCAGAAGGCCCATGCCCGGCGCATGGTCGCCGCGGGCACGACCGTCTCCGAGGCCGCCCGCATCCTCAATTGCCCACGCCAGTCGGTGTACCGGGCGCTCGACGAGGTGGTGGCTGCGGCGACGTGAGCGGCGAACGCCGAGCCGCCCCTGGCTGGCCTACCCATCGCTGTCCGACTCGGCACCATCCCGTGGCGAATAGGCTCCGGTCGTCCGACTTGCCGGATCGGGGGGACTCGTGACCGACCTGTTCGCGGAAGTTCTCGAAGACTTGGACGACGCGTGGATGCGACTCGTCCGCGCTCCGTCGGAGCGGTTGCAGCACCGCGCGATGCGCGAGGCACTCGGGCACCTCTACTCACTGCGCGAGTACCTCAGGGAGAGCGAGGGAGCGCAGAACTACTACCGGCGGGCCGCAGCCGACCCGGATGGCGTGGTGCTCGAAGGTCTCGCCCTTATTCGCGGAGTGCTCGTCCATGATCTGGTCCGCCCGATCGGCCCAGTGCTAGGCGACATCGTGGCGGACATCGTCACGGAGATGGTCGGCACCTTGGTGTGGCGAACACGCGACGAGATGAGGCCACTTCCCGTGAAGTTGACCGAGTCGGCGACCAACCCGGACCGGAACGCGCGGATCAAGGCGTACGACGACCACGTAGCTGGACGGGCCGTGGTCGACACTCTGAACGACGCCCGCCGATTTCTGGGCCCATAGTCAGTCCCACGGAACGAGCGGCGTACCTGCCGGGTGCTCGTAGGACCCCTCGTGGAGCCGGCCGCGCTCGTCGCGGTACCAACACAGGCCCGCATCGTCTACGAAGGTGACGATCACGGGAATGTCTGGCAATGGGTTCGGCGGGGGCGATCCGAAGAACCTGTTATAGGCGACAGGGGCGCGCCCGCTGTCGTGTGCGCCGATCGCCACGACCGGGCATCGGGCGTGCTCTCCTAGGCACCCGTCAAGACAGGGGATGACCGTAGCGTCGTAGATCGGGGCGCCGCTTGCGTTGATCACTGCAGCTACCAGTTCCGTCGGGTAGTGAGTACCAGCCTTTTCCCATGCCGTGTAGGCGACAACCTGTGCTGCCTGCGCACGGCGGGCGGCACTTTCAAGTACCAGCCGTTCGGTCGCAATCCGGCGCTGTTCACGCCGGATGTCACGTTGCTGGACGGCGACGTAGACCAGGCTCGCGAGCGCGAGGATCGAGGCGATGGTTGTGGCGATTGCGGACACACCGTCAGGTTCGAGCCATTTGTGCACCCGCCGGTCCTACCAGGTCAGCTCGCGGGCTTCCGGTAGGCGCGCAGGATCTCGGCGGCACGCTCCAGCGCGTCGGCGTCGCCCTTCGTCGGGGCGTACTTCAGCACCTTGTCGATCGTGGCCGCGATGCGTAGGAGCGCCGGTTCGCCCTCTACCGAGCTTCTCCGGCCCGCGAACATGCCATCCGGCGTCTGTGCGCGCCGTTGTCCATCGCCGATCGGCGGCAGATCGCTCAAGATCCGGTAGGTGCGCGCGAGGGTCCTGAAGTCCGCCCCCGCGAACCATGGCAGGTGCTGCTCGAGTTCCGCAATGACCGGGATCAGCGCTGGTGGCGGACCGCCACCGACGGGCAGCGTGTCCTCGCCCGCCTCGTCGCCCGCGGCTTCCTCCAACCGCCGGAGGCGGGTGCGGATCGCCCGCTCTGTCCGCCCGTGGATCTCCGACAGCTTCGTCTCCCCGACGGAGGCCTCGACCCCGGCGAGCAATGCCGCGTCCTCCTCGTCGGTCCACAGTTCATACGCCCGGACGTCGGCCATGTGCCAATCCAGCGCGGTGATCTCACCCGTTGGCGTCTCGACCTCTTCGCCAACCTTGCGCAGCGTCAGCGCGCCATCGGTGACGTCGGCACCGTCGGCCACGACATGGACGCTCTGCCCGTCAGTCGTGGTCACGCGCACACGAAGCTCGGGCCGCGGACTTGCCTCGGGGGTTCTGGTCATGAGGACGGTCAGCGGGTCGACGCCGGTGATGCCGATCGGACGCCACCCCTGTGCGCCGAGCTCGTCGAGCCGCTGCTCCATCTCGTCGGGCCGGGCCGTGACCACGCGGTGCTCATAGCGCTTCACAGCGTGATTCTCGGCGACCGTGCCGAAGCGAACAGGAGATTCGGCGTATCCGGTGCCGCCGGACTATGGAGGCTGATCTAACTGGGATAAAATCAGATCACCACACGGCGCTGGTGACGTAGTCATCCAGTAAGGAAAGCCAGGGTCGCAGGCGTAGCCGGACCTTGACGCGCAAGCGGGCAGGCGTAGCCGCCGCGAGCGAGCCGATCCATTCGGCATGCTCGCGAAAGGCCCTCGCTCGTGGCCCTCACCCTTCTCGGCGCCCCGCCGGACGTCGCGTCCCGCATAGCCGCCGCCGACGACATCGGCGGCCTCTACGGCCCCGGCCAGCGGCTGGAGTTCCACTGGCCGACGCCGGACGGCGGCGCGTACCTCTTCTTCGGATGGACCGCCGGTGCCGCCGAGTTCGGCGAGCAGATCGACCGCGAGGCGAAGGCGCGCCGGCTGACCGTGGCCGACCTGACCGCCGCGATCAGCCCGCACGTCACGCGCCACCAGCATGGCCACGCGACGGTGAACGCCGCCGCGCTCGCGCCGGTCCTGGCCTCGGTGCGCACCGACCTCCGCGCCAGTCGCGCCTGGCGCCGGGTCGCTCGCGCGCAGATCCCCGACGCCGACGAGCGGGCGAATCCCGGCTGGCGGCTGAGCCTCGGTCCGACCTGGACTGAGCTGTGGTGCGCCCGGACCAACGAGCTGATCGCCGAAGCGGTCGCCGCGGCCGAGGCAGAGGGCCGCTGACATGGCTGTCAACGTCCTCGGGTCTGCCTACGTGCGGATCGTCCCGCAGATGGATGCAGGCTGGGCCCGGCTCGGCGACCAGGTCGCCCGCGGTCTCGGCCCGGCCGTGGATGCGGCGCTCCGCCTGCAGGTCAACATCGATGCGGTTGGTACCGCGGCTCGCCGTGCGGCTGGTGACGTCGACCGGATCGGCGACGCGGCCCGCGGCGGCGGTGAGGGTGCTGGCGAGCTGGAGCGCCGGCTCGCTGCCGCTGAAGAGGCCGCGCGGCAGGCGGGCGACGAAGCGGAGGAACTGCGCCGCCAGCTGGCCAGCGCCGGCGGTGGTGACGTCGCGGACCTCGCGCGTCGCCTCGGTGAGGCTGAAGAGGCGACGCGGCGCGCGGCTGCCGAGGCCGAGGACCTGCGCCGCCGCCTGGACGATGCCGGTGAGGCGGGCCGTCGCGGGGCCGATGAGACGGCCCGTGGCTGGCGGGGGGCGCTCGACGGGATCGGGTCGGGTGTCAAGGTCGCGTCCGCGGCGATCGGTGCCGCCACCGGTGCTGCCCTCGCGGCCGGCGTGCAAAGCTCGCTGTCCGCTGGCGGTGACAATGCGAAATTGGCCGCTCAGCTCGGCCTGGACCCGACGGCCGCGGCGAGTGCCGGGAAGATCGCGGGCTCGATCTACAGCAACAACTGGGGCGACAGCCTGGGAACGGTGAACACCGCGATCCGCGGCGTCTACACCAACATCGGCGAGGGGAATGCCACCTGGCTAAAGGACACCAGCCAGAAGGCCGTCGCCATCGGAGATATTTTCGAGACGGACGTCGGCGGGGTGACGGCGAGCGTCGGCCAGTTGATAAAGACAGGACTTGTCGACAACGCCGACCAGGCTTTCGACGTCATCACGCGCGGCTTTCAGTCCGGGGTGGACAAGAGCGGCGATTTCTTGGACACGCTGAATGAGTACAGCGTTCAGTGGTCCAAGTTCGGGCTCGACGCCAAGACCGCGACGGGCCTGCTGTCCCAGGGCCTACAGGCCGGCGCGCGCGATTCGGACCTCGTCGCCGACGCGATCAAGGAATTCTCGATCCGGGCTATCGACGGCAGCACCACGACGGCCGCCGGCTTCAAGGCGATCGGCCTGGACGCCGGCGCGATGGCCGCCGAGATCGGCAAGGGCGGCACAGCCGCCACCGGGGCGCTCGACCTCACCCTCGACCGGCTGCGCGGGATCAAGGACCCAGTCGCCCAGGCCGCCGCTGCGACCGCCCTCTTCGGAACCCAAGCTGAAGATTTGGGCGCCGCACTGTTCGCCCTGGACCCGTCCGAGGCGGTGTCCGCGCTTGGCCAGGTCGAGGGTGCGACGACGGACGCGATGGCCACCATCAGCGCCTCGCCCGCGTCAGCGCTCGAAACATTCAAACGTAATTTCCAGATGAAGCTGACCGAGGTCGGCGGAATCATCGTGAAATGGGCCACGGCCCATCAGAGCTTCGTGCAACCGCTTCTCATCGGCCTCGGCGCGCTCGCGGCGGTAATCGTGACAGTGCGCATCGCAATGGCGGCATGGACGGCTGCACAGGTCGCGTGGCGTGTGGCGACAACCATCGCGACCGGCGTGCAATGGGCATTCAACGCGGCTATGTCAGCCAACCCCATAGGGCTGATCATTATCGGTGTGCTCGCGTTGGTCGCGGGCATTGTGCTGTTGTACCGCAACTCGGAGACCGCTCGCGCGATCATCCAAGGCGCCTTCAACGGCATCAAGGTCGCGGCGATGGTCGTCTACGACTTCTTCACCGGCCATTGGGGTCAGGTCGGCGCGGTCCTGTCGTGGCCGTTCGTGCAGGCCTGGGGCCTCATCCAGTCTGGCTTCAGCCTGGTGACCGGCGCGGCCTCGGCGGTGATCGGCTGGGTGCGGAGCAACTGGCCGCTGCTGCTTGGGATCTTGACCGGCCCGATCGGCCTCGCCGTCGTCATGATCGTCAAGCACTGGTCTGACATCCAGGCCGCCGGCGTCGCCGTCCTCAATTGGATCATCAGCCTCCCGGGCATGATCGTCTCGACGCTCGCCTCCGTGGGTCAGTTCCTGGCCGCACCCTTCGTGTTCGGCTTTCAGCTCGTCTCCGGCTGGGTCGAGACCGGCGTCGGCTGGTTCCTCGCCCTGCCCGGCCGCGTCGGCTCGGCGATCGTCTCCATCGCGCAGGTGCTGCTCGCGCCCTACGTCATCGGGTTCAACCTCGTCTCCGGCGCGGTGACGACCGCCGTCGGGTGGTTCGTTGCGCTCCCAGGGCGCGTCGGCTCCGCCCTGGCCTCCATCGGCTCGACCCTGGCGTCACCCTTCGTAACCGGATGGTCCGCCGTGTCTGGCGGCATAACGACCGCCGTGGGGTGGTTTGTCGGGATTCCAGGGCGCCTCGGCACCGCGCTGGTCGGCGTGGCCGGCGCCATCGTCGGACCCTTCAAGTCCGCGTTCAACTCCATCGCCAGCCTGTGGAACCGCTCGATCGGCAAGATCGGCGTCAGTATCCCGAGCTGGGTGCCCGGCATCGGTGGCAACAGCTTCTCCGTCCCCGACATCCCGCTACTCGCCCACGGCGGTCTCATCACCTCGGCCGGCTGGACCGTCGTCGGCGACGCCGGACCCGAGCTGATGTGGCAGGGCCGCGGCGCTGCCGTCGCCCCGCTGCCACCCTCGCTCGACCTGTCCGCCTCGCGGTCCCGGGCGCTCGCGGCGGCCGGCGCCGGGGGCCGCGGCGCGGCGACGATCAACCTGCATCAGGAGGTCGACGCCCGCGGCGCCACCGACCCGGCCGCGATCGAGGCCGCCGTCCGCAGGGCGAACAACGAGATGCTCGCCGACCTCGCCCGCCTCCTCGACTCCGGCGTGGAGGCCTACTGATGGCGACCGCCACCCTGCGGCCCAACGCGACGACCGCGACCAGTTGGACCGTGACCGGCGGACCATCTGCCGTGCACGCCGCGCTCGCCGATGACGAGGACGGTACCTACGCAGCCGGACCCGAGGGTCTTACTCAACCGGGATGACGAACTCGAGCTCGTAGCGATCGGCTGGCACCGTGATGTCGGCCGTCTCGACGGCCTGGTCGCCGGCGTAGTGAGTGCGCTCGATCTGCTGCACCCACACGCCCTCGGGGATGTCGAGCTGGCGCCGTTCTTCCTCGGTGGCTGGCCGCGCCCGGACGCGCTCGACCACGCGGTCGATGCGGACGTCGATGGTGTCGAAGCGGGCGACCACACCCCGCGAGCCTGGGCCCTCCTCCGGCTCCTCGATAGCCGTGCCGCCGACGATCTCGAACGGCTCCCAGCTCGTAGACGTCTGGATCGGGCGCCCATCGGCGCGGAACAGGTAGTGCGTCCGCATGACGTGCACGCCGACCTCGAGGCCGAGGCGCGCCGCGACATCCTCGCCGGCCCGAATCCGATTGGTCTCGTGGTCCCAGTCCGGTCGCGCGCCCTCCCGCTTGGCATCGCGCGCGAACGGTGACGTCTCGCCTGGCTGGCGCGCGTAGCGGGTCGACGAGCGGGTGGTGAGCGCCGGCCGGCGCCGGACGAACGTCCCCACGGTCGGGATCTTGTCGATGAGCTGCTCGCCGTGCAGCACGTCGAGTGCCTGTCGCACGGTCGGCCGCGAGGCGCCGTAGAGCTTCGTCAGCTTCAGCTCTGACGGCATCTGGGTACCAGGTGCCAGGTCCCCCGAGGTGATCTGTCGTCGCAGGTCATCGGCGATGCGGAGATACGTCGCCGCAGCCTGCCTGTCGCCATCTGGGGTCACGGCTGAAGACGTTACCGACGATCGCCCCCCTCGTCAGTACTGGTCTTTACCGATTGGTCTTGACCAGTCTTAACCAGTGACCTACCGTCAAAGCCGTCACATCCGCCAGGACGGGAGACCAGATGACGAACGAGACCGGGCCGGGGGAGTCGTTCGCGCTCACCACCGGTCAGGCACTCAAGGAACTGGCGGCCAATGGGCTGCCCATCTCGGAGTCCACGCTGATCCGCTGGGCGCGTGCCGAACTGGTCGCCTCGCGGGTCCTGGGGTCCGGTCGTCGCCGATTCCGGCGCTGTGACCTGGTCGCTCTGGCGACCGGCCACGCTCCTACGCCCGGCAATCCCGACGCTGCCTGACCAGCCCAGAAACGAAACAGGCCCGCCCGGAGCTGCGAACTCCGAGACGGGCCCTCGAACCGGAACCCCTGACCGACAGGAGCCCGATCCGTGACCAACAGCATCCCACCCGACCCGTTCGCCCAGCTCGCCGACGTGGCCGACTCACCTGCGGCCCGTATGGCCGCCGACCTCCTCGACCTGAACGCCGCGGTCGCCAACCTGGAGGATGCCGCGACCATCTCGGTGGCGTCGCTCGCAGACCGGTTCGCCGCCGAGCAGAAGGCCCAAGGCGCCCGACTCGCGGCGGCCGACGTGTCCGCCGACCTGAACGCCCGCAAGGCCGCTCGCGCCGCAGGAACCTCGTACGACCCGGACGACGTCGAGTCCCATTTCGACCGCCTGCGCGCCCTGGTCGACGACGAGGAGGCACCGCTGGCCGACCGACTGGCCGCCGACCACCAGCTCGACGGATACGACATGGCGGCGGGCTACCTGCAGGCCGCGCTACGTGCCCGGATCGGGGGCGCGGCATGAGTCGCCGAGTCCTGGCCGCCCACCTGCGCGCTATGGCTGACAGCCACGACGCGGCGATCATCGACGCCGACCTGACGATCCGCGACGGCGACACCCTGCCCGAGGCAACGCTCGACGAACTGTGGGACTACAGGGGATCGCTCATCGGCTCGTGGCGCCGGCTACGCGACGAGGGCGACCACCTCGCCGGGGGCGCGGCATGAGCGCCGTCACGCTGACCGCCGCCGACCGGTACGCCGCGCGGGCGATGCTCGCCCACCACGGCGACCCGGCCAGTCGGCAGTCGTTTGCGTTCGGCCTGATGGCCGCCACGATCGAGTCGGTCCTGATGGGCGCCTATTCGCAGAGCACCGTCACGGCCAGCCTGCGCCGCGCGCTTGCGGTGGCGGCCGTGGTCGACGAGATCCCCGACCGCCGCACCGTCCTGGCCGCCCAGCTGGCGCAGGCCGACCGGTACGCCGCGACCAGCACGACCGTGCCCGACTGGTGGGCGAGTCAGGCCGCCAAGCTGCGTGCCCAGCTGGCCGCGCTCGACGCCGCCGGGGGTGCCGTATGAGCACCAGCTCCGTGCCCGTCCCGGCGGCCGACCCGCTCGCCCGAGCGGGGGCGGCCCTGCGCGCGATGGAGAACGACGACCGGCCGGACTACCTGGCGGGCCAGGACGACGCCGTCGGCTGGCTGCAGGGGCAGCTTGAGCGGCTGTACTCGCCCGAGCCGCCGACCCGCGACGAGTTCACGGCCTGGTTGGCCCCGCGCGGCCAGGAATACCGGGAAGCGGTCGGCGACCTGTTCGGCATCCTCGCGCAGCTGCTCGCCGAGCTGCGGGCGGCGATTCCAGGGGGTGCGCGATGACCGCATCCGCCATCCAGCACGCCCAGCGCTTCGCCCCCGGCGCCGCGGTCGAGTGGACCGACGTCAACGGCGGCACGCGCACTGGTGTCGTCGTGCCCGAGACGGGCGGCATGGGCGACTTCCAGATCGGCCCGCCCGGCGGGCCCGTGCGGTACTTCGCGCTCGTCCTGCGGGACGGCGCGGAGGACACCGAGTACGCCGACAAGGCCGACCTTCGTCTCATCGCAGGAGGTGCCCGATGACGACGCCCACGATCACGACCGCGGGTGCGCCCGACGATGACCCACGCGGCTTCGACCTGATCGACATGCCGATCCCCGAGGCGGCGGATGTCGCTTCGCCGCCGGAGGGCACCGAGGACGAGGTGCTGGCCGTGTGGTCGGCACTGCGCGACCCGGACGCATACGGCGAGCTCTACCGCCGGTACGGCCACAACGTCGCGGCCCACCTGCGCCGCCGGGTATGGGACCGCGACCTGGACGAGGTTGACGACCTGACCCAGGAAGTCTTCACCAGCGCGCTGGAGTTGCTCCAGGCCGGCATGTTCCCTCAGGGAGCGTTCCGCAATTGGTTGTACGGCCACGTCGTCGCCGTCGTCCTGACCCGATACATCGTCAGCCGCTGGGCTGACGGGAGGGCGCTCGCAGGCATGACGGCGGCGCTACTCCTTCCGGCGCCGCACGCCGCCGACGGGCCGGTTCTGTCGGAACGCCTACGCGCGGCTCTCGACTCCCTCTCGCCGCGGCGGCGCCAGGTCCTGGAGCTGCGCTGCATCGAGGGACAGTCGGCCGCCGCGACAGCGCACATCATCGGCATGCGCGAGGGCAGCGTCGGGCCGCTGCTCTCGAAGGCCGCTCGCGACATGTACAAGATGCTGGCCGGTGCGGACAAGCCCCGCAGGCCGCCATGGAAGTCGATGGAGGAACTGCTCCCGGTCGCGCTGGAGGTCGCTGCCACGGCGCTCGCCGCCGGGACGCCATGGAACTACTCCGTCCTGACGCACGGCTTCAAGGCGCGAGGTATCCCCCTGGGGGCGGGGCGCCGGACGGAGCTTGACCGGCAGGTCCGGGCCGCGATGCCGCAGCTCGGCCCCGCCCGCCGCGGCCGTCCAGGCGGCCTTGCCTGCCTACGCCCGCCCGGCGGTGCCCGATGAGCCGGCGCGAGGACTCTCCCGAAGGAGAACGCCCGATGACCCCCGACCGCCCGCGCCGCAAGGGCCGCGCCGAGCGGTTCGCCCGCCGCGCCCTACCGTTCGTGCTCGGCGCCGGGGCGTTCGCCGTCGCCGGTGTCCACACCACCGCCGTCGCGCAGTGGGCCGGACAGCCCCTGTGGGCCGCGATTGTCATCACCGGCACCGGCGAGGCCATGGCGATCGCCGCCGTCCTCGAAGTCCGCCACCGCCGGCGCACCGGCGGCGGACTGTTCTGGCCGGTGCTGGTCACCATCGCCGCGTTCGGTTTCTCAGCGGCGTGCAACCTGACTGCCGCCCTGGTCCACGGCGACAACGGCCACCTGGTCGGCCACCCCGGGGCGTGGCGCCCAGTGATGGCGGTCTGGCCGGTAGTCGCGTTCGCGCTCGTAACCCTGATGAAGGCGACGGGCGGGCATGGCGACGATGAGGCCGAGCCCGTCGCCGTCCCCGCGGCCCGTACGGACCCGGCGAACGCCACCACTGGCGACACGGCCGACGGGCCCGCTGAGGTGCCCGGCGAACCGGCTACCAAGGCGGCGAAAATCGCCACCCGTCGTCGCCGCCGGCAGGCGCGGCCGAAGCGTGGCACCGGCCGCCACGAAGTCGCCAAGGCCTACGCGGCGATCCCCACCGACGACGGCCGGTCGATGCGCCAGCTGGCTGCCGACATCGCCACCACCACCGGGCTGACCGCGCCCACCGTCCGGAAATACCTCGGCGAAATCGCCACCGACAGCGCGGCGGGGGTGGCGGCATGACGTCGATCCGGATGGACCTGGGGCGGCTGCCCTGGCCGGTCGCGCTGGGCCTGGTCCTGCTCGCCGGGGTGGTGTTGGCATTGCGGGTCGCGGGGCTCGCCGTGTGCCTGATCGTCGACGGGTTCATGCGGCTCGAGCTGGCGGTGTCGGCTGCGGCCGGCATCGCCCCCCTGGGCGGCTCGAGCTGGCCGCTGGACGCGACCGGAGGGTCATGGTGACCGAGACGTCGAGCGAGGTGGACGGGCTGTCCGGTGTCGTTGTACCCGGGCCGTGGATGCCGACCACGCCGGCTCCCGCTCCGGCCGCCGAACTGGTCCCGACGCCCGCGCCGGCTCCCGCTCCGACGCGCGCTCGTCGCCAGGTCGCGCTGGTCTCCGATCCGCTGCGGGCGCCGGCGTGGACCCGCGACGGGACGGTCGCCAAGGCGCACGCCGCCTACGGCGTCCGGGTTGCCGGCCGGGTTGCCGCCCGCGGACCGCTGCGGACCGTCGGGGCCGTGCTGCGGGGCACGTGGCGGTCGGGTCGCTGGTGGTGGCGATGGGTCAATGCTGGCGACCTGGCCGACGAGCTGCGCGACGAGAACAGCGGGAAGCTCGGCCGGGAGGTGTTCGTCGTCCGCGAGCACCGAAAAGTGCGGTGGTACATCACCGGTGGGGCGCTGGCGACCACCGGCATCGGCGAGACGATCGGCGCGTACATGGCGGGCGACATCGTGCCGATCGTGTCCGGCGCGGTCCTCGCCGGCGCGCTGGCCATCGGCGGCCGGCGCCGCCCGGACCCGGCCCGTCCCAGCATGCTCGACGGCATCGAGCGGGACGTCCGCCTGGAGCTCGCGCCCGAGCACCTCAACGCCGCGTTCCGCGCGGCCGGGCTGCTCAAGCCGGACGCCAGCCTGATCCTGCGAAGCCTGGTCGCCCGAGACCGGCAGGGCCGCGGCTGGCAGACCATCTTCGACCTGCCACTGGGCGGCGGGAAGACAGCGGCCCACGCGATCGCGAAGCGGGACGTCATCGCCGCCGAGCTGGGCGTCGACGAGATCCAGCTCATCATGACCCGCATCCGCGCCGGCGACGGCGGCAACGGCAAGCGGCTGGCGTTCTGGGTGTGTGACGACGACCCGTACCTCGGCAAGCCGAAGATCTCCCCGCTCGTCGACCTGGAGGTGTTCGACTTCTGGGGCGCGGTGCCGTTCGGCCGCGACGCCCGCGCAGACCGGATCGAGATCGGCCTGCTGTGGCAATCGGCGTTCTTCGGCGGCCTACCCCGCCGCGGCAAGACGTTCTCGATGCGGCTGCTCGTCGCCGCCGCGGTGCTCGACCCGTGGTGCCGCATCTACCTCGCCGACGGGAAGGGCGGCGCCGACTTCCGCCCAGGTGCCGGGGTCTTTCATCGTTACGTCCAGGGTGCCGACGAGGCCGACCTCGAAGCGTTCGAGGCGATGCTCGACGAGCTGATCTCCGAGATGTCGCGCCGGTTCGCCGTATTCGCGAGCCTGCCCACGTCGATGTGCCCGGAGGGCAAGCTCACCCCAGCCATCATGCGGAAGTACAACCTGCCGCTGATCCCCGTCGTGATCGACGAGCTGCAGGAATACTTCGAGGCGCTGGAGACCGAGCAGGACCGCAAGCGGATCATCGGGAAGCTCGCGCGGATCGCCCGGCGCGGCCCTGCGGCCGGGTTCATCCCGATCTACGCCAGCCAGCGGCCCGACGCCAAGTCGGTGCCAACGAAGCTCCGCGAGATCGTGACCTTCCGGTACTCCACGCAGGTCACCGACAAGACCAGCTCCGACATGGTCTTGGGCGACGGGAAGGCCGCGGCCGGCGCGGATGCCTCCATGCTGTCCGAGGACCACATCGGCGTCGGCGTGCTCGTCACCGGGCCGGCATCCTTCGTCACGGTCAAGGCCGACCTCCTCGACAACCCCGCCTTCGAGGTGGTCTGCCAGCGCGGCCGGAAGCTCCGGATCGACGCCGGCACGCTGACCGGGCAGGCCACCGGCGACATCGGCACCGTCGCGGCCGAGGTCGGCTACGTGATCCCCCAGATCATCGGCGACGTCATGGAGGCGTTCGGCTCCCGTACCCGGATCTGGACCGAAGACCTCCTCGCCGCCCTGGTGAACCTCGACGAGGACACCTATGGCCACTGGGACGGAACCACGCTGGCCGACGACCTCGAGGCCGCGGGCGTGAAGCGGACCATGAAACAGGTCAAGATCGACGGGGTCAACCGGGCGGGCTACCTGCTCCGCGACGTCGAGGGCGCGATCCCGCCGGAAGTCCTCGCCGCCCGACCGGTAGAGGGGCCCTCCGCTACCCGTCCCGCCTCGCCGAGGTCGGCAACGGTCACCGCCACCGACGACCCCATGTAGACATCCCCCTCTACGGCCGTAGACGGCCCGGTAGTGCCCGCTGACCTGCGAGGTAGCGGCCGTAGAGGGGGGCCCGCCCATCGCCCACCGACGCGCCAAGACGCCCCTGTGAGCCCTTCGGGGACCGGGCCGCGCCTCCCTCCCCAACCCACAACCACTACCCACAGTCACATCCGATTGGAGATCGTCATGAGCGTCTGGAACAACGAGAACAAGCAGACCGACCCGAAGGGCCGCACCGACCCGTGGGGCGAGCCGCTGACCAAGGCCGACGGACGCGTCCGTGACCTGCGCGAGTCCGGCTACAAGGGATGGGTCGAGTGGAAGGTCGGCGACCGCGTCTCCGACACCGAGGTCGACGCCAAGGTGGGCAAGGGCTTCTCCGCCCAGCTGCGCGCCACCCACCGCCGCGCCGAGGACTGAGCGGCCATGCGTCTGCCGAAGATCGGCAAGTCCCGGCCGGTGTCGGCCGCCGAGGACGAGGCGGCGCGGGCGCGCGGCGCCCGGACCCTCGCGGACGTCGAGATCCGAAACCTCGTCGAGCACATCGGCGGCTGCCACGGCCGGCGGTGCCGCGGCGGCTGCATCGATCGCACGCGGCGGCGGTGGGCCGCGGCCGGGTGGACCGACGAGCAGAAGGCGGACCGGTGAGGGTCGCGGCGCTGATGGGGGCATCGCTGCGGCTCAACCGTTACGGCGGTGCCCGGTGAGCTGGCTACGCCCGGCCGACCCGGACCACCGGCGAATCGTCGCCGTCCACGAGGCCGGCCACGTCACCGCCGGCCGGCAGTACAGCCGCGGCGGCGTCTTCCTCGGCACCACCTTCCACGCCACGGTGACCGAGACCAAGCATCACTGGCGCGGGATGACCACCGCTACCCGCCGCACCTGGAGCGGCACCGACCAGGAGTTCGTCGTCTACCTCCTTGCGGGGGCCGCCGCCGGCCGGCTCATCACCGGCTACCCCGGCCTCGACGGCTCGAACGACATCGCCAACGCCCGGAAAGTGTGCCGCGAGATCGGCATCGACCTGGGCCACGCCGAGGACCTCGCCGCCTCGTTCGCCCGTGCCCACCGCCGCCGCATCGAACAGGCCGCCGACCGGCTCTACCGCGACGGGCGAATCTAGCCCGGAGAGGAGACCGCCATGCCACCCAAGAGACGCACCCAGGGCGACCGCGACGCCGCGGTCAGGGCCGCCCACGAGGACAACGTCGCCAACCAGGCCGACAACGCCGAGCAGTGGGGCGCCGACCTGTCGACGCTGACGCCCGAGCAGCAAGAGCAGGTACGCCTCGCCCGCGAGGCACGAGATGGACGGAGCACGACATGACCATGCACAAGGTCGGCTACTACACCGAACAGGCCCAGGCGGCCGAGCAGCGGGCGGCGAACGAAACGAGCCCGACGATCTCCGCTGCCCTGCGCAGGGAAGCGGAAGAGTGGCGAGACCTCGCGTCGGACGCGCTGACCCACGCCTCGCCGGACCCGGAGACTGACACCCGATCCTGAACCGCCGCACCACTCGGCCCGGCCGGTGGGATCAGCCCTGGTCCCGCCAGTTCGGCCGGTTCGCGTCCAGCCACGTCTCCACGTCGACCCGGCGCCACAGGCGGACCGTGCCATCGGCGCTGACGTACCACGGCGGCGGGAAGCGGTGGTCGCGGGTGATGACGGACGCCCGCTGCTTGGTCACGCCCAGGGCGGCGCGCACCTCGCCGAAGGTGACGAGGTCCTCCGGTCGTACGGGGGCGTCGTCGCTGGCCACGGGCAGGACACTGCGGCACTGCCCGCGTTCGCTGCCCTTGCATCTTGCCCTTGGGCAGCAGGCCTGCCAGAGTGCCCGAGAGATCGCGTGCCGTCACTTGGGCGCGCATAAGAGAAGGCCCGCCCGGTGTGCAACCACCGGAACGGGCCCTGGCTCCCAAAGGGAGCCACGACGCCACGGGAGGGCGCCGTATGGACCCATCATCCCCGTCGGACGGGCAGGCCGCCGAGGCCGCCGAGGTAACCGCCGAGCCCGAGGCCGGCGACAAGCCCGCCGACTGGGACTACCGGACGGACGTCACCCGGGGCGACCTGTGGGACGTCGACGGAGTCCAGGGCATGCGCCGCGCGACCGGCTGGGAGCCGAGGATCACGGTCACCCGTAACGGCGACCGGGTCGAGTTCACCGCGGCGACCGCCGCCACCGCACAGGACGTCATCGACGCCATGTGCGGCGTCCCCGCGCGGGCCCGCCTCGTCGGCAGCGTGACCATCGTGTTCACGCTGTACGGCAGCGGCTTCTACCCGGCCGACGGCGGCCAGCCGTGAGCGCGACCGTCGACGCAGAGCGGGAGGTCGTCGGCCCGTTCTCGGGCGCCAACGCGGTCGACGGCGCGCCGCGGCGGGACGGCCTGTGAGTGCGCCGCAATTCCCCGGCGACCGGGTCACCCTGACCGCACCGGCCGGCGAGACTGCCGGGCAGGCTTCCGCCGCGATGCGCGACCGGCTGCCGGCTGACGCCCGGCTCGTCGAGCCGCTGCGGGCGCGGTTCACGGTGGAGATGTCCGGGTCGGATGTGGCCGGGGACCCATCCCCGCCATCCGGGGAGTGCGCGTGACGGCGCGGCTGCACGTCGTCGGGACGGCCGGGGAGTGCGCCGACGTGCTCGAAATCCTGCGCCAGGCCGCCGACGTACTGCCGGACTCGGACGAGGCACCCGTACCGGCGTGATGAGCCGGCGCCGGCCCGGCGCCCCAGTCCCGCGGGCCCCCCCGCGGGGGCGGCGCCCCCGGGCGGGGGGGGGCCCCCCCCCGCCGCCCCCCCCCCGGCCCGCTAGCCGCGGAGACCCGTCAACCGGGCTGGAAGCCACAGAGGTTCAGCCCGAACCTCTGTGGCCATCACCTTGCCGGCGCCGGCAGAGTGATCGCGCCTCGGCTGGTCTGACGCTTCCCGGAGGCGAGGAGCGTCGGGCGCCGCCGGCGCTCAGCCGCTGCTCCGCCCTGGTGGCCGCCCGCCGCCGACCCCCTGTCCGGGACGCGCTGCGAGCCAGGCCGTGATGGTCGACCGGTGCCACCGTGGCCGGTCCGGAAAGGTGTCGTCATCAGGTTCGGGGAGGGTGCCCGCGGCCTTGTAGTTGCGGAGCGTCCTGACGGAGACGCCCGCGACGGCGGCGGCCTCGGGGTACGCGAGCAGCGGGTCGTCGTCGGTCATTCGGCCATGATGCCACGTCACGAAAGTTGTTCGGGCGTTGTCCGGTTCCGAAACTTCCGTGATGCCATGTCACTATCATTGGTGATGTCGCATCACAGAAGTTCGGGGGACCAAGATGACCACCACCACGACCGCCACCCGCGACCTGTTCGACATCGTCGGCGCCTTCGGCGACGAGACGGACGCGATGGCGGAGCGGTTCGCCGCGGTGGTCGCCGGCGTCGCCCTCGAGGCGGCTCCCGCGGTCACCGAGACCCCCGCCGAGCCGGTCCCGGCTGCCGAGGTCCGCTGTCTGGGCGGCTGTGGCCGGGTTCTCCGGTCCGCCGCCAGCATCGCCCGCGGCTACGGCCGCCGCTGCTGGGAGCGCGCCCACCGCCGCGCCGAGACCCTCGCCGGCTCGTTCTCTGACGACCAGGTCGAGGCCGCCGTCGAGGCCATCGAGGACGGCGCGGTCATCCCAGCCGCCGAGGCCCACGTCTGGCTCGTCGTCTCCTCGCGCGGAGACGAGGTGTACCGGGTCGAGAACGCCGCGGTCTGCGACTGCGAGGCCGGTCAGGCCGGGCGGCAGTGCTGGCACCTCGGAGCGGTCGCGTTGGTGGCGACCTGAGTCACGGTCGGCTACCGGACCGCTCCCCATGGCCGCAGCAAACCGGGCCGGCGTGGGCGATAGGGTGCGGCGCGCATCACATCCGCACGGCAGGGGGAGCACACATGCACCGTCCGCGCACACTCGTCGCCATCGGACTGCTCGCCACCACGCTGGCCGTGGCCGGCTGCTCGACCAGCGACCCCGACGGCAACGGCGCCACCGTCGTCAACCCGTCGGCCGCCACGACGACCGGGGCCGAGAGGGGCGGTGACGGCGGAGCGAAACCCGGCACGCGGGAGAACCCCGTCCCCGCCGGCACGACGGTCAAGATCGGCGACTGGCAGGTCAGCCTCGGCCCGACCGTTCAGAACGCCACCGACCAGGTGAGGGGCGAGAATCAGTTCAACGAGCCGCCGGCCGCCGGCCGCCAGTTCGTGATGGTGCCCGTCACCCTCGTCTACAAGGGCAGCAAGTCAGGAACACCCCTGGTCGACCTGAGCATCAAGTTCCTCGGCTCGGGTGGCAACACCTTCGGCTCCGGCGGTTCGCAGGACGACTACTGCGGCGTCATCCCGAACCCGATAGACAACCTGTCGGAAATGTTCCCTGACGCCACGGCGTCAGGAAACGAGTGCGCCTCCGTCCCATCTGATCAGGTAGCCAGCGGGCTGTGGATCGTGGAGCAGTCGTTCGCCCTGAACGATGACCGGACGTTCTACGCCCTCGCCTGACGGCCGCGTCTGGGGCGCCACGCGGGCTACGGACGTCGACCGCTTCGTGGTCTGACAACGACCTAGCCAGCCCTGCCCTCTCGAATACGGGGGCGGGGCTGGCTCGCGCCTGGCAACGCCACCTTGCCCTGCACGGACGCCGCTGCCACCTTGACCGATCGCACAAGCAAATCGCGCTGCGGCCGTTGATGTCCGGCCTCGCGGCTACTGGGGGACCGGGGGGAAAGATGAGGATTCGGATCATGGCGACCGTCGCGTTAGCGGCGATGCTGGCGGCCTGCGGGGGTGAGTCTGGCGCGGACAACAAGCCAGTAACGCCGACCACGACGACGAGTGCCAGCCCGACGCCAAGACTGGCGCCGACGATCGCCCCAGCCGTGATCGTCAAAAGGCAGTACCCACAGTTCACGTCCGCGGACGACTCGAAGATCGACGAGGTCGGGGCGAACGTCTGCAGGCTGACGCGCAGCAACAACCCGGAACCGTTGATCTCCACCAGCCAGGAGAACTTCCACATGTCCCGGACCGAGGCCGTGGACTTCGTGTACGCGGTCGCCATCGCCTACTGCCCGGAGGTGCCCCGGCCCGATATCGCGCCGCTGCTCAGCACCACACCCACTGCACCGGTCGCGCCGCCCGCACCAGCGACGACCATCACCCCGGGAACCTGGCTGGTCGGCACCAGCATCCAACCGGGCACCTACGAGACCACGACCGCTGGCACCGACGTCCTGGACTCCTGCTACTGGGCGCGGCTGTCCGGCACGTCCGGAGACTCGGGCGAGATCCTCGCGAACGGCAATGTCCAGGGTCACGGCGTCGTGACCATCAAGCCGACCGACGCCGCGTTCCAGACCCGCTGTACGTGGACGAAGCTCGGCTGAGCCGCGAGCTGGCGCCGGGCGCGGGTGACGGGTACCGCGCCCGGCCTGCCCAGGGTGCGCTGTTTTCGGGCGGACGGGGTTCGGGGGGTTGGGCCCCCGAATCCCGGGGCGCTACCAGCCGCGGGCGCGCCACTCGGCCAGCTGTGGGCGCTCGCGGCCGAGGGTGCTGTCCTTGCCGTGGCCCGGGTAGATCCAGGTGGTGTCCGGCAACGGCCCGAACACCTTGGCCTCCAGGCCGTCCATCAGGCTCTTGAACTCGCCCGGCTTAGTTGTCCGGCCAGGTCCCCCCGGGAAGAGGCAGTCGCCCGTGAAGAGGTGCGGGGCGGCCGGGTCGGCGTCGTGGAGCAGGGCGATCGAGCCAGGGGTGTGGCCGACCAGGTGGATCGCCCGCAGGGTGACCTCGCCGACCCGGACCGCCTCGCCGTCGCGCAGCAGCGCCGCGGTGGGCACCGGGATCGCGGGCGCGTCGTCCGGGTGGGCGACGGTGCTCGCGCCGGTGGCCGCGACGATGTCGGAGAGCGCCTGGATGTGGTCGGCGTGGCGGTGCGTGGTCACCACGGTGGCCAGGCCCTCGTCGCCGATCACGCGCAGCAGGGTGTCCGGCTCGTTGGCCGCGTCGATGAGCAGCTGCTCGCCGGTCGCGGTGCAGCGCAGCAGGTAGCAGTTGTTGTCGAACGGGCCGACCGCGACCTTGGTGACCGTCAGGCCGGGCAGCTCCCGGACGTCCGCCGGCCCGCCCACCGTGACATCGCCCGTGTACCCGCGCACGCTCATCGTTCCTCCAGCACTGCCACCGGCGGCCCGCGGCCGCGCCCGATGTTTCCGGCGTCGTCATTCTCTCCGAGGGCCGCCAAAGCCCGCCGGGCGCGGCGGGATGTCGTCGAGGCCGGCGAGCGCGATCCGGGTCCTGGTAGGAACCGCGTGCCAGCGCGACCGGGCGGCGGGCTCCCGCCCGGGCAGCGTGGCCGCCTGGAGCAGGCCGGCGAGGATCCAGGCGGACCTTCTGGCGTCGGGCCACCGGCCTAGGACCGCCTTGCGGCCGGTCAACAGGGCGAGCTGCGCCGCGTGGACGGGCAGCCAGCCGCGGCCGATGGTCTCGCGGTGGCGCAGGGCGTAGGCCACGGCCGCCCGGCCGAGCTCGCGCTGGAGCTCCGCGTCCCGGCCCGCGGTGCCACCGCCGGTGTGGAGTACCGGCCAGGCATCGCCGCACCAGTCGATCCGCCCGCCGGTTGCGAGCAGCCGGGCGAACAGGTCCGTCTCCTCGTAGTACAGCCAGAAGGATGGGTCGAAGCCGCCGATCCGCAGGAACGCGGACCCGCGAATCGCGAAGAACGCCCCGACCGGGTACCGCAGCGCCGGCCAGCGCACCACCGCTGCGGCCTCCCCGCGCAGCGCGGTGAAGGCGCTGGTGCCGATGGTCGGCAGCACCGCGGTCGACCGCCCCGGGCCGCCGTCGTCCGTGCGGATCGCGAACCCGAGGACGTCGACGTCGGCGGGCGCCTGGGCCAGGAGCTTCGGCAGCATCTCCTGGGTGTCAGGGGGAATGGTGACGTCGCTGTTGACGACCAGCAGCCAGTCCGGAATGCCGCCGGATGAGCCGTCGCCCGGCGGCGGGGCCGCCAGGGCACGCTTGACGGCGAGGTTCACCGCCGCGCCGTAGCCGATGTTGCCGTGCTCGGCGTACACCCGCACGCCATCGGGCACGGTGCCGTGCTGCCCGCCGAGCTTGTTCTCGACGAGCGCGACCTGGCAGCCCGCCATGCCGGCGAGCGCGCTGAGTAGTCCATTCAGGTGGGGCGAGCCGCCGTAGGAGACGACGACCGCGAGCAGGCTGTGCAATATTCCGCCCTCCTGGGCGCGGGCCAGCCGCTATTCGTCGTGATTTCTGCGACCAGCGTTCCTGACGACCGGACCCACCGTAACCACCCGGGACGGGCACGCGCGGAAATTCTTTCCGGCGAGTCGGGGAAACAGTATGACGCCGGTCACGTCGTACCAACTGGCTATCTCATCCCAAGTTTCGTTCCGACCAGATGAAGCATAGGCAGCATACGGATCCGAATCGTGGCCGGAGGGGCGAAAAGACTCATTGTGTCCACCCTGGAATCGCTAAGCCGATCACGGAGATCCCACTCCACCCGGGCCGCGGACGGGGTGGTGGAGCGGAGCTCGACCCACCGCGGCCGGAGGCCGTCCTCGGCGCGACGAGGGCATGCGGGGGTCGAAACGCCGCCCGTCCCGCTCCGCGTCCGCCGCCCGCCGGGCTCGCACCCGGTCCGCACCGGTCCGCACCGGCTCGGATGGTGGCCCCGGCGTGGCCCCTCCGCGGACACTCTCATACCGGCCGCTAGTATCGAACGGACGTTCGGGAAGGCGTCCCGCGTCCGAGAAGTGTCGTATCCCATCCGTACGCTGGGAGTGCCTTTGCTCGGGTCCGGGTTGTCCGTACCGAGGTGAGCACCGGGCAAGGAGCATCGCCGGGCCAGGACCACGGGTCTGAACCCGCGGTCGGCGTTCCGGGTGCCGTGGTGCTGTCCCTCGGCCTCAGGACGCGATGCCGGGTCTGGCGCGGGTGGGGCCGACGAAGCCGAGAAGACGTGAGGGAACGCGGATGACGGATCGTCTCGTCGTGCGGGGTGCGCGCGAACACAACCTGCGTGACGTCGACCTCGATCTTCCCCGCGAAGGGCTGATCGTCTTCACCGGGCTGTCCGGCTCGGGGAAGTCCAGCCTGGCGTTCGACACGATCTTCGCCGAGGGCCAGCGGCGCTACGTCGAGTCGCTGTCGGCCTACGCCCGCCAGTTCCTCGGGCAGATGGACAAGCCGGACGTCGACTTCATCGAGGGCCTGTCGCCGGCCGTCTCGATCGACCAGAAGTCGACCTCCCGCAACCCGCGCTCGACGGTCGGCACCATCACCGAGGTCTATGACTACCTGCGGCTGCTGTTCGCCCGGGCCGGCCGCCCGCACTGCCCGAAGTGCGGCCGGCCGATCGCGAGGCAGACCCCGCAGCAGATCGTCGACCGGCTGATGGAGCTCCCCGAGGGCACCCGTTTCCAGGTGCTCGCCCCCGTGATCCGCGGGCGCAAGGGCGAGTACGTCGACCTGTTCGCCGAGCTGCAAGGCTCCGGCTTCGCCCGCGCCCGGGTGAACGGCAAGGTCATCCCGCTGACCGACCCGCCGAAGCTGGAGAAGCAGAAGAAGCACACGATCGAGGTCGTCGTCGACCGGCTCGCGATCAAGGAGTCCGCCAAGCGACGGCTCACCGACTCGGTCGAGACGGCGCTGCGCCTCGGCAACGGCCTGGTGCTGCTCGACTTCGTCGACCGGGACCCACAGGACGAGGACCGCGAGCGGATGTACTCCGAGCACCTGGCCTGCCTCTACGACGACCTGTCGTTCGAGGAGCTCGAGCCGCGCTCGTTCTCGTTCAACACTCCCTACGGGGCCTGCCCCGAGTGCACCGGCCTCGGCACCCGCAAGGAGGTCGACCCGGAGCTCGTCATCGCCGACCCGACGCTGTCGCTCGCCGGCGGCGCGATCGGCCCCTGGGCCGGCGGGCACAACAAGGAGTACTTCGAACGGCTGCTGTCCGCGCTGGCCGAGGACCTCCACTTCTCGATGGACACCCCGTGGGAGGCGCTGCCCGACCGGGCCCGCCGGGCGGTGCTACACGGCAGCGGCGACACCGAGATCCACGTCGGCTACACCAACCGCTACGGCCGCAAGCGCTCGTACTACACGAGCTTCGAGGGCGTCATCCCGTTCCTGGAACGCCGCCTGCGCGAGGCCGAGTCGGACACGAGCCGCGAGCGCTACGAGGGCTACATGCGCGACGTGCCGTGCCCGTCGTGCCGCGGTGCCCGGCTCAAGCCCGAGTCGCTCGCGGTCACGGTGGGCGGCCGTTCGATCGCCGAGGTCTCGGGGATGTCAATCGGCGAGTGCGCCGAGTTCCTCAAGGACCTCGACCTGACCGAGCGGGAGCGCTCGATCGGCGGCCGGGTGCTGAAGGAGATCGACGCGCGGCTCGCGTTCCTGCTCGACGTCGGCCTCGACTACCTCTCCCTCGACCGCGCGGCCGGCACCCTCGCCGGCGGCGAGGCGCAGCGGATCCGGCTGGCGACGCAGATCGGCTCCGGCCTCGTCGGCGTGCTCTACGTCCTGGACGAGCCGTCGATCGGGCTGCACCAGCGTGACAACCGCCGGCTCATCAGGACGCTGGTGCGGCTGCGCGACCTGGGCAACACGCTGATCGTCGTCGAGCACGACGAGGACACCATCCTCGCCTCCGACTGGGTCGTCGACATCGGCCCGGGCGCCGGCGAGCACGGCGGCCGGATCGTCGTGTCGGGAACCGTCGCCGACCTCCTCGCCAGCGAGGAGTCGCTGACCGGCGCGTACCTGGCCGGCCGGCGGTCCATCGCCGTCCCGGCGGTGCGCCGCCCGCAGACAAAGGGCCGGACGCTCACGGTCCACGGCGCCCGCGAGCACAACCTGCGCGACGTCACCGTCTCGTTCCCGCTCGGCTGCCTGGTCGCCGTCACCGGCGTCTCCGGGTCCGGCAAGTCGACCCTGGTCAACGACATCCTGGCCGCGGTGCTGGCGAACAAGCTCAACGGCGCCCGCGAGGTCCCCGGCCGGCACCGCACCGTGTCCGGCCTCGACCACCTTGACAAGGCCGTCCGCGTCGACCAGTCGCCGATCGGGCGGACCCCGCGCTCCAACCCGGCGACCTACACCGGCGTGTTCGACCACATCCGGCGACTGTTCGCCGAGACCACCGAGGCGAAGGTCCGCGGCTACCTGCCCGGCCGGTTCTCGTTCAACGTCAAGGGCGGCCGCTGCGAGGCGTGCTCCGGCGACGGCACGATCAAGATCGAGATGAACTTCCTGCCGGACGTGTACGTCCCCTGCGAGGTGTGCGCCGGCGCCCGGTACAACCGGGAGACCCTCGAGGTCCACTACAAGGGCAGGAGCATCGCCGAGGTCCTCGACATGCCGATCGAGGAGGCCGCCGAGTTCTTCGCCGCCGTCCCGGCGATCGCCCGCCATCTGCGCACGCTCAACGACGTCGGCCTCGGCTATGTCCGGCTCGGCCAGTCGGCGCCGACGCTGTCCGGCGGCGAGGCGCAGCGGGTCAAGCTCGCCTCCGAGCTGCAGCGCCGCTCCACCGGGCGCACCGTCTACGTCCTCGACGAGCCGACCACCGGCCTGCACTTCGAGGACATCCGCAAGCTGCTCGGCGTGCTCGGCCGCCTCGTCGACGCCGGCAACACCGTCATCGTCATCGAGCACAACCTCGACGTCATCAAGACGGCGGACTGGATCATCGACATGGGTCCCGAGGGCGGCACCGGCGGCGGCCGGGTCGTCGCCGAGGGCACCCCGGAGACGGTCGCCGCGAACGCGGCCAGCCACACCGGCGTCTTCCTCAACGAGATCTTCGCCGGCCGCGCCGAGAAATCCGCTACCGCAGACGCCGCCCAGCTCACGGCCGTCATCGGCGCCACCAGCGCCGCTTAACACCGCAACCATTCAGCGCGACCCAGGCCAAGCCAGGTGACGGCGCCGCTAGCGCGGCGTCAGCCCAGCCACGTCCTCGGCCCGGCACCACACCGACCCGGCTATACGCCAGCATCCGGTACCACGCCCGGAGGGCGCTCCGCGCCCGACCGGCGACGCGGCGAGCGGTCGCGCCGCAACCATTCAGCGCGACCCAGGCCAAGCCAGGTGACGGCGCCGCTAGCGCGGCGTCAGCCCAGCCACGTCCTCGGCCCGGCACCACACCGACCCGGCTATACGCCAGCATCCGGTACCACGCCCGGAGGGCGCTCCGCGCCCGACCGGCGACGCGGCGAGCGGTCGCGCCAGCGACCTTCGAGCCAGCGTCGCCCTACTTGGGCAGGTGGACGACGAGTTCGACGCGGCGGTTGAAGCGCTGGGCCGCGGGGTTGGGGGAGCCGTCCGGGTTGGTCTCCAGGACCAGCGGGTGCGTGCTGCCGAGCCCGACCGACGTGACCGAGGCGGCCTGGACCCCGTGGTCGGTGAAGTAGCGCTGGACGGTCGCCGCCCGGCGTTCCGACAGGGGCTGGTTGACGCTCGCCGAGCCGGTCGCGTCGGTGTGGCCGCGCACCTGGATGTCGCCGCCGGCGTAGTGCGCGTTGATCAGCCTGATGGTCGCGTCCATCGTGTCCGTGCTGCCGATGACGTCACTGCCGGTCTCGAACAGGCCGTCACTGTTGAAGATCAGGATGAAGACCTCGCGGCCGGCATCGTCGACGGCCTGGAGGTTCTCGCCCGAGATGCCGCTGAGGTCGACGTCGTCGGGCCCGGGCAGGCGGTAGAGCGAGTCCGGCACCAGCGTGGTCCCGTCCTCCGGGGTGTGGGCGTACCCGCTGAAGTCCCCGCAGGGGATGCGCAGCACCAGCCCGCCGCCGAAGTCCTGGGTGCCGCACGTGGGGTCGGGGGTGCCGTCATCGTTGAGGTCGAACACGCCCGGTTGCGCTCCCGGCGGCAACGACGCGTCCGCGGACGGTTCTTCGGACGGCGGGGCCGGCGACAGCGCGGCTGTCGCGGCGGTGCTCGGCGCGCTCGGGGTGGACGTTTCCCCTGGCGACCCCGAGGAACCCCCGCAACCACCGGCGAACAGCAGTCCAGTCGCGACGGTCGCCAGCAACGGTATTGCGATCTTTCGCTTCATCCCGTTCCTCCCCCAAACAGCACGATGAGGAGAAGTTAGGCGGAGTCAGTCCCCTGAGCATCGCCATGCCGGGTAGCTGACAGAGCGGAGCGCACCTTCGGGCCCCCGGCCGCCGCACTGTCCGCGGCGAGCGACTGTCCGTAAACTGAGTGCCCATGTCGGTGGTTGACCCGGAAAGGCTGGAAAGGCTGCTCGCGGCCGAGACCGCCCGATTCGTCGAAACCCATCCGGCCGCCGGAGCGGCGTACGAGCGGGCCCGCGGCTCACAGCTCGCCGGAGTCCCGATGAACTGGATGACCCGCTGGCCCGGCAGCTACCCGGTGGTGGTGTCGTCCGCGTCCGGGTGCCGGCTCACCGACGTCGACGGGCACAGCTATGTGGACTTCTGCCTCGACGACACCGGGGCGATGGCCGGCCACTGCCCGGCTCCGACCGTCGCCGCGGTCGCGGCGCAGGCGGCCTCGCCGTCCCGGCTACCCGGCGGGCACCGGGCCGGGGAGCACGCGCAGGCCCGGGGCGTCGTCCCAGCCGGTGACGATGAGCAGGCCGAGCAGCCAGGGCGCGGCGGCGTGCAGCACGAGGCGCCGCCCATCGCGGTTCAGGTTGCCCGCGGAGGCCACCAGCGCCCGCAGGCCGCCGACGTCGACGCGGCGCAGCCGCGCCAGGTCGACGCGGACGTCGCCGCGGCCGTGGTGGGCGACCTTCGCGAGCGTGCCGACGAGCGCCGGCAGTACCGAGACGTCGATGTCGCCGTCGATCGAGAGCATCGGTGGCTCGAAGGTGGCGGCGACGCGCATCGCGCCGGTCTGGATCTCCAGCCGCTCGGCGTCGAAGCTGTGGAAGGCGGACTGCGCCGGATCTGCCGGGCCTGCCGGCTCGGCGGGGCCGACGGGTCCCGCCGGGCTCGCGAGGCCTGTGAGGTCGTCGTTTGGAACCGCTCTGACGTCGGGCACGCATGCCCTCCCTGTTCCACTGGGACCAGTGGCCACGGAGTGACACGCGGCCACTGGCCGGCCGGAACCGCCATGTGCCGGAACGTATTGTCCAACGAACAGGACCCACCGTAAGGTCCGTTCCGGTGAACGTCCTCCGTCCACGAGCCATGACCATGACGGTCGCGGCGGTCCCGTCCCGGTTCAGCCCTTGACGCAGAGGACGGCACGCAGCCGCGCGACCACCTCGACAAGATCGCCGCTGAAGCCGATGACCTCGTCGATGTCCTTGTAGGCGGCGGGGATCTCGTCAAGCACGCCGGGGTCGGTGCGGCATTCGACGCCGGCCGTCTGGGCGAGCAGGTCGTCGACGGTGAACGTCTTGCGCGCCTTGGACCGGCTCATCCGCCGCCCGGCGCCGTGCGGCGCGGACGCGAACGCCTCCGGGTTGCCCAGACCGCGGACGATGTACGAGCCGGTACCCATGGAGCCCGGGATGATGCCGTACTCGCCGGCCCGCGCCGAGATCGCGCCCTTGCGGGTTACCAGCACGTCGGCGCCGTAGTGGTGCTCCTCCGCGACGTAGTTGTGGTGGCAGTTGACGTTCGCGAAGGCCGCCTCGCCGGTGTGCGGGCCCTCGGCCGGCGGGCACGGGACCCGCAGCGACGGGAAGAAACCGCGCAGCGCGTCGGCGTAGAGCGCGAGCATGGTCTGCCGGTTGCGCCACGCGTACTCCTGCGCCCAGCGCAGGTCGTGGCGGTAGGCGGCCATCTCCGGCGTGCCCGCGAGGAACACCGCGAGGTCCCGGTCGGGCAGGCCGGTGTTGTGCGCCAGACCCTTGGCGACGCTGATGTGCGCGTCGGCGATCTCCTTGCCGATGTTGCGGGAGCCGGAGTGCAGCATCATCCAGACCGCGTCGTCGGCATCGAGGCACAGCTCGATGAAATGGTTACCCGACCCTAGGGTGCCGAGCTGCGTCATCGCCTTGCCCAGCAGGCCCGAGACCTTCGGGTGCAGGCCTGGGAAGGCATCCCAGAGGTCGGCGCTGCGGCGGACCCTGGTGGACACGGCGGCGTGATGGCGGTGCCCGACCGGGATGGCGGCCTCAATGGCGGACCGCACCGCGCCCAGGTCGTCCGGCAGGTCGGACGCGGTCAGGCTCGTGCGAAGCGCGGCCATCCCGCAGCCGATGTCGACGCCGACCGCGGCCGGGGAGACGGCTTCCCGCATCGCCACGACCGAGCCGACCGTCGCGCCCTTGCCCAGGTGCACGTCCGGCATGACCGCTACGTGGTGGTGGATGTAGGGAAGTGAGGCGATCGCGCGCAGCTGGTCCAGAGCGGCGCTCTCCACGCCCTCCGGCCGGGTCCACATCCAGATCGGCGCCCGCCCACCACCGAGCCGGGCCACGGGGCTCATGACTGTTGCTCCTGCTTCCATGCGGCGGGCAGGCGTTCCGCTCGCGGGCCGTCCGTCCGCGCGTTGTCGTCGCCGGGAAGCCTGCCCGGCTCAGGTATGCGCGCCGGATCAGCATGCGGGACCGTCCGACAACGGACAAATCGTTTTCCGGCCGCGGCCGACCTGCCCCAACGCCCAGGCCGCTCAAGCCGTTCAGGCGACCCAAGCCGCCCAGTCCACGTTGACCCCGGCGACCGCCGGGCACCCGCGAGCATGCGTCCGCCGGCCGGGGCTCGGGCGCCCTCGGCCGGCGTGCGGGGAGAACCGGGCGTCGGACCCGGCTGGTGACTACCGCATGTCGATGTGCGAGCGGTCGCGGCTGTGGGAACGGCGGCCAGCACCGCCGAACAGTGACGGCCCGCCGCCGACGCCACCGCCCCCGGTGCGCCTGCGCAGGAAGAACGGGGAGGCCAGCGCGACGAGCCCACAGGCGACGCCGATCTGAAGAATATGGCGGATCCAGTCAATTCCGCCGGTGTGGCGTACCCCGATCGCGCCGGCGATGACATTACCGACAAGGGCGCCGATAATGCCCAGGCAGACGGTCGCCCACAGCGGGACGCTCCCCCGGCGCATCAGCGCGCGGGCGAGCAGGCCGACGATCGCCCCGCCGATCACGATCCACAGGATTTGGAACACGGCAGCCTCCGACGTGCTCGACGGTAAGGCCAGTGGAATACCCGGGACCTCGCCCCGGAAACGCTGGGCGAGAGGCGCGAAAGCCAAAAGGAATCTTCGCGAGAACCGGCCGCGCCCGCCCTGGGCCATTTCTCGAGGCCGTCGATCGTCAAACGGATGAGTTGGTCCCTGATGGCGGACCGAGACCCGGTCGGCGCAGGAACCGGGCGGCTTTTGACGGGGCTCCACCCGCCAGGTCACGGGAGTCCGATCGCATGCCCAGTCGACGATCTTCGACGCGCCGCGCGGGCGAGATGCCAGACTGATCGCGGGCCAGGTATGTACAAAGTGGACAAAATAGGGCATGGAGCGCCGGCCCGCATACCCACGCAGCGATCACGGTCTGGGCTCCGCGCGCCGGGCGCCGGTGATCGCGGGTGGGGTATTGGGAACAGGCGCGGGGGGCGGCGGACAGTGACCGCCGCGGGGCAGGAGAGGGCCTAGAGGGCCAAAGGGTGTGCGAAAATGATCTTCTTTCGCACACCCGGCGGCCGTTGTCCCCAGGATCACTAACGGGAGGCGGGCAGCAGCGGGGCCCGGGAGAGCAGCTGGACGAGGTCCCTGGCCTCGGCGGGAACCGGCTCCGCGAAGTGGTGCAACCCGCGGCGGCCACCCGCGTCGACCTCGACCGCGTAGGTGAACCGGTCGGGCCCGGTGGCCCCGACCGGCCCGGAGGCCGCCGGGAGCGCGGCGACGAGCGCCCGCAGGCGGTCCGCCTCCGCGGCCGGCAGATCATCGGTGTCCAGGCCGCGCCGGATCGTCCGGCCGGCGAACCCGCCGGATCGTTCCAGCACGACTCGCACCCGCTCGGCCCCAGCCATACGGCGATTGTCCTCCCCGCGCACACGACGGTTGAGCCTCCGGCCGCCGGAGGCCCGACGAGGTACCCGACCCGGAAGGGTCGCCAGCCCCGCGTGCCCCGGCGAAACCGGATGCGGGCTGTCAGATACTGACGCCGGCTCAGATCTTGACGCCGACCGCCCGCCAGGCGTCCCCGACGACCTTGGCGGCGTCGGCGTCGAAGAGCGTCCTGGCCTGGGTGACCGTCACGTTCGCGAACGCGACGAACGAGGCGTTCGAGCGCAGCTGCGGCGAGCGCAGCGTCTCGTACCAGATCTTGCCGGCCTTCTCCCAGGCGTGGCCGCCGAAGGTGACCGCGGCGTTGTAGAACGCCTTGTTCGGGATACCCGAGTTGGTGTGCACGCCGCCGTTGTCCGAGGTGGTGCGGACGTAGCCGGACATGTTCGCCGGCTGGTCGTCCTTGCCCAGGACCGGGTCGTCGAACGCGGTTCCCGGCGCCTTCATCGAACGCAGCGCCACCCCTTGCACGCCAGGGGCCAGCAGGCCCTCACCGATCAGCCAGTCGGCGTCCCCGGCCTTCTGGCCCAGCTTGTACTGCTTCACCAGGGACCCGAACACGTCGCTGACCGACTCGTTGAGCGCGCCCGCCTGGTTCAGGTAGGTGAGCCCCGCCTCGTCCTCGGTCACGCCATGCGTGAGCTCGTGGCCGATGACGTCAAGCGAGATCGTGAACCGGTTGAACAACTCGCCGTCGCCGTCGCCGAAGACCATCTGCTCGCCGTTCCAGAAGGCGTTGTCGTAGTGGTCGCCGTAGTGGACCGTCGCGAGCAGCGCGAGGCCCTCGTCGTCGATCGAGTCGCGGTGGAAGACCGTCGAGTAGAAGTCGAAGGTGGCGCCGAGCCCGTCGTAGGCCTCGTTCACGGCGACGTCGCCGACCGACGCCTGCCCCTCGGTGCGCACGGTCTTGCCGGGCAGTGTCTCGGTGCCCTGGGTGTCGGCGATCGTACGGCGCGCGGAGGGCGACGCCGGCACCGGACGCGGCCGGCGCCGCGGCAGCGCGGCCGCCACCTGCGCGTTGTGTACCCGGACCATGCGGTTGGTCGTGTCCAGCGAGAGGGTGCCCAGCGCCCAGTCGCGTTGTTCCTCGGTGCCGTTGCGGATGATCCGCTCAAGGATGTTCGGCGGGAGGGCGCAGGGCGTCTGCCGAGTGGTCGCGGTGCTGCGGGGCTCGAGGTGCACGTCGGCTCCCTTGTGGCGGTCTCAGGGCCGGGCGACACCTACGCGCCAGCCCAGCCCCCCGGATGGTGCGCAACGTGACCGACCTTTCCGCCTCCGGTGCGCCTTGTCCAGCCTTGGCACGCATCTCCGTCACGACACACCCTCCCCCGTGGGCCACGGCGTCCGCCCGGCCGCGGGGCCATCCTGGCCGCCTGAGGCGGCCGCCCCGGCGCCCGCCTCAGCCCGCGCGGCGGGCGGTGCCGGTCAGCCGGACGTAGTCGATGACCGGCTCGGGCAACCGTTCCGCGACGGCGTTGACCAACCCGGCGCGTTCGTCGACAGGCAGCCGGTCCAGGTCCGTCCCGAGGATGATCGTCTCCAGGAAGCGGCGGAGCGTGCCGGGGTCGTCGAGCCGGGTCGGGTCGGGGTCGAGCGAGGTCCTGACGCCGACGAAGCCCGCCGTGGTGAGCCGGGCCGCGGTCTCCTCGGCGGTCGCGAAGGGCCACACCGGCGGCCGGTCGGTGACGAGCTCGCCGAGCACCCGTTCGACGGTGGCTATGTTGCCGTGGCCCCCGCAATCGAAGACCAGCTGGCCGCCCGGGCGCAGGACGGCGGCGAGGTTCTTGAACAGCGCGTCGTGGTCGGGGATCCAGTGGAAGGTCGCGACGCTGAAGACGGCGTCGACCTGCTCATGCAGTGGCAGCGGCGTCGTCAGATCGGCGCGCAGCACCGTCAGGCGGTCACGCAGGTCCGGCCGGTCGGCCAGCCGCGCGAGCAGCGCGGCCAGCATCTTCTCGGACCCATCCAGCGCGATCACGCGGCCATCCGGCACCGCCTCCAGCAGCGCGACGGTGTCCCGACCAGTACCAGCACCCGCGTCCAGCACGGTCTCCGTGCCGCTCAGCTCCAGCCGAGCCAGCGTGCGCCGTCCCCACCGCTCGTGCGGGAGGGGCAGGCTGTCGTACGTCGTGGCGTCCCATTCGCGTGCCATATACGGACGCTACTTCTTTAGCCAATCTAAATACATGATCCTCATGTACTCATGACTCGGTCTTCGGTCACGGCTGGGCGTCGCGGCGGGCGACGAGGTCGTGCCACAGGGCGTCGACCTGAGCATGCAGGCCAGCCAGGGTGCCCGAGTTGTCGAGCAGGACGTCGGCGACGGCTCGTCGCGCCGCGTCGTCGGCCTGGGTGGCCATCCTGGCCTCGGCCTGGTCGCGGGGCAGCCCCCGGCCGGCCAGCCGCTCCAGCCGCAGCTCGCGCGGCGCCTCGACGACGACCACGAGGTCGTAGCCCTTCCCCATCCCGGCCTCGACCAGCAGCGGGATGTCGTGCACGACGACCGCGTCCGGCGGCGGGGCAGCGAACCGCCGGGCGGTCTCATCCCGGATCAGCGGGTGGGTGATGCCCTCGAGCCGCCGGCGCGCCGCCGGGTCGGCGAAGACGATCTGCCCGAGCGCCGCGCGGTCCAGGCTGCCGTCCGGGCGCAGGACACCCGGCCCGAACGCCTCGGCGACGGCCGTGAGCCCGGGGGTGCCGGGCGCGACCACATCCCTCGCGAGCTTGTCCGCGTCGACCACCACCGCGCCGTGCTCCGCCAGCCGGGCCGACACGGCGCTCTTGCCCGACCCGATTCCACCGGTAAGTCCCACCGTCAGCACGCCGCCGAGTCTGCCCTACCCACCAGCGGGGAGCACGGGGACGGGCGGAGGTCACCGGACGGGCATGCTGGACCGGTGGAGGAGCAGCCGGCACCGATCAGGACCCGGCCGGGCCCACCGCCGGCACCGGCGGCCCGGCCCGGTCCGCGGGCGGCCAGGGTGTGGGCGGCCAGGGTGTGGCCGGCCGTGCTGCTGGCCGTGCTCATCGGCGGCGGTGTGCTGGGGCTGGCGCTGTCCACCCGGCTGGCGTCGAGCGCGCCGCTGCTGCTCGTCGCGCTGCGTCCGACGCCGTCAATCCTGCTCCTGGTCGGTGGCTCCGCCCCGGTCCTGCCGACCCTGCTGATCGCGGTACCGCTGCGGGCGCTGGTCGACGTCGCCTACTTCGGCGTCGCCAGGGCGAACCTGCGCTCGCTGATGACGCTGCGTCCCGGCGGCCAGCGCCTCGCGAACGCCCTGTCGCGCCGCTCGACCGAGCGGGCCCTGCTGTACTTCTGCCTGGTCAACACCAATGCGGCCGTCGACGCGGCCCTAGGCGGCGGCGACGTCCCCTGGCGGCGCTTCCTGCGCTTCCTCATCCCGGGAACGGTCGTCTCGACGACGGCCTACCTGCTGGCGGCCCGCGCCGTCGCCCCCTGGGCCCGCGGCCTGGTCACCTGGCTGGACAGCCACGCCACCGAGGGCCTGCTGCTCCTGCTCGCCGTCGGCGCGCTGCGCCTGGCCGCCCAGGCCGTCCGGTCCCGGCTTCGCCGGCGTGCGGGCCGGCCCGGGGCGGCGCCCGGCGAGCCCGGATAACACGCGGCTCCGTCGGCACCGGCCCAGCGATTCGGGTGTCCGTACGCCTCGGTGCCCGGCACGTCGTGTGCCGGGCACCGGGGCGTTCCACGCCGGGGCGGGAGACCTCGTCGTCGTCTCGTCCCGGCGGCGTCTCCTAGCGGTCGGGCCGTGACGGGCCGCTCATGGCGTCGGCGTCCCGCGGCGCGGCGTGGTCCTCCGACGGAACCGAGGCGTCCTGGCCGCCCCCCGTGGCCGCACCCACCGCGGCCACGGGGGGCAGGTCCGCGGCGCCCGGGTCCTCCTCGTCGGAGTCGGCCGGCGGGGGCGTCACCAGCGACCAGATGACCGAGGCCACCAGCACCACGCCGATGACGCCGAGCGAGACGGCGATCGGGATGTGCACGAGGTCGGAAAGCAGCATCTTCGTCCCGATGAAGGCGAGGATGACCGCCAGGCCCGTGCCGAGGTGATGGAACCGGTCCAGCGCCCCGGAGAGCAGGAAGAACAGGGACCGCAGCCCGAGGATGGCCAGCGCGTTCGCCGTGTAGACGAGGAAGGTCTGATCGGTCACGCCCAGCGCCGCCGGCACCGAATCGAACGCGAACAGAACGTCAGCGGTCTCGACCGCGACCAGGACGGCGAGCAGCGGCGTCGCGACGAGCCGGCCGGCCCGGCGCAGCAGGAAGTGCTGGCCCTCGTACTGGTCGGTCACCGGGATGACGCGGCGCAGCAGCCGCACCGCTCGGCTCTGCCCCGGGTCGACGTTGACGCCGGAGTCCCGGACCATCTTCACCGCGGTGTAGACCAGGAACGCGCCGAACAGGTAGATCACGACGTGGAAGGCGTTCAGCAGCGCCATCCCGCCCGCGATGAAGGCGAACCGCAGCACCAGCGCGCCGAGCACCCCGTAGAACAGCACCCGGTGCTGGAACTCCCGCGGCACCCGGAAGTAACCGAAGATCAGGGCGAACACGAAGAGGTTGTCGACCGACAGGCTTTTCTCCAGCAGCCAGGCGGCGGTGTACTCGCCGGCCGCCTCCGGCCCCTGCCAGGCCCAGATGACGAAGGCGAACCCGATTCCCAGGCTCACCCAGAGGGCGCTCCACAGCGCCGCCTCGCGGAGCCTGATCACGTGAGCCCGCCGGTGCGCGAGCAGGTCGATGGCGAGAAGGGCGACAAGGGCGGCGACGAAGGCTGCCCAGGCCCAGAAGGGGACGTGCACGGTTGTGTCTCCTAGAGAGTCCGGGTAGTCGGCGGATGGATGCGGGTAGTGGACGGCGGATCCGGCCGTCGGGCCGGATCCGGCTCGCGATCCCGGTCCGCGCCGGGCTCCGTCGAGGCGTCAACCTGACCTGCTTCTAGTTGAACGTCTGGTTGCCTTCGAGGTCCCGGCAGCGCGTGACCGAAGAAGGTGGGGTTTGCTGGTTCCAGGTTGCCGAGAGTCGGCAAGAAGAAGAGCGGGCGGCGCTGGGCCTCACCCGCCCGCGTGGCCTTCGGGCCGGGAGCGGAGGACGACGGGTGTCGGTCGACGACGAGCTCATCGAGTCGGCGGGCCTGCCCGGGACCAGCCTGACCCGGCTGCCGCGCGCCGCGGTGCTCGCCGCCCAGGACGCCCGGCTGCCCGCCGGCCTGCTGGGCGACTACCTCCCGGCGCTCGCCTCGGCCGCCGAGACCGGCCGCCGGCTCACCCAGGCGGAACTGGACCGGTCCCGCGAGCTCGGCCAGGCCGCGGCCGAGTCAGGCGCGTCGCTGCGGGCGCTCGTCGACCTCTACCTGTCCGCGACCTGGCGGGCCTGGCCGTCGCTGCCCGCCGTCGGGGACACGACGCCGCGCCCGGGTGGGCCCGAGGCGCCGGGCGCGGCCGAGCGGACGCGCGCCGCCGCCGCGGCGGTGCTGCGGGCGAGCGACGACGCGGTCGCGGCGGTGTGCGAGGGCTACGAGGCGGCCCGCGCCGCCCGGGCCAGGGCCGAGGAGGCGCTGCGCCGGGAGCTCGTCGACGACCTGCTCACCGGCACCGCCACCGACCCGGGCCTCGTGCTCGAGCGGGCCGCGGCGTTCGGGCTGCGGCTGGAGGCTCCGCACCTCGTCCTGGTCGCCGCCGGGGAGCGCCGGTTCGTGGACGGGCGCGGGACCAGCCGCGCGGTCGACGCCGCGCTGGGGGTGATCTGCCCGACCCCGCCGCTCGTGGTGGCCAAGAGCGGGCAGTTGGTGTGCGTCGTCCCGCAGGAGGCCGAACCCGACGGCGCCGCCGGCGCCCTGGGGGAACCGGGCCAAGCCGGGCCGGGCCAAGCCGGGCCGGGCCGGGCCGCGATGCCCCAGCCGGACGGCCGGGGCGGCCCGGCGGGCGACGGAGGCGTCTCGGCGGCCGATCGGCGCGCCTCGGGCTTCACCCCGTTGCCCGCCGTCGCGGCCACCGCCGCCCCGGGCGCGCCGCGCGCGGTGGCGGCCGTCACGGCGGCGCTGGCCGGCGTGACGGGGTGGCGGGTGGGTGTGAGCAGGGCCCGCACCGGCGTGACGGGTGTTCGGATCGGGTTCGGCGAGGCGTCGGCGGCGGTCGAGCTCGCCGGCCGGCTGGGCCTGCACGGCCGCGCCCTCCACACCGACGACCTGCTCATCTACAAGGTGCTGCTGCGCGACCGGGAGCCGCTCACCGAACTGGTGGAGACCGTGCTCGGCCCCCTGCGGGGCGCCCGCGGCGGCGCCGGCCCGCTGCTGGACACCCTGGACGCCTACTTCGCCACCGGCGCGGTGGCGCTCGCCACCGCCCGCCGCCTGCACCTCTCGGTCCGCGCCCTCACCTACCGCCTGGCCCGCATCCACCAGCTCACCAGGCACGACCCAGCATCACCCGCGGACCGCTACGTCCTCCAGACAGCCCTAATCGGCGCCCGCCTCCTGGCCTGGGACCAGCCAGCGCCCTGAGGACGAAGACGAAAACGCCCCCGCCGGCAAAACCGGCGAGGGCGTTTTACGCCTAGCTAGACCCCAGAGTTACCCCTCGGGGGTGTCGGGGGGCGAAGCCCCCCGACCGTGGGGTCCGGGGCTCGGCCCCGGAGCAGCATCACGCGGGAGCCTGGGAGCACGCATCAGCGTGCGAACAGGCCACCCCCGATCGCGCCGCCCTCGATCAGCCTCTTCCGAACTGCTCGCGCAGGCGGCGCAGGGCTTCCTCGTCGATCGCCGAGGCCGGCTGCTGCGACTCGGAGGTGTAGGAGCTCGGCGCGACCGCGGCGGCCTCGGCCTCGCGGGCGGCGCGGATCTGCGCCTGGTGCGCCTCGAAGCGGGACTGGGCCTCGGCGTACTGCCGCTCCCACTCGGCCTGCTGCTCCTCGAAGCCCGGCAGCCACTCGCCCGTCTCGGGGTCGAAGCCCTCGGGGTAGACGTAGTTGCCCTGCTCGTCGTACTTGGCTTCCATGCCGTACTGGCTCGGGTCGAACGTCTCGCCGTCGCCCGCGAGCGCGGCGGCCTCGTTCGCCTGCTTGAGCGAGAGGCTGATCCGGCGCCGGTCGAGGTCGATGTCGATGACCTTGACCAGGATCTCGTCGCCGACGTTGACGACCTGCTCCGGGATCTCCACGTGGCGCTCGGCCAGCTCGGAGATGTGGACCAGGCCCTCGATGCCCTCGTCGACACGGACGAACGCGCCGAACGGCACGAGCTTGGTGACCTTGCCGGGGACGACCTGGCCGATGGCGTGCGTCCGGGCGAACTGGCGCCACGGGTCCTCCTGCGTCGCCTTCAGCGACAGCGAGACCCGCTCGCGGTCCAGGTCGACGTCGAGCACCTCGACGGTGACCTCCTGGCCGACCTCGACCACCTCGGACGGGTGGTCGATGTGCTTCCAGGACAGCTCGGAGACGTGCACCAGACCGTCGACCCCACCGAGGTCGACGAAGGCGCCGAAGTTGACGATGGAGCTGACGACACCCTTGCGGATCTGGCCCTTGGCCAGCTGCGACAGGAACTCCGAGCGGACCTCGCTCTGCGTCTGCTCCAGCCAGGCCCGGCGGGACAGGACCACGTTGTTGCGGTTCTTGTCCAGCTCGATGATCTTGGCTTCGAGCTCGCGGCCCACGTAGGGCTGGAGGTCGCGGACCCTGCGCATCTCCACCAGCGAGGCGGGGAGGAAGCCCCGCAGCCCGATGTCGAGGATCAGACCACCCTTGACGACCTCGATGACGGTGCCGGTGACGACGCCGTCCTCCTCCTTGAGCTTCTCGATCGTGCCCCAGGCGCGCTCGTACTGAGCGCGCTTCTTGGACAGGATCAGCCGGCCCTCCTTGTCCTCCTTCTGGAGGACGAGAGCCTCGACGTGGTCACCGACCGACACGACCTCGTGCGGGTCCACGTCGTGCTTGATCGATAGCTCACGGGACGGGATGACACCCTCGGTCTTGTAACCGATGTCCAGCAGCACCTCGTCGCGATCCACCTTGACGATGGTGCCGTCGACGATGTCACCGTCGTTGAAAAACTTGATCGTCTTGTCGACGGCGGCGAGGAAGTCCTCGGCCGAGCCGATGTCGTTGACCGCGACCTGTGGGGTGGTCGGGCTTTGCGGGCTGGTCACGGTCTCCACGGGTCGAACGTCGGTGGTGCTCGTCAAGGGGTCGGCTCCGACTAGGGGTTGACGTCAGCGCGAGAGCCGGGTCGAACCGCCGGGACGGAGGGACAGAGAACGCGCTACAACGACATTGCGCTGACAACGACACTGTCAGAACCGATAACGACTGCTCGAGTGGATCTGCTCGGTCCGAGACCCACAGACCCTCGCGCTGACTCCCAGTCTAGGGAAGCCTCTCCGGCGAGGTCAACGGGAGGCTGTCGCAGGCCCACGTCGGACGAACCCCGCGACTTCGCAGGCCGGGCGAAGCCCGACATCGGGGGCCCGGAGGACGACCCTCCGAGGCGGCATCACGGCCCTGGGAAAC
Source organism: Pseudofrankia coriaricola (assembly GCF_032027725.1). Taxonomy (NCBI): domain Bacteria; kingdom Bacillati; phylum Actinomycetota; class Actinomycetes; order Frankiales; family Frankiaceae; genus Pseudofrankia; species Pseudofrankia coriaricola. The sequence goes on along the minus strand of NZ_JASNFO010000001.1, from coordinate 397,854 downwards.
GCGGCCACAGGGCGGCGGCGACGGTCAGTCGCTCGAGGCGAAATGGCCGCCCGTGTCCTCCCGCCACCCGACTCTATCCGGTTGGTGCGGCTCGGGGAGGGGAGGGATGGTTGTCTCGTCCGGCACGCTCGCGACCGCGACATCACCCGCCGGCCCCACCACCGGGGCCACCGCGGGTGCCGGCGCCGCCGACGCCGGGAAGGCGGGCACCGGGAGAGCCGGCGCGGCCGTCCCCAGCGCGCCGGCCGCGGCCGGGCGGCCGGCCGCCGTGGGGCCGTGCCTGGCCGAGGAGCCGGCCGCGCTCAACGCGCGGCCGCGGCGGGGGCGGTTCTTCCAGCGCCGGGCCCAGTCGCGAGCGAGGTTCTGGCATGGCCGTTCGACCAGGTAGTAGGTCAGCGTCGCCAGCGCCACGGTGATCACCAGGACCACCGCGAAGAACGGGGCGAACGAGACCTGCCACATCTTCCAGCCGCCGCGCACCATCACCACGTCGATGACGGTCTGGTGCCACAGGTAGATGCCGTAGGAGATCGAGCCGAGGAAGGTCATCACCCGGCTGGACAGGAACCGGCGCACGAACCCGCGCCGCTGCGGGCCGAACACCGCCGGCAGCAGCAGGAAGAAGCCGAACAGCCCGTAGAACAGGTGCTTGCCCATGTCCGTCCGGGCGGTGACGTCGTAGATCGGCCACAGCGGCAGCCCGATCTTCCTGCTGGCCACCCAGTAGCAGACGGCCGCGAGCAGCCAGCAGACCGTGCCGGAGAACGGCAGCGTCGACCAGCGCGGATGACGCCCCTGCCGGCCGTACCAGGCCGAGACGACCGCGAGGAACATGCCCATGGAGAACAGGTCCCACCACACCGGCAGCCACACCGACCAGCCGTCGGCCGGCCCGATGTCGGTGCCGATCATCCGCCAGTGCACCAGGGTGCCCACCAGATAGAGCGCGGCGACGCCGGTCAGCTCGAGCCACAGCTGGGTACGCGGCGTGCGCACCCGCCGGCCGAGCAGCCACGCGTAGAGCGGGACGAACAGGTAGAACGCGACCTCGATGTCGAGCGTCCAGGCCTGGGTGAGGCCCTGCAGCGCCCATGACTGCCGGTAGCCCTGCACGAACAGCAGGCACTCGATCAGGCCCCAGATGTTCGCGACGATCATCTTGTCGGTGATGACGACCAGGCTGATCACGAACACCAGCCAGTACAGCGGGACGATCCGCATGAACCGGCGCAGCAGGAAGCCCCCGGCGTCGGGGACGTCCCGGCCGCCGCCCTGGTCGGCCAGCGCGAGGTGGCGCGCCACGAACGGCCGGTAGAGCAGGAAGCCGGAGATCAGGAAGAAGACCGCGACGCCGATCTCGGCCCGCGCGGCGTACGGCCCGAGCGAGGTCCGCAGCGTCAGGTTGGTCACGAAACCGGCGTGGACGACGATCACGAGCAGCGCCGCGATGGCCCGCAGCCCGTCGAACCCGGGAAAGATCGTCGCGTCCCGGCGCGGGGCGGCCGCCGCGGTGGCCGGGGCCGCGTCCGCGGGAGCCAGCGGCGCCTCGGACACGATGGTGGTGCCGGCGTCGACCGCGACCGTCGTCGGGTCGTCCGGGCGCCCGAGCTGGCGAAGCCCGGCCCCGGTCATGGCGCGGGCCGGGGGTGGCTGCGGTCCGGCACGGTCGCAAGGTACCAGCCGGCACCGTCCTTGCCTCGCGGGCGGCGGCGTGGATAACCACTCAGGACCACGGGTGGACCGACGGTGATCAGCGGATCGGCCGGGCTCACACGGCCGGGGTCTCGGCCCGTGGCCGGGTCGGAGCCTGGCCCGCCTGCCCGGCGCGCGCCGTCACCCGGGAGTCGCTGTGGCGGCCGCGGGGGACGAAGCGGGCGCGGATGGAGGCGAACGCGACGGCGGCGAGCAGCACCACCGCCGGCTCCGCGACGGCGCGGAAACGGCTGGTCCCGTAGACCATCGTCGAGGCGACGGTCAGCGCCCCCGGCAGCGCGAGCAGCGGCAGCAGCAACGCGCGGCGTCGGCGCAGCAGCACCGCGCCGACGGCGCCCGCGGCCAGCAGCACCCACAGCGAGAACAGCGCCGCCTTGCTGAGCCCCGCCGGCCGTGACTCGATCGTGTCGAACCGGACCTGCTGGAACGGCCGGAACACCCCCCAGGTCCGCCCGGCCCTGGCCAGCGCGACCTTCGGCAGTTCGGCCTTGTGGTCGCCGATGTACCGGTAGGCGGCGTCGCGATAGAAGACATCGCGCTCGGAGCGTTCGGTCGGCTCGTTCTGGATCTTCAGGATGCACTTGAAGTCCCACCAGCCGAGGAATGTGCCGTGGTAGGTCGTGTCGCAGTGCGTGACCGCGAGCGTCGTGCCGAGCCCCGTGGACAGGTACTCGGGCTCGTTGAACCGGCTCAGGTTGTAGCCGGCCCACGGCGCGATCGCCAGGACGCAGGCCGCCCCGGCGGCCGCGAGCATCCCCGCCCTGCGCGCCCATGACGCCCTGGCCGCCGGGAGCGCTTCGGTGTTCCGAGGATGAGGGGCCGCCGGAGGTGCGAAGGAGGCCCATTTTCGCACCTCCTTTGGCCCTCCAGGCGCGCGGGCCAGCAGAACCAGCGGCGTCACCAGGAAGACCGAGAGCAGGAGCAGTTCGGCCCGCGCCAGCGCCGCCGCGGCGGTGGCGAGCCCCAGCAGGGCGGCGTCCAGGTAGCCGCGCCGGTCCCAGAACCGGTAGGCGAGCCAGAGCACCGCCGAGCAGGCCAGGATCCCGGTCGTCTCCGACATCAGCAGCGGGTCATTGATCCACATGCCGGGGTAGACGGCGGCGAGCCCGGCCGCGACCAGCCCGGCCGTGGGCCCGGCGGCGCGCCTCCCGGTCAGCGCGACGACCAGGATGGTCAGCGTTCCGAGCAGGCAGTCGAACACCTGGTGCTCGAGGAACGTGGTGAGGCCGACGAGGGACGGCAGCGCGAGCAGCGCGCTGGTCAGCGGCGGGTGCTGCGCGTCCGGCACATACCGGTGGTTCAGTCTGAGCTCGTACGGGTCGGGCCAGCCTCGCCCGTCGGCGAACAGGTTGGCCGCATCGTGGTAGTAGAGCGGGTCGCCCTGCACAACCGCCGGGTGCATCCAGCCGAACAGATACCACAGCCGGACACCGAGACCGACAGCCATGATCAGGACCAACAGCAGCCACCAGCGCCGGTTCCGCGGCCCTGGGCCGCCGGTCTCGGGCATCTCCGCCGGAACCGGCGCGATAGCGGTCTTGGTCACGGCCGGAAAGTACCAAGGCGCCTCCAGTCATCTGAGCGCGATAGGTGTGACGATTGGCCTCGGGGCGAGGCCTCGCGCGGCCGGAGGTTCACCGTGCGGTACCAGCCAAAGGCCGCGCGACGATGGCGAAGCCTCGCGCGGCCGGCGGTTCACCGTGCGATACCAGCCAAAGGCCGCGCGACGATGGCGAAGCCTCGCGCGGCCGGCGGTTCACCGTGCGATATAGCCGAGGACGCGCGCGCGGGACCACGCCGGGGCTACCGCATACTTCGCAGAGCGGTCAGCTGGAGGCGGGCCGCCGATCACGACTGGCGGACGAGCGGGAGGAGGCCCCGGCTGAGCGGCAAAGACGCTGACACCGTCCGGATCTCCGACACCGCCCGCTTCCGCGATCATTCGCCCGCCCGAGCCGGCCGCCCCGACGACGACCAGCACGACGGTCGCGGACGCGAGGACGACAGCCGCGGCGGTGACGCCCACGGTGGCGACGAGCACCGGGACGACGGCTACGACGACGAACGCGGCGACGCGGGCGCCGGCCGCGGCGACGGCTCCCGCGCGGGAGCGGGCCGAGGGGACCACTGGCACCGGGTCGGCTCGTACGGCGACGGGCGCGAGGGCGGCCGACGCGATGGCCGCGGCCGCGATGCCGCCGGCCTGGACGGCTCCGGGCGCGACCACGGCGGGCGCGACGCGACGCGCGCGCCCGCAGGCCCATACCGCGGGGTCACCGGCGAGCGCGCCGCGCGAGGACGCGGCGCCGCGGGCGACCCGGACCCCCCGACAGAGCCCCCGACAGACCTCCCAGCAGATCGGCTTCGCCAATCGGGCAGGGACCCCGGATCCGACAGGGATCCCGGGCTTCGCCGACCCGACAGGAGCCCCCGCGGCGGCGACCGGCCCACGCGCGTCGGCGGCGGACGCCCCGGCGACGCGCGGCGCGATGACGCCGCGCGCGGGGACACGCGCCGTCAGGGGGCGCGTCCGGACGGCCGGCGCGTGCGCGATGATGAGGACGCCGGCCAGCACACCATCGCGCTCGCACGCGGCGCCATCGAGCGCGGCGCCCGCGGGCGCGGCCCAGCTCCCACGCGCGCGCCGGACCCGACCTACACCCGGCGCCCGCCGGGGCGGCGCGCTGACGATGGCGACGACGAGTTCGACCCGGAGGAGCCCAAGACCACAGGGCTGATGCTCCTGGACCCGACGGCCGCGCCGGCGAGCACCGCGATCGGCCCGGGGGACTCCGACACCACCGGGACCTTCCTCGCGCCGATCGTCCACTCCCCCGGGCTGGACGGGCTGCGCGCGCTCGCGGTACTCGCGGTGATCTGCTATCACGCGGGACTGTCCTGGGTTCCCGGCGGACTGCTGGGCGTGGACACGTTCTTCGTGCTTTCCGGGTTCCTGATCACTGGCCTGCTGATCGCCGAGTACCGGGCCACCCGGCGCATCGACCTCAAGGACTTCTGGACGCGGCGGGCCCGCCGGCTGCTACCCGCCTTCCTGCTCCTGCTGCTGGCGATCTCCGCCTATGCGCGGTTCTTCGCCGCGCCGGGTGACATCACGAAGATCCGCCTGGACATGCTGGCGTCGCTGTTCTACGTCGCCAACTGGCGGTTCGCGCTGTCGAACCAGAGCTACTTCGACCACTTCTCGGCGCCGTCGCCGCTGCTGCACACCTGGTCGCTGGCGGTCGAGGAGCAGTTCTACGTGCTCTGGCCGCTGATCGTGTTCCTGCTGATGCGGCACAGCGCGCGCACGGTCGACAAGTGGAAGGGCCAGCGGCGCAAGGCGCAGTCGGCGGCGCTGGCGGTCGCGGTGCTGGGCGCCGAGATGAGCGCACTGATCGGCATCGTGCTGCTGCTCGTCGGCGTCGACGCGTCGCGGATCTACTACGGCACCGAGGTTCGCGTCCAGGCGCTGCTGATCGGCGCGGCGCTGGCGGTGTGGCGGGCGCAGCGCCGGGCCGGCTTCACGGCACGTGGCAAGAAGGTGCTCGGGTACGCCGGCGGAGTGGCGTTGGTGGCACTGGTGGCGCTGTGGGCGACGGTCGACGGCCAGTCGCGCGGGCTGTACGCCGGCGGGTTCCTCGGCGTCGCGATCATCGTCGCGGTGCTGGTCGCGTCGATCGTCGAGGTGCCGGGCTCGGCCGTCGCGAAGGTGCTGTCGATCCCGCCGCTGACCTACATCGGAAAGATCTCCTACGGTCTGTACCTGTGGCACTGGCCGGTCCTGCTGACGCTCACCGCGGGGCGGACGGGCCTGCACGGCCCCGCCCTGCTGGGCGCCAGGATCGCCGCGACCATGGCCTGCACGCTCCTGTCGTTCTACCTGATCGAGAACCCGATCCGGCGCCGGTCGATCCGCATCCCGATGCCGGTGGTCACCACGCCGGCGGTGATGGCCGGCGTCGTCGCGGTGGCCGTGTTGGCGACGAGCACCCAGGCGTCCAGCGCCCGCAGCCCCGCGGACCTGGAGAAGCTCGCGGCGAGGGTCCAGGCGGGTGGGGCCCTGCCCACGGCGGCGCCGGACGCGCAGGGCAACCGGCCGCTGCGGATGCTCATCGCCGGGGACTCGCTGGCGACGACGCTGATCGGCAGCCAGTTCGGCGACGTGGCCGCGTCGATGAACGTGCAGCTCGCGGACGCCTCCATGCTCGGCTGCGGGGTGGCGCGGCTGCCGGCCAGGAAACTGGACGGCAAGCCCGGGCTGACGACGATCGGCTGCGACCAGTGGCCGGCGCGGTTCACCAAACGTGTGAACGAGGTCAATCCGGACATCGCGGCGCTGCTGGTCGGCCGCTGGGAGGTCACCGACCAGCTTATGGACGGCGAATGGACCCATGTCGGCGAGCCGAAGTTCGACACCTACCTCGCGTCCCAGCTGGACCTGGCGATCACGACGCTGTCCGCGCGCGGGGCGAAGGTAGTGTTGTTCACCACACCCGCGGTCGCCGCCCGCGAGGGGCCGGACGGGACGCAGTACCCGGAGACAAAGTCAGAGCGGGTGGCGCGGTTCAACCAGCTGCTGCGAGCGGCGGCCGGCCGGCACCGGGACGTGGCGACCATCGCGGATCTCAACGGGGTACTCACGCCGGGCAACCGGTACATGGACCACGTGAACGGCATCCTCACCCGGGACGACGGCGTGCATATTACTGCCCCTGGTGGGCGCATAGTTGGCCAGGCGTTGCTTCCCGCGATTGTTGGGCTGGTTCGTCCGACAGATGCGGATCGTCCCTCCGTGGGGACGACCACGTCCCCCGGCTGACCTGCGTGCTTTACCGAACGCTAACCTTTTCGACGGCAGCGTGCCGCACTCAGACAGGAGGGTGATCGTGCCTCGCGCGCTCATTACAGGGATCACCGGCCAGGATGGTCTGTACCTGGGAGAGCTGCTCACGGCCAAGGGCTACGAGGTGTTTGGACTGGTCAGGGGCCAGTCCAACCCCAAGGTGGCCACCGTCGAGCGGATCATCCCAGGCGTCCAGCTGCTGGAGGGCGACCTTACCGACCTGTCCTCACTGATCGGCGCTGTGGAGATCTCACAGCCGGACGAGGTGTACAACCTCGGCGCCATCTCCTTCGTCGGACTGTCCTGGAAACAGGCCGAGCTGACGGGCGAGACGACCGGGATGGGTGTGTTGCGTATCCTTGAGGCGCTGCGGATCACCGCCGGCAGCGATGTCTCCCGGATGCGCTTCTACCAGGCGAGCTCGTCCGAGATGTTCGGCAAGGTCCGAGAGACGCCGCAGCGGGAGACGACGCCGTTCCACCCGCGTTCGCCCTATGGTGTCGCGAAGACCTTCGGGCATTACCTCACGGTTAACTACCGCGAGTCGTACGACATGTTCGCCTGCTCCGGGATGCTGTTCAACCACGAGTCGCCGCGCCGCGGAATCGAGTTCGTCACCCGGAAGGTCACCCGCGCCGTCGCCCGGATCGCGCTCGGGCTGCAGGACTCGATCACCCTGGGTAACCTGGAGTCCCGCCGGGACTGGGGTTTCGCCGGCGACTACGTCGACGCGATGTGGCGGATGCTCCAGCAGGACGAGCCGGACGACTACGTCATCGCCACCGGGGAGACGCACTCCATCCGCGAGCTGCTGCAGGCCTCGTTCGCCCGGGTCGGCATCGATGACTGGGAGCCCTACGTCAAGCAGGACCCGCGGTTCTTCCGCCCGGCCGAGGTCGACCTGCTGGTCGGTGACCCGTCGAAGGCCATGGACAAGCTGGGCTGGAAGCCGACGGTCACCTTCACCGCCCTCATCGACATGATGGTGGACGCGGACCTCGCGCTGGAGCGGGAGGCCGCGGGACAGGCGCTGACGATTCGGTGACCGGTCCTCGGTTCGGCGCGACCACCCCGGCCCGCGGCAGTGCCTGGGTGGGACGCCGTGCACCGACGGCAGCATCGGCGGCAGCGCCGGCCACGCCACCGGCGACACCGGGAGCGCGGCCGGCTACACCGCGTGACAGTAACAGTATGTCACGGCGCCCCTACGTCCCCCCGCGCGCGACACCGGCGAACCGGGGCGGCAACCCCGGCGGCCTGTTCGCGGCCGTCCGGGCCGCGGGGGGCCCAGTGGACTGGGCCAAGCCGGCAACGGATGCGCCCGGCCCGGCCGGACCGGCCGAGGGCCCGGCCGTGCCGGGCGCCGAACCCAGGTGCGCCCCAGCCCCGGCCACCGCCCCTCTGGGCACCGCTCCCCCAGTCGTCGTGCCCGCGACCGCGACGCCCGCGGCCGCCAGGCCCGCGGCCGGTGGCGGCCGGCTGCGCGGCGCGGTGCGCGGGGCGACGCCGCTGGCGCTCGCCGGTCTGCTCGCCAACGTCGCGAACCTGGGCGTCACCCTCGTCATCGCTCGCGCGATGAGCACCCGCTCCTACGGAGCGACCGCCCAGCTGTTCGCCCTCTTCATGATCGTTTCCATGCCGGGCAGCGCGCTGCTGGTCGGCGTCGTCCGCCGGGTGACCACCTGGACCCGCACCGGCCGGGCCGACCTGGTCGCCGGCTGGGCGGCGCGGGTGCGGCGTGCGGGGCTGCGGGGCGTGGTCGCGGTCGCGGTGCTCGCGCTGGTGGCCCGCGGGCCACTCGCCCACGAGCTGTCGCTGCCGGGGCCGGGCGGGGTCGCCGAGACACTCACCGCCGGCGCGGCCTGGTGCCTGCTGTGCGTCGACCGCGGGCTGCTCCAGGCGGCCCACCGCTACCGCGAGCTCGCCGCGAACCTGCTGGTCGACGCGGCGGTGAAGGGCGCGGCGACGGCCGGCCTGGTGCTCGCGGGGCTGGCGCAGACGGGCGCCGCCACGGCGGTGCTCCTGGGCGTGCTGGCCGCGCTCGCACACGCCCGCCGCTCTCTCGGACCGACGGCCCGCGCCGGCTCGGCCCAGGCCGCCGAAGGAGCCGAGGCCGCCGAGACACTCCCCGCGCCGGCCTGGGGGGCCGCGGCCGCGGCCGGCGGGCGGGAGCGCCGGCTGGCGGCGGAGCTGGGCACCGCGCTTACGGCGCTGGCATTCCTCGCCCTGTTGCAGAACGTCGACGTCCTGATCCAGGGCCGGCTGTCCCCCGGCGAGTCGGGCCAGTACGCGGCCGTGTCCGTCACCTGCAAGGTGCTGATGTTCGGGGCCGTGGTGCTCGCCGGCTTCCTGCTGCCGGAGGCGGCCGACCGCCGCCACCTGGGCGAGCATGCCCTCCACCAGCTCGGCGCGACGCTGGCGATCCTCGCGCTGCCAGCCGCCGTACTCCTCGTGGCCGCGTCCGCCGCGCCCGCGGCCCTTCTGTCCCTGGCCTTCGGGCCACGTTTCACCGACGCCTCCGGCGCTCTCCTCCCCCTGGCCGCAGCGATGACCTGTCTCGGAGCAACTGTGCTGTTCACCCACTACCTGCTGGCCCTGGGCTCGCGCGCCGTGCTGGTCGCGCTCGGGCTCACGGCCGCGGCCGCCGCCGGGCTGATCGCCCTGGCCGGCGGCTCGCCGGTCACCACCGCCCGGATGGACCTCGCGGTCCAGGCCGTGCTGGCGGCGGTCACCGGGCTGCTCGTCGCCCGCGCGGCCCGCCGGACGATGTCCGCCCCTGGCGCGGGCCGCGCCGCCACGAAGGTGGCGCACGCATGAGCACGCTCGACGAGGGCGCTGGCCGTCCGAGCGCCGCCGCGCGGCCGGGTGGCGCTGAGAGGCTGAGCGGCGCTGAGAGGCTGAGCGGCGCTGAGAGGCTGGGCAGCCCCGCGGGCCTCGGCAGGGCCATCCCCGGTCAGCAGCCGGCGCGCGGCGGGCGGCCGGGCTCGGCCGTGCGGCTCGCCGAGCCGCGCCAGGCGCCGTGGATCGAGGCGCGCGAGCCCACCCTCGCGGAGCTGGTCGAGCGTTCGGGCGTGCGCCGCGTGCACATGCTCGCCTGGCGCGACCTGGACGACCCGGAGGCCGGCGGCTCCGAGCTGCACGCCGACCAGGTCGCCGCGGCCTGGGCCGCGGCCGGCGTCGACGTGAGCATGCGCACCGCGCACGCCCCTGGCCACCTGGAGACGGCGACCCGCAACGGCTACTCCGTCGTGCGCAAGGCCGGCCGGTACATGGTGTTCCCGCGCTCGGCGATCTCCGGCGCGCTCGGCCACGGCGGCCCCTGGGACGGCCTGGTGGAGATCTGGAACGGCATGCCGTTCTTCTCCCCGGTGTGGGCGCCCTGCCCCCGGGTCGTGTTCCTGCACCATGTCCATGGCGAGATGTGGCGGATGGTGCTGAAGCCGCCGCTGGCGAAGATCGGCGAGACGCTGGAGAGCACCATCGCGCCGCCGCTGTACCGGCGCACCCGGATGCTGACGCTGTCCGAGTCGTCCCGCCACGAGATCATCGAAATGCTCGGGCTGCCACCGGCGAACATCTCCGTCATCCCGCCGGGCATCGACGAGCGCTACGCCCCGCTCGGAGAACGCTCGCCGCACCCGCTGGTCCTGGCGGTCGGCCGGCTGGTGCCGGTGAAGCGGTTCGACATCCTCGTCGACGCGCTGGTCCGGCTGCGCCAGCAGCACCCGACGATGGAGGCGATCATCGTCGGCGAGGGCTACGAGCGCCCGGCGCTGGAGGCCCAGATCCGCGCCGCGCGCGCCGCCGACTGGCTGAAGCTGCCGGGCCGGGTCGACGACGACGGCCTGCTCGCGCTCTACCGGCGGGCCTGGGTGCTAACCAGCGCCTCGGCCCGCGAGGGCTGGGGCATGACGATCACCGAGGCGGCGGCCTGCGGGACCCCGTCCGTCGCGACCAACATCGCCGGCCACACCGACGCCGTCGCCGACGGGCTGTCCGGCCTGCTGGTCGAGCCGCGTGACCTCGCCGGCGCGCTCGGCCGGGTGCTGGGCGACCAGGGGCTGCGCGACCGGCTCGTCGCGGGCGCGCTGGCGCACGCCGCGACGTTCACCTGGGCCAACACCGCCCGCCAGACGTACGCGGCGCTCGTCCAGGAGGCCGCCAAGCACAGCCGCCGCGCGCCCCGACCCGGCGGTCTCGACCGGCTGCACGGGCCGCTGCGGTGACCTTGACAGCGCAGGACCCGGGCGGCCTCCCCGGGCCCAGCGGCCCCGGCGGTGACGCGGCCGGTGCCGGCGATAGCGCCGGTACCACGGCGACCGCTGGCACCGCGACCGTCACGGCCGATGACGCCGCCGAGCCGGCGGCGGAGCCGGCCGGCGCCGACGCGCCCGGTACGGACGACCGCCGCGGGTGGCGCGCCTGGCGGCCACCACGGCCGTCCTGGGCGACGCTGCTGCTCGCCGCCGTCGCCTACCTGCCGCTGCTGCGCACGTCGCCCGGCCGGATCGGCGCCGACACGAAGGCGTACCTCTACCTCGACCCGGGCCGGCTGCTGCGCCGCGCGGTGTCGATGTGGGACCCGGACGTCGGCATGGGCACCGTCACCCACCAGAACATCGGGTACCTGTTCCCGCAGGGCCTCTGGTACTACGTGCTGGACCTCGTCGGCCTGCCGGACTGGGTCGCCCAGCGGCTGTGGACCGGCACCATCCTGTTCGTCGCCGGCGCCGGCGTGCTGTTCCTGCTGCGCTCGTTCGGCTGGCCCGACCGGTACTCGGTCGTCGCCGCGTTCGGCTACATGCTCACGCCGTACTCGCTGGAGTACGAGGCGCGGATCTCGGCGATCCTGCTGCCCTACGCCGGTCTTGGCTGGTTCATCGGGATCACGGTGCGCGGCCTGCGCGAGGCCCGCGAGGGCAAGGGCAGCTGGCGCGGCGCGGACGCGTGGCGCTGGCCGGCCGCGTTCGCGCTGGTGGTCACCTCGGTCGGCAGCATCAACGCCTCCAGCCTGATCCTGATCATGCTCGCGCCGCTGCTCTGGCTGCCGTTCGCGGTGTGGGGCACCCGGGAGGCGACGCTCCGCGCCACCGGCGGCCTGATCAGCCGCGCCGTCATCATGACGATCCTGGCGAACGCCTGGTGGGTGGCCGGGCTCTACACGCAGGCCGGCTACGGCCTGAACGTGCTCGCGTTCACCGAGACGGTCAAGACGGTGGCCAGCAGCTCGCAGGCCTCCGAGGTGCTGCGGGGCCTGGGCAACTGGTTCTTCTACGGCGAGGACGCGCTCGGCCCCTGGGTCACCCCCGCGGTCGGCTACACCCAGGCGCTGTGGCTGCTGATGGTGAGCTTCGCCGTGCCGCTGCTGGGGCTCGCGGCCGCTTCGCTGATCCGCTGGGGCCACCGCGCCTACTTCGTCGGCCTGGTCGTGCTGGGCACGACGGTCGCCGTCGGCGTGTACCCGTACGACAACCCGTCGCCGCTCGGCCGGTTCTTCCGCGACTTCGCCGAGGGGTCGACGGCGGGGCTCGCGCTGCGCTCGCTGCCGCGCGCGGCGCCACTGGTCGTGCTGGGCCTGTCGGTGCTGCTGGCGGGCGCGATCGCCGCGTTCACCGAGCGGTCGATGGCACAGGCCGCCGCCCGCCGATCGTCGGCCGGCGGGGCGGGCCGCGCCGCGCGAGGCCGTCGGCGCCGGCGGCGGATGGTCTTCCGGGCGCGCCCCGGCTCCGTGCTGCCGACCGCCGTGACGGTGGTCGTGCTGGCGCTGCTCGCGCTGGACATGGCACCGCTGTTCCGCGGCCAGTTCCTGGAGCCGGGCCTGCAGCGGCCCGAGGACGTCCCGGACTACGAGCTGGCGCTCGCGGACGCGCTGAACGCCAAGGGCAACGCCACCCGGGTGCTGGAGCTGCCCGGCGCCGACTTCGCCCACTATCGGTGGGGCTCGACGCTCGACACCGTGACCTACGGTCTGATGGACCGCCCGACCGTCCAGCGCGAGCTCATCCCCTACGGCGAGGCCGGCAGCACCGACCTCGTCCGTTCCCTAGACCGCCGGCTGCAGGAGGGCGTCTTCGAGACGTCCTCGCTCTACGACGTCGCCCGGCTGATGGGCGTCGGCGACGTCGTGCTGCGCGGCAACAACCAGTATGAGCGCTTCCGCGGCCCGCGGCCGCGGGCCGACTGGGACCTGTTCACCTCGCGGCCGCCGAACGGCCTGGAGAAGCCGACGGTGTACGGCCCGCTGGTGAGCGAGACGACGACGATCCCCTACCTCGACGAGATCACTCTCGGCACCGACCCGGCCGTGCCCGACCCGCCGACGCTCGCCGACTTCGCGGTCAAGGACCCGACGCCGATCGTCCGCACCGCCACCACCGGCCGCCCGCTGCTCGTCAGCGGCAACGGCGAGGCGCTGGTCGACGCGGCGGCCTCCGGCCTGCTGACCGACGTCGTGGACAACAACCGGACCGTGCTCTACACGGGGGCGCTCGCGGGCGACCGGGACGGGATGCGCCAGGCCCTCGCCGACGGCGCCGAGCTGCTCCTGAGCGACTCGAACCGGCTGCGGGCGGAGCGCTGGACCGGCATCCGGGAGAACTTCGGCTACGTCGAGCAGCCCGGCGTCACGCCGCTGGCGAAGGACCCGGACGACAACCGGCTGCCGCTGTTCCCGGCGCAGGACACGTCGGACCAGACGGTCGCCGTGCTCGCCGCCCCGGGTGAGCAGGCTCAGGTCGCGGCGGTGACCGCGTCGAGCTATGGCAACACGTTCGCCTACGGCCCGGCCGACCGGCCGGTGCACGCCATCGACGCCGACCCGACGACGGCGTGGCGGGTCGGCGCGTTCACCGACCCGGCGGGCGAGCGCTGGCAGACGACGCTCGCCGCGCCCACCACCACCGACCACATCCGGCTGGTGCAGCCCCTCACCGGCCCGCGCAACCGGTGGATCACGAAGGTCACGCTGACGTTCGACGGCGGCTCGCCGGTGACGGCCGACCTCATCGACGGTTCCAGGACCGGCCAGGGCCAGGTCATCACCTTCCCGGAGCGGACCTTCAAGACCCTGACGATCCGCGTCGACGCGACCAACTACGGCAAGCAGAAGAGCTACGACGGCCTGTCCGCGGTGGGGCTGGCCGAGGTGGAGATCCCGAAGGCGGATGCCAAGCCGGCCGTCGCGCAGGACCTGCTGCGGATGCCGACCGACCTGCTCACCACCGCCGGCCAGGGCTCGCTCGACCACCCGCTGGTGCTGACGATGACGCGGGACCGGGCGAACCCGGCCGAGCCGTTCAAGGAGGACACCGAGTCGACGATCGCCCGTGTGTTCTCGCTGCCGACCGACCGCGCGTTCAGCCTGACCGGCACCGCGAGGCTCTCCTCCTACGCGTCGGACGACGTGATCGACAAGCTGCTCGGCCGGCCGGACGGCCCGCCGCTGGTGGTGTCCTCGGGCCGGCTGCCCGGTGACATCGACGCCCGCGGCTCGGCCGCCTTCGACGGCGACACCGCCACGGCATGGTCGCCCGGCTTCGGCGACCAGAGCGGCAACTGGCTGCAGCTGACGTCGCTGGACGACGTCACCCTGTCGACGGCGGAGCTCACCCTGGTGACCGACGGGCGGCACTCGGTGCCGACGAAGCTCGGCGTCGAGGTCGACGGCCAGCGGGCCGGCACGGTCGACGTGCCGCCGCTCGCCGACGCGGCGGGCAAGCGGGGAGCCACCACCACGGTGACGGTGCCGCTGCCGGTGGGCAGCGGACACCAGATCCGCTTCGTCGTCGACGCGGTCCGCCCGGTGACGACGAAGGACACGATCTCCGGCGCGATCATGACGACGCCGGTCGGCATCGCGGAGATCGAGCTGCCGGGCGTGAAGGGCACCGGCCAGACGGCGTCGACGGCGCAGCCGCCGGCCGACCTCTCCGTGGGCTGCCGGACCGACCTCCTGACCGTCGACGGCCAGCCGGTCGGCGTGCGGATCAACGGCACGACCAAGGACGCGTCCGGCCGGCTCGGCCTGGATGTGCGCACCTGCGGCACCCCGGTGCGGCTCTCGGCCGGTGACCACGTGGTACGCACCGCGAACGGGGCGAAGACCGGGATCGACCTGGACCGGCTGGTCTTCGCCTCGGACGCGGGCGGCACGACCTGGCCGGACGCGACGTCGATCAACGCCCTGGACACCTCCCGCGAGCAGCGGACGGCCGACCTCGCGGCCCAGTCCGGGAACGTGGCCGGCACCGCCGCCACCACGCCAGCCACGCCGACCGTCAAGGTGGACGTCGCGGGGCCGACGACGTTCGTCCTCACGGTCACCGGGGCCAAGCCGGGCACGCCGTTCTGGCTGGTGCTGGGGCAGAGCCTCTCCCCCGGCTGGCACGGCAAGATCGACGAGAACACCGACATCGGCTCGCCCCAGCTCGTCGACGGCTATGCCGACGGCTGGCGGATCGACCCGGAGTCGGAGACCTTCAAGGTCCAGCTCACCTGGACGCCGCAGCGGGTGGTCTTCGCCGCGTTGACCGTCTCCGTCGTGACGGTGGTGCTGTGCCTGGCCCTGCTCGGTGTGACGGGCCGGCGGCGGCGCAAGGCCGGCTGGCCGGCCGCGCCCGTCCGCGACCTGCCGAGACTGGACCGGCCGTTCGCCGCCACGCCGCGGCTGCCGCTGCGCCAAGTGGCGCCGCTGGTCCTGGGGACGGCGGCCATCGGGGCGTTCATCGTCAGTCCGGCCGCCGGCGCGGCCACGGCCGCGGTGACGCTGGTGGCGGCGTTGGCGCCTCGCGGGCGGGTGCTGCTGCGGGCCGGCTCGGTGGCCGCGCTCGCCGCGGCCGCGGCCTATGTCATCGAGGTGCAGGTCCGCTACAACCTGTCAGTCAACGGCTCGTGGGTGTCGGAGTTCGACAAGGTCGCGACCGTGTCGTGGCTCGCGGTGCTCTTCCTCGGCGCCGACGCCGCGCTCGCGCTCCTGCATGGCCACGCCAGCCGGCGAGCGGCCGAGGCCGAGGGCAGGGACGGGGCCCAGGACGAGGACGAGGCCGGCGGGACCGTGCCGCCACCGGACGCGGCGGCCGGCGCCGAGACTGAGCCCTCCGCCAGGTAGGCCAGCCGCCTCGGTGGGCCCGGCCCGCCGGGCCGCGCCCCCCCGCCGCGCCGGCCCGACCCACCCCCCCCCGCCCCGGGGGCGCCCCGCGCCGGGGGGGCGGGGCCCCCGGGCGCCGCCCCCCCGCGGCGGCTCGGCCCTGACGAGCCCGCCCGGGTCATGGCGGGCGATGCGGGCCATGCCATCACACTCCCGTGCTAACCGATGGCGACCGATGACGCCGGGTTTGCCCTTGAGTCAGCACGGAGCGTCATCACCCGCACACGATGCGTGGGCAGATCATGCTGCTCGCGGCCGGGAAAGGGAGCAGGCCGGGTTACCCTGTGCCGCGCGCTGGACATGGTGTGACTGACTGAGAACGGGCCGTGCTGCCGGGGGGCGGTCCCGCCCAGCCGACCCGGTCGGGCCGTTCGCTCCTGCCGTCGCACGGGCACGTCCTTAGGCCGGCACCACGCCGAAGGCGGCGCGCAGACACCCATCCTCCGCGCTGTCCGAGGCGTCCCGGGACGAGGAGGGCTAGTCGGATGCTTGGGAGTGGCCCGGTCCGGGAGCGCGGGTTCCTCGCCGTGCTCCCGCTGGTCGGCACGCTGTTCCTGCTGCTCATGCTCGTTCTGCCCATGTCGCAGTCGTACCTGCGCCCGGAGACCTTCGCGGCCTTCCTGATCTCCCTGGCCACACTCTGCTACATCCTGCGCGCCGGCCGCGGCCACCCCGGGCGCAGGGCACTGGTCGTCACGGTCGCGATGACCGCCGCGATGACGACGGCGGTGCTCGGCAGTCCGTCCCGCACGCCGCTCGCCTTCCTGGCCTGGTACCCATGGGCTGGCGGCTATGCCGGCCTGGTGTCGCGCCACGTCGGCCGGGTGGCCGCCCTGACCGGCGCGGTCTGCCTCACCTTCACGGGCGCGCTGATCGCGCGCGGCGACCTGGACGTCTTTCCGCTGACCTACGTGGCCGCCCTGCTCAGCATCGTCGCGTCGGCGATGCTCACCTACGGGTTCTTCAGCTGGGGCCGCGGCCGGGCGTTCGCCGACCCGCTGACCGGGTTGACCAACCGGGCGGGGCTCATGCACGCCGGCGAGCCGGCCATCACCGAGGCGCTGGTCGCCGGCCGCGCCCAGGCGGTGATGGTGCTGGACATCAGCCGGTTCCGGGAGATCAACTCGGCGCTCGGGCACCAGGCCGGCGACGAGGCGCTGCGCGAGTATGCCGACCTGCTGCGCGAGGTGCACCCGAGGCCGGCGTTCGCCGGCCGGCTCGGCGGCGACGAGTTCGTCCTCGTGCTGCCCGGTGAGGACCAGGTCAGCGACCGGGCCGACCCGCACGGCGAATGGCTCGCGCGGCTCGGCGAGAAGGTCCTCGAGCAGCTCGACGGGCCGGTGCGCATCCGCGGCATCAACATCGAGCTGGAGTCGACGGCGGGCATCGCCTCGGCGCCGCGCGACGGCGACCGGCTGTCAAGGGTGCTGCCGTGCGCGGACGCGGCGCTGGCGAACGCCAAGCGCGACGGCGCGCGCGTCGGGGTCTGGAACGCCGGGATGGCGGGGACGGTCGGGGTGCGCTCCTGGGAGCTGGCCCTGCATGCCCAGCTACGCACCGCGATCGCGAAGGGCGAGCTCGTGCTGTACTACCAGCCGGTGCAGGAGGCTGCGACGGGCCGGATCGCCGGCGCCGAGGCGTTGATGCGCTGGTGTCACCCCGAGCGCGGGCTGCTTCCGCCCAGCTCGTTCCTGCCGATGGCCGAGCGCTCCTCGCTGATCATCGGCCTGACCTGGTGGGAGCTGGAGGAGGTTCTCGCCCAGAGTGCCCGGTGGACCAGGGCCGGTCTGCACCTGCCGGTCTCGGCCAATCTGTCCGCGCGGATGCTCGTCATCGACGACCTGCCCGGCAAGGTCGCCCGCCGGCTGGAACACCACGGCCTGCCGCCGGAGATGCTCACTCTGGAGATCACCGAGAGCGCGTTGGTGTCCCAGCCGGCGCGCGCCGCCGCCATGCTCGGCGAGCTGCGGGCCGCCGGCGTGAAGCTCTCGCTCGACGACTTCGGCACCGGCTACAGCTCGATGGAGAACCTCAAGGCACTCCCGTTCGACGAGATGAAGATCGACAAAAGCTTCGTCGCGGACGCCCGCGGCAGCCTGCCGGACGTCGCGATCGTGCGGTCGGTGGTCGACCTCGGCCACCGGCTGGGCCTGCGGGTCGTCGGGGAGGGCGTCGAGGACGAGCAGTCGGCCAGGATGCTCACCGAGCTCGGGTGCGACCTCCTGCAGGGCAACGTGCTCTCGCCCCCGTTGCCGCCCGAGGAGCTGGAGGCGTTGCTGGCCGTCCGCCAGGCCTGCGTCGGCGCCTGGCGGACGAGCGGCTCGGGCCCGCAGTCCGCCGCCTCGGGCGAGCCCAGCCCGACCCGCCCGGACACGGCCAGGGCGGACACGGCCAGGGCGGACACGGGGCGGGCGGACACGGCACGCCTGGCGGGGCTCGCGAAGGCCGGCGTGACCCCGTCCAGCAACGGGCACCGGGCCGGCGAGCAGGCTTCGCCCGCGGGGGCCGCCCGGTCTTCCGACCCCGCCGGGCCCACGGGCCCCACGGGGCCCACCACGCCTTCCAGGCGCGGTGGGGCCGGCGAGGACCTCGGGCGCGCGGGCCGGGCACGGGAAGCGGGCACACACGGGCCGCGGCCGACGGTCCCGGAGGAGACGATCAGGACCTCGGAGCGGACCGGGGTGGTCGCGCCCGAGCCGCCCGACGAGTCGAGCCGGCTCGCCGCGCTGCGCCAGTACCGGATCCTCGACACCCCGCCCGAGCCGGAGTTCGACGCCCTTGCCACTCTCGCCGCCCAGATCACCGATTGCGACTTCAGCCACCTGGTGTTCATCAATAGTAACCGGGAGTGGCCTAAGGCCTGCCATGGCGTCCAGGCGTCGGAGCTTCGGGCCTGGGTCGGCCCCGGGTCGTTCATCGTCGCCGACGGCCACTATCTGGAGATCCAGGACTGCTCCCGCGACCTGCGCTACGCGCACCTGACCAGGGCGGAGCCGAAACATGTGATCTTCTTCGCCGGCGCGCCGCTGCGCACGGCCGAAGGCCACGTGCTCGGCGCGCTGTGTGTCTCCGACCGGGTGCCGCGGCGGCTCACCACCGGCCAACGGACCGCGCTCGACACCCTTGCCAGCCACGCCGTACGCCTGCTCGACGCCCGGCTGCACCGGCTGCTGCTCGCGGAGGCCACCGCCGGCCTGGAACGGCTCGAGACATTCTGGCACCGCCATGACCTGCCAGCCGCGGCCACACTGTGCGCGGACGTCGTGCGCGGGCTGGCCCATGCCGACGCCGTCGCCGTGATGCTGCCCGAGCTGCCCGGCTCGACCGTCTTCCGGGCCGCCGGCGTGTCCGTCGTCGAGGGGGTGCTACCGCTGACGGAGCTGGGAGTGCGCACGACCAGCGACGACCAGAAGGCGATCAGCGAGCTTGCGGCCGCGACCGGGCCGGTGTTCATCCCGGACGCGGCGGCGCACCCGCTGATCCCGAACGAGATGGTGCGCCGGCTGGGGATCGCGTCCGCGCTGATGATGCCGCTGCATGGCGAGGGAGGAGTCCAGGGAATGATCACCGTCCGCTGGACCCAGCACCTGGCCCGGCTCGACCCGGCGGTGCGGTGCGCGGTAACGCTGTTCTGCGGCCAGGCCCGCTTCACCCTCGCCAAGCTGCGCGCCGCGCAGGGCCAAGTGGCCGTCCCCGGCCTCGGTTCTCACGACGAGGCCGGGTGCGCCGCCGGCGATGTGCCCGGCAGGGCCTTGTCCGGCTGGGGCGCCCCCGGCGCGGGCGGCCGGGCCGGCGGGATCCCGAACAGCCCCCCGGCGGGCGGCGGCGCGCCAGGCGGCGGCCCGGAGGGCCAGGCGGCGGCCCAGGCCGACTCCTTGGGCCGGCGCCGGTCCCGCCCGGCGACCAGCCGCTACTAGCGACCGGGGTCATCCGTGGCCACGGGCTGCCCGCGGCCGGGGATGACCCCGCCAGCGGGCGGCTTGGACCGGAGCATGCAGGTCAGCCGGCAGGTGCAGACCGGCCGGCCCTCGTCATCCGCAATCCTGATCTCGAACGTCGCCACCGAGCGGCCGGCGTGCAGGCGGGTCGCGACCGCCGTGACCGAGCCGGAGGTGACCACCCGGTGGTGGGAGGCGCTGATCTCCAGGCCGACGGCCGCGTTCTCGGGGCCGGCGGTGAGCATCGCCGCCATCGAGCCGACCGTCTCCGCCAGCACCACCGACGCACCGCCGTGCAGCAGCCCGTACGGCTGCCGGTTGCCCTCCACCGGCATCCGGCCGACCACCCGCTCCGGCGTGGCCTCCAGCAGCTCGACGCCCATGCGCTCGTTCAGCTCACCGCGGTTCAGGTTGAGGGCGGCGACCAGCTCGGCCTCGTCGGCCGGCTGCCCGCCCCGGATGGCACCGTCCACGCCCGTCTCGGCAGTCACCAGCCGACAATATGGCGCCCGCCGGGCACCTACGGGACCACGGTGGCACCGGCCGGACGGCCGGCGCGGTCGGTGGACTGTCATACCGGCGGCCTAGACTTCGCCGGGTGCCCGGTTCGACGACGCAGCCCGACCTGAGTAGCCCGTCCGACGTCCCGGCGGACGCCGCCCCACCGGCCGCCCAGGACGCCCCCGGCGACGCTCCCGCGAAGGCGCCGGCCAGACGTGCCTCAAGATCCGCCGGCGGCGGGTCATCGACCAAGGCACCGGCCAAGGCGGCCGGGAGGTCCGCGGCGCCGGCCGCGGCGCGCGGCGCGCCCGCTCCCGGAACGGGGCGGCTGCTGCTGCTGGACGGGAACTCGCTGGCCTACCGGGCGTTCTTCGCGCTGCCGGTGGAGAACTTCTCCACCACCACCGGGCAGCCGACGAACGCCGTCTACGGCTTCACGTCCATGCTGATCAACGCACTGCGCGACGAGAAGCCTACGCACGTCGCCGTCGCCTGGGACCTGCCGGCGCCGACCTTCCGGCACGCCCAGTACGCCGAGTACAAGGCCGGCAGGTCCGAGACCCCGTCGGACTTCGTCGGCCAGATCAGCCTGATCCACCAGGTCTGCGACGCGCTCGCCGTGCCGAGCATGTCCGCCGCCAGCTACGAGGCGGACGACATCATCGCGACGCTGGCCACCCAGGGCGAGGCCGTCGGTATGGACGTCCTCATCGTCACCGGCGACCGCGACGCGCTGCAGCTCGTCACCGACCGGATCACCGTGCTGATGACCCGCAAGGGCATCAGCGACATGATCCGCTACACGCCGGCGGAGGTGGAGGCCAAGTACGGCCTCACCCCGACGCAGTACCCGGACTTCGCCGCGCTGCGCGGCGACCCGTCGGACAACCTGCCCTCGATCCCCGGCGTCGGCGAGAAGACCGCGACCAAGTGGATCCAGCAGTTCGGCGGCCTGGCGGACCTGGTCGACCGGGCCGACGAGGTCACCGGGAAGGCCGGCGCGGCGCTGCGGGAGAACCTGGCCAACGTGATCCGCAACCGGGCGCTCACCGAGCTCGCCCGCGACGTGCCGCTGGAGCGCGGCCCCGCCGACCTTCGCCTGGTCCCGTGGGACCGGGAGGCGGTGCACACCCTGTTCGACACCCTGCAGTTCCGGGTGCTGCGGGAGCGGCTCTACCAGGCGCTCGCGATCGTGGAGCCGGCGGCGGGCGACGGCGGCTTCGCGGTCGAGTACACGATCCTCGGCCCGGGTGACGTCACCGAGTGGCTCGGCGAGCACACGGTCGGCGGCGCCCGCACGGGCCTGCACCTGCGCGGCACCTGGGGCCGCGGCACCGGGACGGTCGCCGGGATCGCGCTGGCCGCCGCCGACGGCACCGCCGCCTGGATCGACCCGTCCCAGCTCGTCCCCGCCGACGAGAACGCGCTGGCCGCCTGGCTCGCCGACGAGACTCGGCCGAAGGCCGTACACGACGCCAAGGGCCCGATGCTCGCGCTCGCCGAGCTGGGTCTCACCCTGGACGGCGTCACCAGCGACACCGCGCTCGCCGCCTATCTCGCCCTGCCGGGCCAGCGCTCGTTCGACCTCGCCGACCTGGTGCTGCGCTACCTGCACCGAGAGCTGAAGGCCGAGGAGGGCCCGTCGGACGGCCAGTTGACCCTCGAGGTCGAGGTCGAGGGCATCGCCGAGGCGGACGAGGCCGAGGTGGACGCCGTGCGCGCCCGCGCGGTCGCCGAGCTCGCCGACGCCCTCGACGGCGATCTGGAGCGCCGCTCGGCCGCGCGCCTGCTGCACGAGATCGAGCTGCCGCTGCTGACCGTGCTCGCCGGGATGGAACGCGCCGGCATCGCCGCCGACGCCGACTACCTGACCGACCTGCAGTCCCAGTACGGCGCCGAGGTCACCAAGGTCGTCGAGGCCGCCCACCAGATCGTCGGCCGGCCGTTCAACCTCGGCTCGCCCAAGCAGCTGCAGCAGATCCTGTTCGACGAGCTGAACCTGCCGAAGACCAAGAAGATCAAGACGGGCTACACCACGGACGCGGACGCGCTCACGTGGCTGGCCGTCCAGACCGACCACCCGCTGATCCCGACGCTGCTGCGCCACCGCGACGTGGCCCGGCTCAAGACCGTCGTCGAGTCGCTGCTGCCGATGATCGACGATGCCGGCCGCATCCACACCACGTTCAACCAGATGATCGCCGCGACCGGCCGGCTGTCGTCGACCGACCCGAACCTGCAGAACATCCCGATCCGCACGGCCGAGGGCCGCCAGATCCGCCGCGCCTTCGTCGTCGGCCCGGGCTACGAGACGCTGCTGACCGCGGACTACTCGCAGATCGAGATGCGGATCATGGCGCATCTGTCCGGCGACGCGGGACTGATCGAGGCGTTCTCCTCCGGCGAGGACCTGCACTCGTTCGTCGCCGCGCAGGCGTTCAACCTCCCGGTCGCCGACGTCGACCCGGAGCTGCGGCGGCGGATCAAGGCGATGTCCTACGGCCTTGCCTACGGCCTGTCGGCCTACGGGCTGGCTTCCCAGCTCGGCATCGCCCCGGACGAGGCCCGCGAGCAGATGGAGGCCTACTTCGCCCGTTTCGGCGGGGTGCGGGACTTCCTGCGCGGCGTCGTCGACCGCGCCCGCACGGACGGCTACACCGAGACCATCCTCGGCCGCCGCCGCTACCTGCCCGACCTGACCAGCGACAACTCCCAGCGCCGGCAGATGGCGGAGCGGATGGCCCTCAACGCCCCGATCCAGGGCTCCGCCGCCGACATCATCAAGATCGCCATGCTGGGGGTGGAGCGCGGCCTGCGCGAGCGCGGCCTGCGCTCCCGCCTGCTCCTGCAGGTCCACGACGAACTCGTCCTCGAGATCGCCCCCGGCGAGCGCGAGGACGTCGAGGCACTCGTCCGCTCCGAGATGAGCGGCGCGTACACCATGTCCGTCCCGCTCGACGTCTCCGTCGGCGCGGGCCGCACCTGGGACGACGCGGGACACTAGGCCGTATCTGACGGCCTCCGGCCACGCGAGGCTCCGCCATCATCGCGTGGCCTTTGGCCTGGCCGTATCTGACGGCCTCCGGCCACGCGAGGCTCCGCCATCATCGCGTGGCCTTTGGCCTGGCCGTATCTGACGGCCTCCGGCCACGCGAGGCTCCGCCATCATCGCCGCAGGGGTCCCCGGAAGATCGGCGCCAGCCGATCTTCCGGGGGAGCGACTTTGGCCTAGCCGCGCGGTTCCCCGGCGCGCGCGGACGCGACGAGCGGCGATCCGGGGGCGAGCTTTGGCGCCGTCCGGGCCTTCCCCAAGCCAGGACGTTTTCTACTCGCCCGCCCCCGGTCCCCACACTGCGGGTGAGACGCTAGGAGCGTTCGGTAACCGCGTCAACGTGGCCCGCGCGGCGGCCGGCTGTTGTGCGTTCCCGGACGCGGGCACGCCGTATCCGCCAACTCATCTCCCTGTTTGCCACGCTCACCGCCTCCTCCACCGATTGGCCAGCTGACATCTCGGCGCCAATCAGTGGGTTCAGGTCTCCACCGTGCCTGGCGGGCGGTAGGCGCCCATGGCGGCGAGGCTGGCGCCGACCTCGGCGGGCGTGCCGGTCGCGACCACCGCGCCGGCCTCGAGGACGACGACCGCGTCGGCGACCGCCAGGGCCAGGCGCGGGTCGTGCTCGGCGAGCAGGACGCTCACGCCGCGGGCCTGGAGCCGGCCGACCAGCTCGGCGAACCAGGCCCGGTCGGCGGCGGTGACGCCGGCGGCCGGCTCGTCCAGCAGCAGCAGGGACGGGCGGGTGCCCAGCGCCCTGGCGACCTCCAGCCGCCGCCGTGCGCCGTGCGGCAGGCTGGCCGCCCGTTCGCCCGCCCGGTCGGCGAGCCCGACGAACTCCAGCAGGTCCCACGCCGCGGACCTGGCCGCGCGGATCTCCCGGCGCCCGCGCGACCTCGGGAGCAGCACCCGCCAGGTGTCGCCGCGGGCCTTCGCCTCGACGCCGACCCGGATGTTGTCCAGCGCGGTGAGCTGGTCGAACAGCCTGGTCTCCTGGAACGTACGGGCTATACCCAGCCGGGCCACCGCCGGCGCCGAGCGCCCGAACAGCTCGACCGGCCTGCGCGCCGCCTCGACGCCGGGGCCCTCCGCCCCGCCCGCTCCCGCGGACGCCCGCGCCCTGGCCGGCGGCTCGTGGGCCGGCGGCTCGTGGGCCGGCGGCTCGTGGGCCGGCGGCTCGGCGGGCTGCTGCCCGGGCGCCGGAGGGGCGGACCACGGCGTCCGGTCCAGCCCGTCGTCTCCGCGGGTCGGCCAGAAGTGGGCGCTGCCGCGGCTCGGCCGCCGGATTCCGGTCAGGCAGTCGAGCAGCGACGTCTTGCCCGCGCCGTTCGGGCCGACCACGGCCAGCACCGTGCCCCGCTGCTGCCGCAGCGAGACGTCCGCGAGGCTCGTCAGGCCGCCTAGGCGCAGCGTCAGCCCCGCGAGGTCCAGAATCGGCCGCGGCGGCGGCGCCGCGCTCGGCGCGGGCACCGTCGGCGCGTCCGGCTTCCAGCCGACGCGCGGGCCCGGGCGCGCCGGCACCACCGCCGGGGGCCGGCGGCGCGGCTCGGGTAGGATCATGGCCCTCCCTCGCTGGGGCCGCCGAGCCGGAGGCGCGCGGGCAGCAGGCGCCGCGGGCGAAGTGCCGTCATGATCATGACCAGGGCGCCGAAGTAGAGGAACCGGTCCGCGGCCGGCACGTGGTCGCGCAGGAGGAAGGCCAGGCCCTGCAGGACGACGGCGCCGAGGACGGCGCCGAGGCGTGAGCCCGCCCCACCGGCGACGACGACTGTGAGCACGAGCATCGAGGCCTGTGGGCTGAACGTCTGCGGGTTGAAGAACTGCTTGGTCGCGAGCACCGCGCCGGCGAGGCCGGCGACCGCCGCGCCGGCCGTGAAGGCCAGCAGCCTCATCCTCGCGGCGCGGACACCGAGGACCCCGGCGGCCACCTCGTCCTGGCGCAGCGCGGCGCAGGCCCGCGCGGCGCGTGACCGGTCCCAGCCGGCGAGCGCGGCCATGACCAGCACGACCAGGCCGAGCAGCAGGTAGTAGTACGGCAGCGGGTCCAGCCCGAAGGCGTAGTGGAAGCCACCGATCCGCACCGACGGCGGCGGCACCCCGAACACGCCGCCGGCGCCGCCGGTGATCCCGTCGGCGTTGTTCGCGACCAGTTGGACGACCCCTCCGAAGGCAAGGGTTACGATCGCCAGAAGGTCGGCGTGCCGTCGCAGGAGCGGCGCCCCCAGCGCGAGGCCGACGAGTGCCGCCGCGGCCATCGCCGCTGGCATCGCGACCAGCGGCGAGACGGTGACCGGCGCGTGCCAGGGCATCGCCCCCGGGGCGCACAGATATGCCGCTGTGTAGGCACCGATCGCGCAGAAGGCGACGCAGCCGAGATCGAGCATGCCGGCACGCCCGACGACGATGCTCAGCCCCAGCGAGAGCAGCGCGTACAGCCCGATGTCGTTGACCATCACCTGCCGCACCGTGGTCGAGACGACCAGCGGCGCGCCCGCCGCGGCCCCCAGCGCCAGCGCGTATCCCGCGCCCCGCGCCCAGGGGCGCCGGTACCAGCGCCGCCGGCCCGGCGTCCCCGTCTCTCCCGCCGCCGCGCCCATGGCAAGCCCGGCCGCGAGCCGGCCGGAGGTGGGCGCCGGCGGCTCGGTGGGCACCGACGGCTCGGTGGGCACCGGCGGTGCCGGCCAGATCACCCAGTTCGACCGGACCGCCCAGGTCCGGTCCGTGGGTGGCACGAGGTGGGCGCTTTCCCCGCGCTGGCCCGGCGGCCTCGGCCCGACGCGGGGCGGCGGCTGGGGCTGAGCCTCGGCGATCATCCGGCTGCGCCGCGAGGCCGCGTCATCCAGCGACGGGCGCCGCCGGCCGCGTGATCCCGACCGGTCCCGGACGTCCTCCGCCCATTCGGCGGCGACGCCCGTCAGGTACGCGGCCGGGCGCCCGAGCAGGCCGCGCAGCCGCGGCCAGCCGGTCAGCCCCGCCCAGGCCAGCAGCCCGGCGGCGAGGAAGAGGACGCCGCGCTCCCCCGCGAGCGACCCGCTGGCCCCGGCGAGCGGCCGGTCCGCGTTCCCGGACGGCCCGGTCACGAGCGCGGCGAGCGCCGCGAGCACCAGGCACCCGCCGAGCCGGCGCCACCACCGGCCCGGCCCGGCCTCGTCCCCGACACCCTCGGCATCCCCGCCATGTCCGGCGTTCCCGGTATCCGCGGCAGCCACGGCAGCCGCCGTGCCCGTCGTCGCCGCGGCGCCCGCCCAGCCGTCCGGCGGCCGGCCCGCGGCGCGCAGCTGGGCCATCCGCTCGGCGACAGACGGCATTCCCGCCGGCGGGCTCGCCGGCTCGTCCGGACCGCCGCTCATGCCGGGCGTCCGAGGCGGGCGCCGAGCAGGCCCGACGGGCGCAGGAGGAGGACAGCGATCAGCACGGCGAAGGCGATGACGTCCTGATAGCCCGCGTCGAGCAGGTAGTAGCCGCCGAAGCTCTCGACCAGGCCCAGCAGCAGGCCGCCGGCCAGCGCCCCACGCACATTGCCGAGGCCACCGAGGACGGCGGCCGTGAACGCCTTGATCCCGGGGACGTAGCCCATGGTGTAGGACGCGTGGAAGGTCATCGCGTAGAGGAAGCCGCCGGCGCCGGCGAGCACCCCGCCTAGCACGAACGTCGCGACGATCACCCGTTCCAGGCTGACTCCCAGCAGGACCGCGCATTCGGCGTCCTGCGCCACCGCCCGGATCGACCGGCCGAGCCTGGACCAGGCGACCAGGCGGTCGGCGGCGAGCAGCAGGCCGAGCGCGGCGGTGACGACCGCCAGCGTCTCCGCGGAGACGGGGGCGCCGGCGACGCGTAGCACGGTCTGGTCGGTGAACAGGCCCGGCACGGGAACGTCGCGCCGGCCGAACTCCTTGCCTGCGAGGCTCACGGCGAACATCGACGCGCCGACGGCGCTGACCAGGTACGCGAGCCGCGGCGCGCCCCGGCGTCGCAGCGGCCGGTAGGCGGCCCGCTCGAGGCCGAGCGCGGCCACCGCGCCGGCGAGGCCGCCGGCGACGGTCCCGGCCGCCACCAGCCCGATGCAGGCCAGGACGCCGGGGCCGGCGCCGGCAGCCCCGGCGGGCAGCGCGGCGCGAGCCGCGTAGAGGCCGCCGAACGCGCCGAGCATGAACACCTCGCCATGCGCGAGGCTGACCAGCCGCAGCACGCCGTAGACGAGGGTGTAGCCGAGCGCGATCAGCGCGTAGACCGCACCGGCCGCGAGCCCGTCGATGGCCAGCCGCGCGATCTGCCCCCCGCTAGCCACGCGCGGATCGCGCTCCCCATTTCGCCGTGCGCACCCGGCGGTCCCAGGTGCCCGCAAGATCGGTCAGGCGGGTGCCGTCCCCCGCGGCGGCCGTCGACCCGGCAGGCGACCCGGCGGGTGGCGGCGCGGCGGGCTCTGACGCGGACTCAGCCTCGACCGCGGACGCGGCTGGCGCCCCCAGCGATGCGGGGGCGCCAGCGGCGTCGCCAGCCGGCCTGACCGGCGCGGCGTCGTCGGCAGGGGTCACGGCTTGAGCAGCGCGGTCGTCGGGCCGAGGACGACCCGCTTGCCGCCCCGGACCTCGTACACGTACACCGTCGAGCCCTGGACCTCGCCGTGGCCGTCGAACTTGATCTGCTTGGTGACGCCAGGCATGTCGACGGCGCGGAAGCCGCTGAGGACCGAGGCGCGGGTGGCGCCCGTGCCCTCCTTGGTGAGCACCGAGATGATCGCCTGGGTGGCGTCGTAGGCCTCGCCGGAGTAGGTACCGGGCTTGGTGCCGCTGTTCACCCGCTTGAACTCGGCGACGAAGGACGCCGCCTTCGGGTCGGAGTTCGCGTCGCCGCAGGCGCAGGTGAGCAGCGCGCCCTCGGCCGTGTCGGCGCCGGCCTGCTCGATGAGCTGGTCGTCGTTGGAGCCGTCGCCCGCGAGGATCCTGCCCTCGTAGCCCTTGCCGCGCAGCGCCTTCACCAGCAGCGCGAACTCGGCGTAGTACCCCGAGTAGTAGACCGCGTCGGGACCGGCCGCGGTGATCTTCGTCGCCTCGGAGGTGTAGTCCTTGGTCGGGTTGACGCTGTCATGGGTGACGGTGACGTTGTGGGCCTTCAGCGCCTTCTCGAGCGCGGTGGAGAGGCCGGCGCCGTAGTCGCTGCGGTCATCGAGCGAGAACACCCGCTTGGCCTTCAGCGCCTTGGCGATGTAGTCCGCGGCGGCGGCACCCTGGATGGTGTCCGGCGCGATCACCCGGAAGAAGCTGCCGAACCCGAGGCTGGTGAGCTGGGGGTTGGTCGCGGACGGGCTCACCGACAGCAGGTCGGCCTGGCTGTACAGCGGCTCGCTGGACTTTGTCGCGCCGGAGAAGATCGGGCCGACGACGGCGATGACCCGCGAGTTGTCGACGAGCTTCTGCGCGGCGGTCGGGCCCTGCTCGGGGGAGCCCTGGTCGTCGGAGGCGACGATACGCAGCGTGAACGGCAGCGTACCGCTCCGGTTGGCCGAGTCGACGGCCGTCAGCATGCCGTTGTACGCGTTGATGCCCAGCTGCTGGTTCTCGCCGGACAGGGGACCCTGGAAGCCGATCGCGAACTCCTTCTTCGCCTCGGCCTTGTCGCCGCCCCCGCCGCATCCGGCCGCCGCCACCGCTACCGCGGCCACCGCCGCGACAGCTCCCAGCAGCCGAAGCCGCCGACCCAGACCATCCATGGTCTGTCCCTTCGCCCAGCCATGCCGACCGTGTGGGCGTTGCATCCCCACCGACCCGCTCGCGCGGACCGGTGGGGGCCCGGCACCCGGGAGGCGCCCACGCGGGCCCGACGATCGCCGGACGGCCGGCAAACTAACGGCCGATCAGGCCAAACCAAAAGCTAAATGTAAGCGTGTCGTCACTTTTTGTAGTCTCGCCGGGCCAGCACCGTGTCCGGCCAGACAGAAGATCACCAATCGGGCGCGCGCAGCCGAGGTCGCGGCGGCCGCTGCGGCCGGCGCGGCCGGCGAGGATCCAGGAGCGGCGGACTACCTGGCCGGAATGACCGTGGGGACAAAGCGGCCGTTGACGATGGCGTAGATCACGGCGGCTGGGTCTCGACGGTCACCGAAGGCGTCGAACGCGACCTGGCCGGTGACGCCGGCGAACGAGCCCCGGGCGATCTGGGCGGCGATCGCCGCCCTGGTCGCGTCGTCGACCGCCACCCGGCCGGGGAGCACGACGGCGGCGGCGCGCAGCAGGGCCCGAGCGGAGTCATAGGCGTAGGCGGCCAGCGCGGGGATCATGTCCGCCTCCTGCCCAGTCACCGCCAGCGGCTCGTCGCCGCGGCCCGAGCCATCCTCACCCGAGACCCTCGCGCCCGGCGCACTCGATCCGGACCCGCCGGGCGTGTTCATGCCCTGCCCGTCCCGGTCCTGGCCGTCGCTCCCGCCCGGGCGAGCGGAACCGGCGCCCGGCGGGGCCGCCGAACCAGCCGCGCCGGCCGACGGCGTCGGCGTCGGCGAGCCGGTCTTCTTGTCGGGAACGGCGGGCTGCTCCGGGCCGCCGACGACCGGTCCCCAGCGCTTCAGGTACTCGTCGGCAAAGGCGCCGGCGGCGGGCAGGCGGGACAGCGGCACGGCGAGGTCGGTGGCCAGGTCACCCTCGGCCGCCTCGCCGGCGGAGTCGAGGTAGCGGGCGCTGAGCATGGCGTCGGTTCCGAGAATCTGGACCGAGATCGCCTCGTCGGCCATCCGCTGGCGCAGCGCGCTGGCGAACAGGTAGCCGGTGGAGGTGTACACGAGGTCCGGGTTGAACTCCTGGATGCCCTCGGCGACCTCCTGGACCTCTTTCCCGTCGGCGCCGTCGCCCTTCACCTGGTAGGTGGTCAGCACCTCGGCGCCGGCCGCGATGGCGTAGCTGGCGAAGCGCCCGGCGAGCGTGTCTCCGTAGAAGGGCCCGCCGTCGACGACGATGATCTTCGTCCGGTGCCGGACGTGCACGGCATAGTCGGCGCCCGCCTTGGCCTGCACCGCGTCGCTGCCGCTGAGCCGGAAGTAGCGGTCGTAGGGGCGCTTGCGGACGTAGGGCGGCTCATCCTGCGCGGTGAGCTCTGGCTCGCCGTTGGACGGCGAGACGACCGGGATGCCGCCGGCGTCCAGCACCGGCACCGCGATCCGGGCGACGTTGGAGCTGAGCGGCCCGACGACCCCCACCAGCGCCGAGTCCTCGGCGAACGCCTCGGCGGCGGCGGCTCCCCCGTCGGGCCGGGAAAGGTCGTCCTTGGCGACCAGCTCGGCCTTCCAGCCGGGAATCGCCTCGGACTTGTTGGACTCGTCGACGGCGAGCGCCACCGCGTCGCGCACCGACCCGCCGATGTTGCCGAGGTCGCCGGACAGCGGAGCCATCACCCCGATCCGCATCACCTGCGGCCCTCGCGAGCCACCCGGCCCGCCGCCGGCCCGCCCGTCGCGCAGCGTGAGCAGGCCGAGCGTCAGGCCCGTCGGGAGCGCGACCAGCAGGGCGAGCAGCCCCGCCAGCAGCGCCCGCCCGCGCCGCGTCCGGCGCCGCCGCCCCGCCCAGGCCGCCGTCGTCCGGGCCGAGTGCCGTATCCACCGGGCCGCCACCACGAGCCACACCTTGGCGACCTGCCAGCCCGGTACCAGCGGCCCGTCCGGATCGACCCCGCCGCCGACCACCGGGTCGGTGGCGACTATCTCGCTCCCCCGCGCGCTCCCGGCTAGCCACCGCACCAGCCGTCGCAGCGGCGACCCGGCCCCGCCCGCGCGCGCGGCGTCCCGGCCATCGCCGTCGCGGTCGCCGTCGTCCGCGTCGCCAGGCCTGTCTTCGCGGGTCACTGGCCGGGAAGGGCCTCCCCGGAAAGGACCGCCTCGGCGACCGCGCGCATCGTGCGGCGCTGGTTCATCGAGGTCCGCTGAATCCAGCGGAACGCGTCCGGCTCGGTCATCTTGTGCTCGGTCTGCAGCACACCCTTGGCCCGCTCGATGATCTTCCGGGCCTCCAGCCGGCCCTGCAGGTCCTCGACCTCGGCCTCCAGGCTCACGATCTCCGTGAACCGGCTCATCGCCATCTCGATCGTCGGCAGCAGGTCCTTCTTCTGGAACGGCTTCACGACGTACGCCATCGCGCCAGCCTCCCGCGCCCGTTCGACCAGCTCCCGCTGGCTGAACGCGGTGAGGATGACAACCGGGGCGATCCGCTCCTTGGCGATCTTCGCGCCGGCCTCGATGCCGTCCATCTTCGGCATCTTCACATCGAGGATGCACAGGTCCGGGCGCAGCTTGCCGGCCAGGGCGACGGCCATCTCGCCGTCACCGGCCTCGCCGACGACCTCGTAGCCCTCCTCCTGCAGCATCTCGCGCAGGTCGAGACGAATCAGCGCCTCGTCTTCGGCGATCAGCACCCGGCGCGGCGTCGAGGATGGCTGGCTGCTCATCGAGACGTTCTCCTGAGGTCGGCGTCGATGGGGATCGGTCGGCGTCGTCACCATTCTGCCGGCACCGGGCGCACGTGGATGCACCCAGCGTCCGGTTGGCGGCAGCTCACCGTCATGGTTTGGCGGCGACGCCCCGGGAACCGGGTAGGTCCCACCGGGCGCCAGCCACCGCCTGGCACGCGGCGACGTCACGCTCCACCCGACGTGGCGACGGCGGAGCCGGGAGCACATCCACCGCGGCCAGTGCCTGACACCGACACCGCGGCCCGATCCCGGGATACCGCCCGAGCCCCGACGGGCGGGGCGAGAGGTCGAAACGCACCCTACCCGGCTAGAGTCATCAAGGGGAGCACCTCCCGAGGCACATCAACGCACGACCGGCACGCCGCGTTCACCCCGGCGACCTCCCACGTACCTCCCCCAGCCAGGCCCGGTACTCCAACGGCAGAGAGACGGTGCTCAAACCACCGACAGTGTGGGTTCGAATCCCACCCGGGCTACCAAATTGATCTCTTTCGAACCTCGCCCACGCTCAAGATCCCTTCCGGGAACAAGATCGTGGCCGAGGTTCGCTGCGTTTGGGGCCGGTGTGCGGTCGATGGTCGCACGCTGGAAGGCAGTGCCGGCCAGGCTGGTGTAGGGCTCCCTGAGGACGACACCCGTGACCACGGGGCCATCGTCGTCTGGCTCCACGAGGAGCTTCTTGAAGATCGCCTGGTTGCTCAGGCGGCGGATGCGGGCGTCGGCTGCCTGGTAGACGTCGCCGCAGCGGCCAACCCAGGACAGGGCCAGCTGCAGGGTCTCCTCGACGCTTTCGTAGACCGTCTCGGCGGCAACGAGGAGGTTCTGGGCACCCCGTAGCTCCCTGGCGATCCGCGCTTGCTCTTCGTGTGCCAGATCCTCCGGGATGCTGCCAGTCACGACACCCCGGGCGAGTCGCCGCCGCTCTTCGGTCAACTCCGCGACCCGACGCTTGGCCCACTGAAGCTCCGGGTCGGACTGGGCGTGCTGACGATCAAGTTCGGCGCGGAGCTGGGCGCGGATCTGGTCCTGCTCGGCTTCGGTGAAGCGGACGCTGGCGTAGTAGCGCTCCACAGCCTGCTCGACGGCCTCCAGGCTGAGGTAGGGCATGGTGCAGTCGGTGCGGCGCTGGTGACGGCCCAGACAGAAGAGGTAGAAGTACTGCTTGGCCCTCGTGATGCACAGGCGGCTGCCGCACTGGGCGCAGACGACGGTGCCCTTGAGGTAGTGGTTGTGGACGCGCTGCTTCTCACCGGCCACGTCGTGGGCCTTGAGGACCTCCTGGACACGCTCGAAGAGGCTGTCGAGGATGAGAGGCTCGTGGCGGCCCTCGTACTCGGCTCCGTTGAAGAGGACTTTGCCGATGTAGTAGCGGTTACGTAGGACTCGGGAGACGTGGGAGGGAGCCAGCGGCCCCGGGATCTTTGGCCCGTGGGGCAGTGTCTTTAGGCCCTTCTCGGCCAAGGCTTCGGTGATGGTGCGGATGGTCCACTCCCCGGTGGCGTAGGCCTCGAAGGCCCAGCGCACGAGGGGCGCCCGTTCCGGGTCGATGATGACGATGGCGACTTCTCGACCCTCGATGCGCTGGCGGGTATTCAGGTAGCCAACCGGCGCCCGCCCTGGCGTCCCGCCAAATTTTGCCTTCTGGGTCATGCCTTTGAGCGCCTCGGTCGCCAGGTTGCGCGAGTAGAACTCGGCGATCCCGGCCATGATCGCGTGCAACAACTGGCCGCCGGGGGTCTCGTCGATGTTTTCTTTGACGCTCACGAGCGTTGTACCCGCGGACTTCAGCTCGAACATGATGTTGGCGTCGTCCCGCCGGTTGCGGGCGAAGCGGTCCACCTTGTCCAGGATCACGTAGTCGATGTTGCCCTGCTGCTTGACGAAGGCCAGCATCTTTTGAAACTCGTGCCGGTCCGCCGTCTTGGCCGATTCGCCCCGGTCGACGAACTCGGCAACCACCTCGGCATCGAGGCTTTCGGCTTTATGCTCACAGGCGTCACGCTGGGCGGGTAGCGAGTAGCCCTCCGGATCATCATCTTTGCTGGCCTGCTTGACGGTGGATACGCGCAGGTAGATCACAGCCCGCTTGCTGCGCTGCGGCTCAGCTGGTGCCAGGGCGGCCAGTGGTGGCGGAGGCAGTGCAGCTCCGGCTGCTGCCGCCTTCATCGGGTGCTCCGGCGGTGGTACAGCTCGGCCACGGTGCTGTGAACCTGCGCCGTGAAGCGGTCCGCCGCAGTTGGTCCATTACTTGGCATGCCTTCGGCGGTGCTCACCAGCCGCACCCCGAGTCCGTCCAGCGCGAGACGGACGCCCCGGTTGTCGGCAGCGTTCCGGCCCAGCTTGTCGCGGGAGGACACGAGGAGCCAGGACACGTCGCGGCTTCGCCCAAGGTCGCCCAGCAGCTTCCGCAGGCCTGGTCGGTCCTGGAACCTGCCGGAGCCTCCGTGGTCGGCGTAGACGCCGGTGACACGGGCTCCCAGCTGGCGGGCGAGTTCCTCGCACTCTTGGCGCTGGCGGTCGATGGCAGCCTCCCACCCCGGCGTGCGTCCCACCCGCAGGTAGATGATGACCTTCTTATTCGAGGCCTGTTCGATATCCGATGATTGCTCTTCCATAAGAGACCTCCATTTCTTCGCGTTATTTTGCGACCCGACCCATTCTATTGCATTTCCGGCCCAAAATACCCGTCATTCTTCCAGGAATTTGAACCCACATGAACGCCCGTTTTTCAGCTTTGCACAGCCAAAAACATGCAAGGTGGTGGGCCGGAGGGATGCGAATCTTCGCATCCCTCCGGCCATGTGACGATGGAGCCGTATGGCTACATCACTTCGTGCCCCGGGTTCCGGGCTTGGCCGGGCTGTCGGCTCCGGAGACCGGTCGCAGCAGCGCCTCAACGGCCTGGCGGGCTGCAGCGGCCTGGGCTTCGGCTTCGGCAATCACGCCCTGCGCCTTCTCGGCGAAGTCCGGCGCGGCGCGCTTGGCCTCGACGTAGAACTCCACAGCCCAGAGCAGTTCCGAACCCAGGGTGGACTCATCCACTCTGGCGATCAGCTCCAGCTGGGCGTGCAGGGCGGCGGGCAACTTCACGGCCAGGGTCTTGTGACCCCCGACAGACTTTGCAGGTTCCGTCATGACGGAGACCTCCTCGGTGCGGGTGCGGCCGCTCATCCCTGCTGGATGAGGACTTCGGCCGCACGACACCGGCGAGGTCAGGCCGCGCAGGCTGCAACTTCTTCCGGCGGGCCGCAGGCGGTCCGGAGGCGATCTTCGGCCAGCTTCACGTACTCCGGGTTCAGCTCCACCCCAAGCCAGTCCCGGCGGTTCTCGCAGGCCACCGCACCCACAGTCCCGGTGCCGAAGAAGGGGTCCGCCACAATTCCCGGCACGGTTGGGGCCTCGCAGCCGCAGCGGATGAAGTCCCCCGGCTCCCGAACCGTCCTCATCTCCTGATCTTTGGCGGACCACATCTGCCGCACGGTGTAGCGCCGTTTCCAGCTCTGGCCGCAGGCCGTACAGACCGCCTCTGGACAGGTTGCGAGGAGCGGACGGCGGACCAGACCCGGCGGGAACGTTGCGAAGTGCGATCCCCGGAAGTTGGCCGCTGCCAGCTGCCAAACGTCCCCAGGGTTCTTTCCGAGCGGATGGCCCGGTTGCCCCGGCGGACGCTCCCGTCGCAGGCCCTCGTTGGAGGCGGCCAGCGGCCCCCGGTACGTCGGCCGGGCGTAGTCCGCCTTCGCGGCCGCCTTGCCACCGCCGGAGCGGTGCGGCTCCCGGATGGCGTCCAGGTCGAAGAAGTACCGAGGACTGCGGGCTAGGAAGTAGACCACCTCATACGTCAACGTCAGGCGATCTTGGATGGAGCTGGGCATCGGGTTGGTCTTGGCCCAGATGACCTTGTTTCGCACGATCCACCCGTCAGCGGACAGAGCCAAGATCAGGCGCTCCGGCGCCAGGAGCAGGCTCTTGGGCGGCGCGCCGTACTTGGCGTGCCTGCTGAAGCTGTCCCCGAGGTTGAGCCACACGGAGCCGGTGGGCTTGATGACCGGGGACAGCTCCCGGAAGACCGGCAGCAGGCCTGTGACCCAGTCGTCCACGGTGGCCTCAAGGCCAAGTTGGTCATCGTGGCCGTAGTTCCTGAGGGCGTAGTACGGGGGCGAGGTGATCACGCAGTCCACGGAAGCCCTTGGCAGCTCCCGCAGCCGGGTGGCGGCGTCGCCCACCAAGATGATGTTGCGCGGTAGCTCCGTCATTCGGCTGCCCCCTGGATCAGGCGGGGCACGGCGTCGCCGAAGAGGGCGACGGTAAACAGGGGCCAGGCGTCTTCGGGCAGGCGTGCCAGGAGATCAACAAGCTGGTCATACCGCCGCTGATCAGGCACCAGCCACAGCACCCGGGGGAAGACCTCGCCTTCCCGTCCGGACTGCCAGTAGCGGATGTAGGTCTCGCACTTGCGCCGGATTGTGGGGAGCGACTCCGTGGCCCGGTCCACCTCCACCATCCAGGTGTCTTCGTACCGGCCCAGCCGCAGACGCACTCTGGCGTCGGGCTTGAGCACCATCCGGCCGCCGCCGACGCCGGGGAAGCCGCGCCAGCTGGCCGGTTCCGCCTGGAAGCCCGCCACCACCATGAGCCCGGCGGCCTCGGCTTCGCGCAAGGAGATGTACAACTCCGTCACGGCCAGGGAGTGCGCCAGGAAGGGCGTACCCACCGGCCAGGGCCGCTGCCAGCGCTGCCGCTCCGGGTCCAAGATGCGCAGGCCCGCCACATCGAGGGTGTAGACGAAGCCCGCCGACCCGGCCCGCACACCGCCGATCCGCCGGGGCAGCCGTCCAAGGAGCCGCTGGGCCACCATCGAGGCCAGGACCCCACGGGCCCGCCGCGCCGAGACGTCACCCAGATGTAGCCGCACCAGCTGCGCCCCGGTGGCCACGCGCACGCTTGCCACGGTGGAGAGGATCTCCCGCTCCCGAGGCGTGATGGTCGCGGCCAGGGCCGCCACCTGCCGGGAGGTGACATACGCCCGGCTCATGAGTGCGCCTCACGGAAGAGCTGGGGAGTCGTCTGCACTTTTGCCGCAGATACCGCGTCCAGCCACCGCAAACGTGGGAGCCAGCTCGACGCGACCGGCACAGCGGCCGGAAGTCCCCGGCTCATTCGGAGACCTCCCGGCGGCCGACTCGTCCGGCAGGGCGACGGCCTTCATGCCGAGCCCGGATGGCCGCCTCAACCTCGCCCCGGTCCTGGCCCCAGCGCTGCCGCGAGGCTGCCCGCACCAGGGCGGCTTGGCCTATAGCAGGAGGCGGCGGCAACGTCACGCCCGTAGCGGGCGGAGCCACCCGGGAACCTGCGGACAGGCTCACGACCACCTCATACGCACCCAGCCCTTGCAGGTCCGAAGCCCCCAGGTGCGGCGCAAGCTCCTTGGCCAGCCGCCCAGCATCCGTCGCCGAGGTCTGGAAGATCACGCGAGAGCGGGCATTGGCCAGCACCGCTTCTCGGAGATCGGATGGAAGCTGTCCCAGATGTTGGTGGGCCAGGGTCATACCCAGTCCCAGGCCGCGAGCCTGCGCCAGGACGTCGCCGAAGTTCTGCGGCATGTTCACGAAGTCCTGGAACTCGTCGGCGTACAGGAAGGTGGTGGGCCGCTCTCCTACCGCAATCGCGCTCCGGCCGAGCGTGGCCTGCCAGACGCGGGCGACCACCAAGGATCCGACGAGGGCCGCCGCCTCCTCTCCGAGGACGCCCTTGGTCAGGGGCACAAGCACGATGCGGCGGTGGGCCAGGGCTTCGGCTAGATCCAGTCGAGGCGCGGCCTGGCCCAGGACGTTGCGCACCCGGCGGCGTAGGAGGAAGG
Source organism: Pseudofrankia coriaricola (assembly GCF_032027725.1). Classification (NCBI taxonomy): domain Bacteria; kingdom Bacillati; phylum Actinomycetota; class Actinomycetes; order Frankiales; family Frankiaceae; genus Pseudofrankia; species Pseudofrankia coriaricola. The sequence goes on along the minus strand of NZ_JASNFO010000001.1, from coordinate 360,354 downwards.
CCCGCAACTTGTTCATGACGGGGCCAATGGCTTGGGCACGCTCCGCGTCGCTCATCCCCTCGTACCAGGCCCAGAACGGGCCGAGGGCTACGGGGTCATCAACCTTCGCCACGAGCCGCCGCCGGAAGCCCGCATCCGTGAGGATCAGCGGCACCTCGGTCAGCGTCATGCCGGGTTCGGTGGCCAAGGTGAGTAAGGCGGCCCGGAGGATGTCATCGGTCCTGGGTCCCCAAAACGCCTTGTACAGCTGGTGGAAGATCCCCACCACTTGATCCGCTACCAACTCCGGGGCATGGTGGCTACCTGAGAGCAGGTTCAGCCCCACCGGCCGCGCCTCGTCGGCCGGGTCCAAGATCACCACCTCATTCCGGCGATTCTGGGGCACCCGGTCGAGGACATCGGCCACAAGGTCGCCCTTGGGATCGAGGACGACGACGCCACGCCCGGCCGCTATGTCCTGCGTGATGAGCCCAAGCAACAAGGTGGACTTGCCGACGCCCGTGGGCCCGATGACGTGGAGATGCCGGAGGCTGTCTGTGACCGACAATCCCAAGGGCCGCTCCGCGCCGGGGAAGGTGGACCGGGCCACCGTCCGCGGCCCCATGGGAATGTCGGCGGACGGAGCCAGCTGTCGGGTTCCACCGAGCCTGAGGCCCGGCAGCATGACGGAGCCCAAGGGGAAGGCTGCGAGCGCCGCCAGTTCCGAGGTGTTCAGTACCAGCGGGAACGTCACCACCGGCAAGCGGCGGGCGGCTAGATCTGCGGCTACCCGACTCCGGCCGATCCGGCGGCGGTAGAAGCTGACCCCCGGGGCGTGGGCGGTGTGCATGGCCGCGTTCATGCGTCCAACGAGCTGCCCCGCCCGCTCCCGTGTCCGGGCCGTAGCCCCGATCCGCCCGGCGGCCACAAACATGGCGCCGGACTGCTTAGCCCGCAGGTCCTTGGCGGCGGCCGCTTCGAGCCGGGGCCCGAAGACAAGGCGTTCCACCATCTGCCCGATGAACCCGGCGGACCCCGGCCCCGCGCTCTCGACCACCGGGCGTGTGGGGCGGGCAGGCATCAGGGCCCACTGCATAACCAGCCGCTCTCCGGCGGCCAGCGGCTGAAGGCTGGCCAGCATCGCCGTCGAGACGACTTCGGGGCGGCCTGTGTCCAGGGGGCGACGCAGCGTGGACAGGCCCAGGCTCACCGCTGAGGTTGGACGCGGCGGCTCGTACCCGCCATCTGGCGTCACCGCCACATCCGGCATCGCAGCCCGGATCGCGGCCAGCACTACCGCTGCATCCACCCGCCGCACGAGCAGGTGGTGGGCGATGCCTGCCGCCGTGGCCGATACCTCGATCACCACGCCCCGCACTGTCCAGGCCCGCCGCCACCAGGGCGCGGCCAACCCTGACAGGCCGGTGAGCATGGCGACCACCGCCAACGGCTCCACGCCTCGGGGGAAACGCAAGGCGTAGATCGCCAGGTCCCGATGCCAGCGGGCCTCTTCCCGCATCCGCAGGGCGAGGATGCCCGCCATGGCCGAGGTCATGAGGCCGCAGATGATGACGCTGATCCAGAAGAGAAGATCACCGCTCATCGGGCACCGCCTTCCTGGTCGCAGCTGTGGACTCCTGGCGGTCCTTCGCCTGCTCCTGCTGTTGCCGGGCCAGTTCTATGAGCGCCAGCACGTACAGTCCGATATTTGGTTTCTCGCGGGGCACCCCCGTGATGCGGATTCGACGACTCATACACACCCTCCTTGCATGATTACTTGCTCACTGACCCAAATTTTGGCCGCACGAAAGACACCTCCCGACAATTTGGGTTGCGGCTGCGCTACGCAAATAGTTATAGCCTGAAACGGCCAGCACTTTACTAGGTAAAGCGCTGAAAATTGGAGCGAACGAAATGCGAACACCTGGAACAACTCACAGGTGAGAGCGCCAACGCATGATCACGATGGCGACCAAGACCATGATGAAGACGGGGATGAGGGCGGGCAGGGCGGCCGAGACAAGCCCGGCCGCTACCTTCACCCCGACGCAGACCACGAAGAGCAGGATCAGCGTCTCGCTCAGCTTCTTGCTCATAGGTCCGGCTCCGCCGGTGGGCGCTTCCGGCGACGGCCGGAGCGCGCTCCGCACGAGGGGCACCGTGACGGCGAAACATGCAGGCAGAAGCCTCCCCCACAGTTCCGACAGCACCAGCCCGCCCGTACGGCGTGGGCCAGGGCCGAGCCCACGAACCGCGGGGCTTCCGGCTCCTCCATGGCGCTCGCGGCGGGATGATCTTCGGCCTCATGCGGACGGGGAGCCTCAGCCACGATGCCCCCGCCTGGCCTCCGTCTGCGCATGAAGCACCCGGGCCCGGGCCTTGGCCACGGCGGTGTAGAGCTTCACCACGGCGTGGCCGATGACGAAGGCGAGCAGCACCGGCTGCATGGGCGAAAGCACCCACCAGGCCAGCTTGATGACCAGGAGCACCCCAGCGGCTCCGGCCAGGCCAGCCGCCACCCCCTTAGCGGCTATGCCGCCGGGAATCTTTACGGATTTCATGGGCCACCTCCAGTTTCAGGAGTCGGGAAAGAGCGAGGATGAGGAGGAGATGAAGGCGGTACGACACCGCCTCACGTACGCGAATCCGCAGCCGGGGTAGCTCCTCCACGAGCAGGAGCCACGCCAGCGTAAGGATGAAAGCGGCGCCGAAACTCGCGAGCGTGAGGATGAGATAGCCGGGCCAGGAATCGAGAAGATAGTGGATCACGGCTTGCGCCGCCGGATCTCGCGCCAGGCCTTGGGAGCCATCCAGGCCGCCAAGCCGAGGAAGTAGCCAAGGGCCAGGATGTCTGCGATGGTCTCGGTCACTGGCGAGTGACGTGGTTGACGGCGACGTCACCAGTTGCCAGCTGGATGCGGCGCTCTATCTCGCGGGCCGCGAGTTCCAAGGCCGGGTTGTCCCGCGTGCGGACGTGGATGAAGGCGTCGTTCTGCGCGAACTCGTCAACCGCCGCACGCAGCAGTCGACCACCGTCCCGTATCCGCAGCTGCGCCTCAAGCATGTCCAGTTGTTCCCGCCGGAGCACAGCCCTGGCGCGGACGACGGCCTCGCCTTCGACCTCGCGCAGGCGACGGGCGACGGTGCGGCCCTGGGCGGTGATGCGGTCCAGGCCGGTGGGGCGGTAGGGCTCTAGATCTGTCATCGGCGGCTCCTCGGTCTGCGAGGCGGCTCCTTGCCGCTTGCTTGATCCGAGATTCCGTCCATCGGGCTGCGCTGAGGAGGGCGTCAGGTGGCAGCCGGGTGGCAACGCGCACCATAGGCGCTATGCCGCAGTCAGATCAGCTCGACCAGCTCACCGCCGAGCTGGCGCTTGTCCGCGAGGCTGGGGACTCGGCGCTCGACGTCGAAGCCCTCCTGAACGGGGAGACGAACCAGCTCCCGGCCTTCACCGGCTTGTCCGTAGTGGCCGCCCGCACGCGCGTGGACAACACCCTGGGCACCGCCGAGGCCATCGTGGAACTCGTACGGGAGGCCGCCGAACGCCTCGGTGACGCCGCTGAAGAGGTCCAGGCCCAGCTGCTCTTTCGCGTGCACTACCGCACGGCGAAGCTTGATCCGGCGGAGGCCCGGCGCAAGGCCCAGGAGGAAAGCGGCGTCGAGATGCGGCAGTTCCGCGGCCGCCGCGAGGAACGCCTGCGGCGACTCGTTGCCCAGCAGATCCTGGAACTTGCACGGGAGCAGGACCTACGGGCCGATGTCCAGCGGATGATGGTCGGGGCGGAGGTACCCCAGAGCGTCGCCCTGTACTGGCTGGGCCTCTTCCGTGACCACTACTTCCGGATGGAGACGGCCGGGTACGCCCTCCAGGCAGACCTCACCACGGCCCTGGTGCAGCGCCGAGACGGCCTGGCGAGCTGGACGAAGTACCTCGATCTCGTCCTCTGGTGGACCGTCGAGTTCTCCTATGAGCGCGACCGCTTCTTCCGGCTCCACGGGCCACTGTGGTTCGCCCCCACCGACCCTGGCTGCGAAGCCCTCAACGACGCTGCGCAGCGGATCGAGTACCACGATGCCTTCCCGGAGGAGTACATCTCGCGGCTGCGTCTCATCCGCAGTCGCCTCGAAGCTCCCGAGCCTCACGTCTTCGAGGAGGCCGTGCGGGCCGCAGGAGAGTGGGACTTTGCCCAGGACAAGCTTCGGCAGTGGCTGTCGCTCTGCGCGTGCGACCTCGACGCGCCCACTGACCGGTGCGAGATCCACCTGGTCATGAGCAACGCCGACACTTTCGGGCAGACCGTCGAGACCGAGTTCGAGCTGATTCAGAACTGGTACCGGACGGAGCGGTACGCGGCAGATCCGGCCATCCGGGATTTGGTGATGAGCTTCAGGCGGCCAGGTGGGGAGCGGCCGTATGTGGCAGAGGAGGCCTAAGCGCCCCTTGCAAAATTACACCCAGCCTTTTGCTAGACCCTGACGCAAGTCGTGCTGAACGACGCAGAAGACGTCGCTCCGCGAGTAAGTTTCACGGTCGCGTAGACACACACGTGGTCTGCGTGAAGCATGCCGCCATAGGCTGGCTGTCCATCATTTGTAACATGAAATAGGGCGGCGCCATTATCGGCTGGTCTATGAACGTCAACCTCGATTGTCACGGGTGGTGACGTGCCCAAGGCTGCAGTAGGAACAAAGCGCCCCCAGGCCGTTCCGCATTTCGTCGACGTCCGAAGCTGCAAGGTGCCGGCCAAGTGCTGAGCAGGAAAGAACACGTCCATCGAAGTTGATTGATCAAGATCGTCTGCCTTCTTGGCGCAACCTGTTACCACTGGGTCGCTGCCGTCGGGAACCGCCACGGTGCTCTTTCCGCGGCCGAGCGTCAGCCCAAGGCTGAGTCCTGCGGCAGCTATGAGCACAAGAGCGACCGCACACACTGTGAGGAGGCGACGGCTTGGGCGCCTTCGATCCGGCTTCGCTTCGTCGAAAGGTGCGGCCGCCGGGCCATCAGTACTAGCTGGATCCGCGCTTTCACCTTCCGACTGCACCGCCTGAAGCGGTACATGGACACGTCGTTTTGGCCATGCGTCTCCGTGACGTTCAATCCGTGCCTCTTCGAGCACAGACACGAGAGAGCCGGACGGAAGTTTCAGAACTCGCTCGTAGGCCTCGACCACCTCGTCCGTCGGCATCGTGGCACCGCGCTCGAAGCCTGACAGCGTGGTGTGGGAGTTGTAGCCAAGCTCTTTGGCCATCATGCGGAGCGAGACACCGGCATCTTCACGCGCCTGGCGCAGAGCCGCACCTACCCGCTGTTCCGGCAGTACCGGGCCAGGCATCTCTGCCGGAGCGTCATCCAAGGTCACGGCTTCCCCCGTCGTAGGCCTGCCACCAAGTGTGACCGACCTTGGTCGTCTTGGGAAGGGTGGCTGGTCGGTGGTCGGTCGGTTGAGAGTGGTGGTCGGTCGTCGGGCAGACCACCGCAAGTGAATCCTACTTTTCTGCATGCCAGACGCTCACAAGCACCCGCGACAAGGCGGCCTGTTGCTTGAGCGTGACAAATCGTCTGCCGCTCGGGCTTGAAGAGCGGCGCCAGCCATTTCGTCATTTTCCACCCGCGCCTGGAGGCGAGGTTTTCAATGAATGATGACCCGCGAGCCGCTGTCCTTGATGGGCTCAGCATCCTTGTCAAAGAGAAGCTTCCGCTATGCAATACCGACTGCCGCGACGGCAAGATTTCCTTGGAGAAGTGGATTTCCGAGATTCGCCCTATTATTACTCAAATAGCCACACTAATTCATCGCAAGCCAGAGCCCGACATGCAAATCCTTCAAATTCTTGGATTGATTTTGACGTCCGGAGAACGAAATGCTCAGACGTCCGGGAAGCAGCCAGGTTGGATCGTTACACAGCTGCCCAGGATCGAAGAGGCGCTAATAATTTCGGCGGCTGGACAGCGTGCCCCTGTTTTGACCGCAGATCTCTACTGGGAGGAGAACATTGGCCAGCCACCGTTGAGCTTCACCGCGGAACCCTACGAATTCTTTTTCATCTCCGCAGTGCGCCGTCAAACCGAACTTCGGCGTCAGGTTAACCGGGATATTCGAGCTCTGCTGCGAGGGCATGTTAGCCTCGCCACAGCGGAGGGTGCCAGTGTCTTGCGCGCAGCAACGCACGCAATGAGTCTGGCTCGTACAGAGTATATCGGATTCCACAACGGAAACTCGGTCGGAGGCGAGCGGAGGCCGCTGATGTCCCCCGCCGAATTTAACACCATGCGTTCTTGGCTAGTCCCGACGGTCATCAACGGCGAGGAATACTCTGGCCCTAACGCCGCCTACATAGGAGAAATGGCGGTAACCGACTACCTAATTGGAACGGCCGATGAAGAGTACGATCAATACGTGAGAGGGTTCGAACGCTACCAATCCCAGCCAGAAATAAGCCAGACCGGCAAGGATCGGGACTGTACCCCACTAGTCACGATTTTCATCGAAAGTCTCGGCCTTGATCCCGCTGTGCCAGAGAAGTTTGAAGTCGACGAGCTCGCCAGGAGGCTTGCGCTTGCACCACCAAGCCTTATTTCATCAGCGAAAGAATTTGCAAACTTTCTAGGCCAATTTGTGGGATCATCTGGCGCTCATATTGGATTGATCCGAGTGTACCTGGAAAGATATGTGGAGGAAGCTCCGTCAAACTGTGCCGAGCAGGCCCCAATTAAAGCAAGCACTGGGGTCGGAGGCCATTCACACGCACATACTCGCCGGCTACACGAAATGCGCCGAGCGTCTCCGCTGATAAGAAACTTCGTGGCGGCCACTAAGAAACTGCAGGCCAGAGGTTTCTGACGTCAGAAGCGTACCCTATCGTCCTGCAAGCAGACTTTTAAAATAGGCACCAGGGTGATACACTGGAAATCCTAATACCGAATGGGACGGTCTAGCTTCATGCACACGAGTGGTTCAACAGGTGGATCCGACCTAGACAAACAGCTACTTTACCTTGATAATCAGTTTCAGCTTCAAGCCAACTGCCTCATTCTCGGCTATGCAGAAGACGATGGTAGGCAATTTCTTGTTCTTGACAGGACCCCTTATTACCCGAAACGTGGAGGGCAGCCTTCAGATACCGGCAAGCTCGAAGGTGAAGGGTTTATTTTTGATATTGAAAGTGTAGTTATAAAAGACGCTCAGGTGCTCCATTTCGGGCGACTAGAGGGTAGGTTGCCAAATGTCGGCGAAACGGTGAAAGCGGTGGTCGATCGGCGAGTTCGAGAGTTGCATTCCCGCTGGCACTCCGCTGGTGAGGCTGTAATCGTAGCCGCAAAGATGGCCGGCTTCGACGAGGAGATTATCGCCGCTATTCACTACGGTCCGAACCAGAACAGGATAGAGTACCGGAAGAGGCTCACGACAGATGAAGCCGCGAACCTTCAACTCGCCATCCAAGAAAACCTAGATACTATCGGGCGAGACGATACCAGTGTTGAGATTCTCAATCTGTCTCGCGTTGAGGACGTCGAGAGGAATTGCGGATTCATCCCCGACTATATTCCGAGTGGAGCCTCGGTTAGAGTCGTCAAGATCCGTCCAGACTTCACAGGGCGACCTTGCACAGGTACTCATCTTGCAAAGACTTCCTCCTTGGGAACTGTCGCGATAGAAAAGGTACGAAACAAGGGCGACAGGTTGATTATCAGTTATGACTGCAGATAGCAGTTACTTGTTATTATGCACATGCTGCGCCAGCTCCCAGGCTAGTACAACCCCCGACCTCGGCAACACCCACCCATCAAACTCCGCCCGGATCATCCGCTCCGGCAGCGTTTCCGGCGCCTCGCTGATGCGGGCACGGTTGCTGCTGGCGAAGAAGTCGAGGAGCCGCACGTCCCGGACGTGCGCGTCGCGGTAGTCAAGCTGGACCGTCAACCCTCGGGTCGGCTGTTCCACGTCGATCTTGATGAGCCGGCCCTCCTGCCTCACGAGCGTCCGGTAGGTGTACGAGATCACCACCGGCTGGCCGGCCTCGACGGCCGCCTTGCCCACGGAGACGCTGTACGTCTGGCTGCCGTCACGCGCGCTGCGCCGGATGCGCCGCTCCTGGCCATCCACCGTGAACTGGACTAGCTCGAAGGCTTCCGGGGAGCCGCCGTCCAGATCGTCCACGGCTCGAAACCACCATGCCGACGTTGGTCCCGCCTCTTGGCTGAGATCCCGGTACTCCTGGCGGTCTGAGACGCAGACGAAGCGGCGGACGGGCTCGGCCGGGATGGTGGTGTACTCCCACCGGGCCGTCAGGGCGAACATTGGGGTACGGCTAGCGGACGAGGCACTTCCGGCGGAAGTGCCTCTAACCATGGTTAGAGGCGACAGCGTCAGTTCCACCCGGGCGTCACGCCACCGCTCCGTCGAGGCAATGGCCTGGTCCCGGATGTCGTCGTACAGCTCGCGGGCCAAGGTCGCGTCTCCCACGCGCAGCGCCAGGGTGTTGCGCAAGACCTCGTCCAGCATCTCCGGCGTTGCCACCCGCGCCAGATCGGCGTGGTCAAAGGCGAACCCGCTGATGACGGCATCCCGCAGGGCAGGCGCTTCCTCGGTGATGACCTGGCGCAGCTGCTCTGATTGGAGGCGGCTGGCGCTGCGCCGCTGGATGTAGTCGAGGCCGATGCCCAAGAGTCCGAAGGAAAAGAGCAAGCCGCCGATCTCGCTCACGGGGAAGAACGACATCCAAGCTAGCTGCGGAAACAGATGCAGGTTTTTGGCGAGCACGAGCAACCCGAGCCCGGCCACGGCAACCACGAGCCCGATGAAGGCGGTTTGGAGCTTGTCGTAGTCTTCGTGAAGATTTGCCATGGCGTTTCGTCATTATTGTATCACTTTATGATCATGTTGGCCCGACACCACACAGCACAAAGCTCCGGCACCGTTGGCCTGTAGCCCTGGTGTCCGGAGCTTTGTGGGGCACTCATGCCCTCGTACTTCAGCTACCCTCGCCGCCGGTCATCTGCCACCTCCAGCCTGTAAATCGCTTTCGCCTGGCCGCTCCGATGCTACTCATAAGTCTGTAGACCTACAAGTAGCAGACCGGCAGCGTCGGGTCTGTCATGGAGGGAGACCTGCAGCGCATCGTGGGGCGCAACCTGCGCCGTTACCGCGAGGGGCGCGGTCTCAGCCAAGAAGCCTTCGCCGATGTCGTTGGCGTCCACCGCACCTACATGGGCGGCCTGGAGCGGGGCGAACGCAACCTGACGTTGCGGTCCTTGGAGCGGCTCGCGGCCACCCTCCGCCTCGACCCGTTGGAGCTGCTCACGGAGTCCTGATCTTGGGGCGGGCCCGGTCAAAGGCCGGTCATGGATGGCCTCGGCGCCAGGCTGGCGTGCCAGTCCGGGAGCCGCCGCTCATTGGAGACCTCCCAGACAACCCGGTACTGGGCACTCCCCCGGGTGAAGACTGTGACCGGATGCGGCACGATCACCCCGCTGCCCTCCCAGCCGCAGCGTGGCCGGACACCGCAGGTGACCACAGGTCTGGGGCCCGCACCCCGCGCCTCCCGCTGATCAGCCAGGACACGCCCGACGGCCAGCGCCAGCCTGGTCTGCGCAGGGGAGACCAGGGACGGGCAGGCCACTAGCACCCGGGCCGGGTTGTCCTTCGCAAGCCAGGTGGCCACGCAGTCCGGCGGATCTTGGCGGGCCAGGACGAACTCGGGCTCCGGCCAGGTATCTACCAGGACTCCCGGTCGGCGGGAGAGCCGCACCGGAGGAACCGGCACCGCTACGGGGAAGCTCCCGTCCCCGTCGAGTTCGATCATCAGGCTCGCGGCCCCGGTTGGCCCGCAGGAGTCAACGACTGGCGTCATGCGGCCCGTGATCTTCCGGCCCGAGGGACGCGACGACGGCCCGCAGGGCAGACAGGCGGCCTGTTTCAACATCCGCGGGGCCGAATATCAGTACGGAGCTGACGTCGCCGAAGGCTTCCACGAAGGCGGCCGTCGACGGAACCTTCACCAGTTGATCGATAAGGTCCTCCGGCGCCTGGCCCGGCCAGACGGTGACGGTGTGGACGTCTCCGCCGACCGTTTCCGCAAGGCGGCAGGGCTCCGGCTCCGTCGGGACGGCCACCCCCTCGGGACGGAGGAAGGTTCGGACTTCGCGCGAGAAGACCGGGCCATAGCCATGATCGACGAGAGCTACCGTCACCGGCCCGAGCCTCCGCCGCTTACGGCGGGTTACAGGCAGCCTGTTTTCGTACGTCGGCAAGCTCCGCGAGCGCACGCCGCGCGTCCATCTGCCCACAGTGACCTCCTCCTGCAACGGCTTGTGGTGGTGGGCACCCGGAGCCGGGCGGATATGCCAGGCGACGGTTTTTCGCACCCGGCCCCGGGGCCACCGGGACCATGGCGCGACGGCCCAGAACGGGCCAAGGGGCCGAAAGAATACGGATCATGCACCGGATGTATGGGGCCTCGCCACCACGCACCGTGACGAATACACTCCGGGGTCAGGATGATCCACCTGGGATGATCATCTGGTGCCGATGGAACGGGGGTCCCATGGACGCGGGCGAACCCTCCCGTCGCTACTGCCGCTGCGGCACCCGCCTGGCCCGCGACAACGCCGGTTCTCAGTGCGCCGCCTGCACCCGCCGGGCCCGGGCCCTCGTGGCTGCCGCCCCCGAAGTGCCCGCGGACTTCTGGCAGACCGACCAACTCCGGGACGCCCTCGAGGCCTGGCACATGGGCCGGGTCATCACCGCTTACCGCGTTCACGCGTTCCACAGCCCACCGCTTTCCCAGGCCGTCATCGCCGGGTGGATGGGTCTCACCCAGGCCCAGCTATCCCGCATCGAGGCCGGGGAGCCCATCACCGACCTAACGAAGCTGATCCGGTGGGCCAGGGCCCTGCGCATCCCCGAAGAGCTCTTGTGGTTCCGGCTCCCTCCACGATCCGGCGAGGTCATGCCAAATCGTCCTGACAGCTTCGGACCCGCCGATCCCCTCCTGCATCTGGAGAGTTTGCGCCGCCGAGCCGAAGGCCACCTCACGACCGGGGCTCCCACCGCGGCCACCATCGAGGACTGGCAGCGTGTCGTTTCAGATCATGGCCGGGCGACGCGCTACCTGCCCGCTTCCGTGCAGCTGGAGGACCTGGCGGCCGACTTCTCCGCCGTCCAGCACGCCTTGGCGACCCGCCAGCCGTCCAGCACCACGAGGCAGCTGACCCACATCACCGCGCAGTTGGCTGGCCTCATCAGCCTGTCGCTCATCAAGATGGGACACCGAAGCCCGGCCCGGGCCTGGGGTCGGACCGCCCGTCTGGCCGCCGATGAATCCGGGGACGCGGCCCTGTCTTCGTGGGTGCGCGCCCAGGACGCCTACACCTATTACTACGGCGGCGCTGTGCGCGAGGCCGTCGCGGCTGCCCAGGAAGCCCAGGCCATCGCCGGACGCACGCCGTGCGTGGGCGCGGTCTTGGCCGCCGCCCTCCAGGCCCGCGCGCATGCAGTGCTCGGGCAGAAAGTCGAGACTGATGCGGCCCTGCGGAAGGCCGAAGCCATCCTGGCCGCCCTTCAGCCCGATGACGTGACGGAGTCGGCCTTCGGCTACAACGAAGCCCAGCTGCGCTTCCACGAAGGCAACGCCCTCACGCACCTTCATGACCGCCGCCGGGTCTGGGAGGCCACCGACCGGGCGCTGACCCTGTATCCGTCCAGCAACTACCTCGACCGCACCCTCATCGAGCTGGACAGGGCCGACTGCCTCATCCACGACGGCGAGGTCGCCGAGGGCGTAGCCCACGTGGCCCGGACGCTGATGGAGCTCCCGCCCCAGCGCCGTGACGGCCTCATCCTCCAGCGGGCGCGAGGGCTAGCCAAGGCCACCAGCCCCGGGCACCACGCGCTGCCCACCGTCCGGCAGCTCTACGACGTGCTGGAACTGCCGGCGCGGAATGTCGGAGGCGGGGCCTAGACTTTCGCGGGTGACGATCTCGGTACAGGCGGCCACACCCGGCAACGCCGAAGACCTCGCCGACCTCATGGTGGAGCTGGACACCTTCTACGGCGCGCCGCCTGCCGAGAACCCGGCGGATCGTCTGGCCCAGATCCGGCGGCTGCTCTTCGGGCCGGTGCCCGCGGCCCAGGTCCTGTTGGCCCGGGACGGCGAGCGGCTCGTGGGGATGGCGTCGTACTCCTACCTGTGGCCCGCCGCCGGCGTCACCCACTCCCTATTTCTCAAGGAGTTGTACGTCCGTGAGGACGCCCGGCGGCACGGCGTCGGGCGGCTCCTCATGGAGCACCTTCAGGCTGTCGCCGCCGAGCAAGGCTGTAGCCGGGTGGAGTGGATGACCGAGGCGGACAACATCCGGGCGCGGGCCTTCTATGAGGCCATTGGCGGACCGATCCATGAGGGCAAGGTGTTTTATCGAATGGAAGGCATAGCGTAGTTCACATGGCGGACGCGAGCAGCCAGTCGGAGACAGATCGACCCCGCATCTTCCTGAGCTATGCGCATCAGGACCACGATTGGGCGTTGCATGTCGCTGGCGCATTGGCAAAATGCGGCGAGAACGTGTGGCTCGACAATCTCAGCGCCGCGCACGGGAGAAACTGGCAAGAACAGATACTCGATGCGATTAGTGTTCGTGATGCGGTTGTCATCCTACTCACGAATCACACAGTGCAAACCTCGTGGGTCGAGGCCCTTGATCGGCGAGAGGTCGATGTTATTCCGGCCCTGCTTGCGCCCGTCGAAATTCCGGCACGACTTGCTGGCCGTACCGCCGTAGACATGACGGTAGGTATTGAGCCAACCGTTCAAGAGCTCGTGGACCGTGTTGAACGGGGCGCGTCCCTCGATCTCCGAAATCTTGGACCCGAAGTCTTTGAGCGGTTGGTCGCCGATCTGCTTCAACGGTATGGGTATGCAGTGGCTGATACTTCAACCGGGCCAGACCGTGGCTACGATTTTCGCATCAACTACGACGACCGGCTCGGCCTTTTGGAGCCGGTCACGTATATTGTCGAAGTAAAAGCCTACCGAAAAGGTCGTCCGTCCGTCGAGGTAGTTCACCGTCTAGCGGCCAAGCTGGACAGCTTTCCCGACGATGTTCGGGGCCTTCTCGTTGCCAATACCCAGCTCACATCTGTCGCCCGTGACCGCCTCGAAGTGGAAAGCGCTCGCCGCGGTGGAAGGATCCGGCTTCTAGATGGCCCAAGGATCCGGTCTCTCCTGCTCGAACACCCGGACCTTATGGCGAAGTACCGAAATGCTCCCGAAGAGGCGGGCCCGCAGTGATGGCAGCTTCAGCTGACGGTAATGATCTGCGAAGGCGGCTGACAGGTTGCCCTCCAGGATTCACTGGATGGCGGGACTTTGAGCAGGCGGCGCTCAATATGCTGACTTACCTATTCGTGCCGCCCCTCCGGCCACCGGCAATTCAGCCACGGACCTATTCGGGAGTCGAACGACGCGACGCCGTCTTCCCCAACCGAAACCACAACCCTGATACCGCATGGGGGCTGCTACAGAAAGAGCACGACGCACGCATGGTCGCTGTCGAGTTCAAGAACTACGACGACACCGAGATCGGGCGGGAAGAGGTTGACCAGACCAGCAATTACCTGCGCCCGACCTGGGGGCGCCTGGCTATTCTCTGCACCAACAAGCCCCCGAACGAATCGGCGCATCGCCGCCGCAACACCATCTATTCGACCGAAGACAAGAAATTGATCTTGTTCATCACTACGGCCGACCTGTTGGAGATGCTGGATATCAAAGAGCGTGGCGAGGATCCAGCGGACTTCATCCTCGACAGCATCGAGGACTTTTATCTCCAGCATGAGTAGTCGTTTCAGGGTTGAAGTGAGGCTCGTTTCTACTGCCGGTTCTACCTCGATGAATACCTGCGCATGCTTGGATCATCCGCCTCGCCGTGAGCTGATTTAGCCGGTCGACTTGGGCACGGGCTCATAACTGCATCTGATCCGGAGAATCGTCGGCGACGTCGCCTGGCCAATTTGGATTCTTTGAAGGAGTGGCCTCCTCGCGTTGATCCTCATGCCCCACCCAGGCGGGGCAGTTCTCCTTGCTGCCATCACAAATCTCCAGATGCAGATCCTTCAGCATGGCGTGAAGCTCGCCGAGCGCCGCCCGCTGCGTGTCCTTCAAACGCCAACCGCCTTCGTGCCAAATCACTGCTAGCTGTGTATGACCCCAGCCAATCAGCCAGTGCGGTACGTCGAAGGCGTATACCCCGTCGCGGCCATGCTGGGGCCAGCTTTTCGCTTCGCGGCTGAGTGGTCGGCGTTTTGCTTCCATGCAAATAGTATCGAGCACCGGCTTGGTCGCCGCCAAGCCTTGTAATTTCAATTTTTTGGCTTGCGGTAGCCATTTTCACAGTATGGGAATCGCACGGCTAGCCAGGCGTCAAGAACCCTAGGTTCATCAGACGATACTCCATCGCCTGACGGGAAACGTCGAAGGTTCTCGCCAGATTCTGAACAATGGCGGTGTCGGAGCGTTCCCGTCCTTGCGCAAGCTTGGACAGACTGCCTGCCACCGCCTCGTCGGGCATCAACAAAGCCGCGGCAAAGGCATTCGCTTCGCGCTCCTGCCTATCTGTGGCAGTCGATGATACTGCGTCTCGGAAGTTGACCCGCACCAGGCGATCCAGTATCAACCGTTTTCCCTCATGTAGCTTCAGGTGTCCGACCTCGTGGGCGATAGTGAACCGCTGGCGTACACGCGCGTTCGCACTATTTACCCCGATGACGGCAGGGGCATCCTCTTCGCGAAGGAGAAGTCCTGAAACGTCATCAGCTTCGAAGGGCTGATAGCGGATTACCGCTCCCGAGAAACCTGCTACGTCTTCGACAGGGACGGGAATGCGACCCGACCATCCTGACTGGATCAAAAGATTGACTGCTTGAGTCTCTATCGATGACCTGCGAACTGATGTCATGTCGATACTCCGGTGGCGGAGGAACTCGGCGCGTTAGCGTCTGTGTCTGACGTGATTGCAAGAGAGTCCACCCATTGTTGGTACTTGCCTAGCTCGCCGCCCGATTCCTCTTGTCCGGACAGGACTTCCCGCAACAGTTCGGCGGCATCGACGTCCAACTGTTCGGCGAGCTGCACGAAGGTCAACAGCGTCACGCCTTGGGTGCAGTGCTCGATGTTGGTGATCGTGGTCCGGCTCACGCCCAGACAATCCGCCAGCGCGGCCTGGCTGAGCCCCTGCTGGCGGCGGTACTTCCTCACCGCTCGCGCTAGCCCCTGTTGCAGCTCGGTGTCCCTCACCCCAGGGAGTCTGCCGGCTCGGCCTCGGAGTGTCAAGCTGACTGACATGTCAGTCAGCTTGACATTTTTGGTCTCCAGTCGAGCTTGACAGACGGCTCGTCCGAGGAGCAGGCTCTGGCCTGTCGGCCGGGACGGTCCCGGCCGACAGGCCAGAGGAGATCGATCTTCATGAGCGCGAAGGCCGTACGGGTTGTCCCCCACGGGGACGGCTGGGCCGTCCGTCGGGACGGCAACCAGCGCGTCACGAGCACCCACGCGACCCAGGCCGAGGCCGCCCGCGCCGGTCGGGAGACAGCGCGCCGCGTCGAGGCGGAGTTCTTCCTGCAGGGCCGCGACGGCCGGATTCGGGAGCGCAGCAGCTACGGCAGCGACCCGTTCCCGCCCCGCGGTTAGTCAACGATCTTCTAGGAAGGAGATCCCGAGGCAGTGTCGACGATGATGATCGGCTACGACCTCACCATGCCGGGCCAGAACTACGATGGCTTGATCACCGCCATCAAGGGCTATGGCGCCTGGTGGCACCACCTCGACAGCACCTGGCTGGTGAAGTCCGACAAGACCCCCACTCAGATCCGGGATGACCTCGCCAAGCACATCGACGAGGGCGACGAACTGCTGGTGGTCGACGTGTCCGGCGACGCCAGGGCCTGGCACGGGTTCAACCAGTCAGGCAGCGACTGGCTAAGGAAGCACGTCTAGCTCGGCAGCAAGGCTGTGAGGGTGCGGCCCCCTCCTCGCACCCGCATCCGACAGTTCACGACGTGCCCGGTGCATCCCACCGGGCACGTCGGGGCGTCGCATCCTTGGCACCATCACCCGCTGGCCCCCAGAGCTGCCTAGACTCTTGATCTTCGGAAGTTCCGGCCCTCCTGGGCTTGGAGCCATACCGTCTGATGGGTCTGATTCACGAACTGGCGCGGGGCGATGGCCGCACGACCGCAACCACAGCGGCAGGTCTGCACCCCGAGCCGCTCCGCCCGTGGATCGTGAGACTGGCCACATGCCCCTGCCGTCAGGTTCACCAAACGATCTAGCTCCTCGCGGAAACGATCACTGGAAAGGCGCTCCACGAGGTCTACCGCCGATCCTGCTCGCCGCCTTTGGGCGGCTTCGCCGATGTCGCGATATTGCCCCGGGGGGCGACCCCCGGACCCCCGGTGTCGCGCTACGCGCGACCTCCTTTCGGGGCGGACGCATGGTCCAACACAGCGGACACCTACAGCCGGCCACCACCCCATGGAGCAGCCTCGCCGCTGTGACGATGTTGCCTGGGGGTCGACGGTCTTCTCCGCCCTCCTGGCCGCCGCCTAAGCCCCGCCTCCTATTCCATCTCGCGTGGATCCTCGCCAGCCAGGCAGAGAAGCCCGATCCGCACACCTGATCGGCGATCCTCGCCGAGGTGCTCGGCGGCTGGGCTCGCGCTGATGACCTGCGGTGGACGTGTCTACCCGGTTGGGGTGGAGTCGATACGCTCAGGGCGGGAGTGGACGACAGCGAGCGGGCGGTTCGCGGTGTGAGGTGCTTTGCCGGTGGGAGGGCAGTGATCCTCGGGCAGCGGTGGGTGCGGCTTACGGACGGTGGGCGGTGACGTCGCCGCCGCGGCCGGGGCCGGCGCTGCGGGTGAGCATTCCTGGGCCGGCGCCAGCGGTGCGGGAGTTCCTCGCGACCGAGGCGGGCAGCGCGGTGCTGCTGCTCGGCACCACCGTCCTCGCGCTGCTCTGGGCGAACTCTCCCTGGTCGTCGAGCTACGAGCACTTCTGGGAGACGTCGACGGCGCTGACCGTCGGCGGCGCCTCGTTGCGGCTCACCGTGCACGACTGGGTGAACGACGGCGCGATGGCGATCTTCTTCATGGTCGTCGGCCTGGAGATCAGCCGGGAGGCGACGACCGGGGAGCTGCGCGACCGACGGTCGGTGGCGGTGCCGGCGCTGGGCGCGGTCGGCGGGCTCGCCGCCCCGGCGCTGGTGTATTGGCTGTTCAACCGGTCCGGCGCCGGCGGCCCCGGATGGGGCATCGCGATGTCGACCGACACGGCGTTCGTCCTCGGGATCCTCGCGCTGTTCGGGCCGCGCTGCCCGGACCGGCTGCGGCTGTTCATGCTGACCCTGGCCGTCGTCGACGACATCGGCGCGATCACCGTCGTCGCCGTCTTCTACTCCAAGCATGTCAATGTCATGGCGTTGATGCTGGCCGCCGCCGCGGTCGCGGCGATTCTCGCGCTGCGCTGGATGGGGGTCTGGCAGCTCTCGCCCTACCTGATCGCCGCGGCGCTGCTGTGGCTCGCCGTGCACGCCTCGGGGGTGCACGCGACCCTGGCCGGGGTGCTCATCGGGCTGCTGGTCCCGGCGTTCCCGCCCCGGCGGGAGCAGATCGAGAACGTGCCGGTGTTCGTGCGGGCGCTGCAGGAGGACTCGACGGCGTCGCGTTCGGCGCTGGCGGTGTCGGCGGCGCGGGCGGCGGTCGCGCCGAACGAGCGGCTGCAGCACCTGCTGCACCCGGTCAGCGCGTTCGTCGTCGTCCCGCTGTTCGGGCTGGCGAACGCGGGGGTGCACCTGAACGGTGAGACGCTGCGGACGGCGGCGAGCTCACCGGTGACGCACGGCGTCGTGGTGGCGCTGCTGCTCGGCAACGCGGTCGGCATCACGCTCGCCGCGACCTGCGCTGTGCGCACCGGCCTGGGCGTTCTGCCAGGCCAGGTCCGCTATGGGCATGTGCTGGGCGCGTCGGTGCTCGCCGGGATCGGCTTCACGATCTCGCTGTTCATCACCCAGCTCGCGTTCGACGACGAGGCGCTGCGCGACCAGGCCAAGATCGGCATCCTGGTCGGCTCGCTGGTCGCCGCGACCCTCGGCAGCGTCCTGCTGCGCTTCCTCGGCGAGCGCATGCCGCTCTGCTCCCCGAACAGCGAAGGCCTCCCGCCGCCGCTCCCGCCCCGCCCCTGGCGCCCGCCCGCGGTCCCCGCGCGCTGGAGCTGACGCCCCGGAAAGGCTGGCCAAGGGCCCCAGCCGCCGCGGCGCGGTCAGCGGCGGGCGGCCCAGGGCGCCCGCCAGCGGACCCGGTGAGGAGCAGGCGGCGCGGCCGGGCCCGCGGGATCCCCGGAATCCCCCAACTCCGCCGGGTCGGCGTCGGCCGCGAACAGCGCCCCGGCGGGGCCCGCGAGCGCGGGTACCGGCGAGAGCACGGGCCGCGGTGCCGTCACCAGGGCGGACGTCGCGGCCACCCGGACGGCGCGGCGCAGCGCCGGCAGCTCCGGGCGGCCGCGGAACAGCTGGCCGTTGACGAACAGTGTCGGGGTGCCGCGCACGCCCTCGGCTACGCCCCGCTCGTAGTCCGCCTCGACGGCGTCGCCGTAGGGCTGGGCCGCGTCGCCGACGACGAGGTCGGGGTCGAGCCCGAGGCGCTCGGCGCGGATCCGCAGGTCGATGTCCTTGAGCCGGTCCTGGTGGGCGAACAGCAGGTCGTGCATCTGCCAGAACTGGCCATACGCGTGCGCCGCCTCGGCGGCGAGCGCCGCCGTCAGCGCGTACGGATGGATCTCGAACACCGGGAAGTGCCGGAACTCGTGCCGTACCAGCGTCCCGTCCGACTCCACCAGCTCGTGCAGCACCGGCGCCGCCTGCGCGCAGTACGGGCACTGGAAGTCCCCGTACTCGACCAGCACCACCGGCGCGTCCGGGTCGCCCCGCGACGGCCGTTCGTCCGCCCGGACCGGCGCGGCCGGCAGCACCAGCCCGCCATCCGGCGCCCGCGGACCCGCCGACGTGGCCGTCCCGGGCACGGTGCCCTTGCCCGTGGGCACGGCACAGGTCTCGGGCGTGACGGCCGGGCGCAGCGCCGTCGCGAAGTCCGCCGCCCCGTTCGAGCGAGAGGCCGACGAGCTGTCCGACCGGTCCGCCGACACGCGTTCCATGCCTGAAGTATCGCGCCCGTGCCCCGAACTAGTCCCGTCGCCGCGAGAGACCGGGGCGGAGCTCACGATCACGCCGCCGGCGCGGGGCGCCCCGGTCTGGGCGGCGCGGTTTTCTCCGGACGGGCCGGGTATCCCGGCAGTCGGCGGGAAACCGACTTAACCGGAGTGGGCAGTGGGACGAGCAGCGACCAAGAACGCCCATAAGGCCGGCCATGGAGGCCCGAACGCGGACCTGGACTGGCCGGCGGCGACGCCGCCCGGCCCGGCGAAGAAGCCGCGCGGCGCCAGGCACGGCGGCAAGCACGCCGGCAAGATCGGCAAGAAGGCCGGCAAGCGGGCGGCCGGCGCGGCGGCGGGCGCCACCACCGCCCCGGGCGGGGGCGGGGGGGGCCGGGCCCCCCCCCCCCCCCCGACCGATCCCGCCACGGCGAGCGGCAGCGGCATGGCGGGCGGAACCGGCGCGGCGGTCGGAGCCTCCGGCGCCGTGGTGGACGCGATCATCGCGGCGGCGCTGGGTGAGGCGGTGGCGGAGTCGCTCACGGACACGCTCACCGAGTCGATCAACGAGTCGTTCACCGAGATGATGGCGGGCGGGCTGGCCTCCGCGCTGGAGCAGGCCCTCGCCCAGACCGTCTCGGCGGCGGTGGCACACGAGCTGCCCGGCGCGCTCGCCGCCGCCGCCGCCGACGCCCGCGCCCACCACCCGGACGGCGCGCCTGGCTCGGCCGCGCCGTCTCCGCCCAGGACGGCCGCGGCCACGCCTGGCGATGCCGACTTGTCGGCAGTCTTCCCGGCGCCGTCCGCCGCGGGTGAGCACACGGTGGCGCTGGCCGCGGCGCGGTCGGTGTGGGAGTCCCTGCCGCCCAGGCGGCTCCCGGTCCTGCCTGGCCTGGACTTGGCCGCCCGGCGGGCGGCGGCGAGCGATCCCGAACGCGTCGGCGGGGACTGGTACGACGTCACGGCGTTCTCGGCGGACACCGCCGTCCTCGACGTCGGCGACGTCGGCGGGCATGGCCCCGGCGCCGCCGCGCTCATGGCCGAGCTGTGCCACGCGACCCGCGCCTATGCCCTGCTCGACCTGCCGCCGTCCGAGATCACCACCCGGCTGGCGGACGTGCTGTTCGCGGGCGGCCACCGCGCGATCACCTCGGCCCTGACGGCCCGGCTCGACGTCCCGACCGGGCACCTGACCTGGTGCAACGCCGGCCATCCGCCGCCGGTGCTCGTCGGCCCCGACGGCGCGGTGTCGTTCCTCGGCGACATGCACGGCCCGCTGCTCGGCGCCGTGCCGGGCGCCGGCCCCGGTGTCAGCGTCGGCGGGGGCCTGGATACGCGGGCCGGCACCGAATACGCGCAGAGCACTGTCACCATGCCGGTCGGCGCGACCGTCCTCTTCTACTCGGCCGGCCTGGTCGACGGGTCGGGTACGCCGCTGGCCGAGCGCCTCGACGCTCTCGCGGCCGCCGTTTCCAGGGCGTTCGCCACCCGCCTGGCGGATGCCGGCGCGAACGGTGCCGGGCACCTGGGGGGTGCCAGCGGCCCGCCGCTCACAGCCGCCTGCGACGCGCTGCTCGCCGAGCTGTCCGGCGGCCGTCCGCCCCAGGGCCGGGAGCCCGCGGCGGGCTCCCGGCAAGACGGCGACGCCTGCCTCCTGGCCGCCCGGATCTGCTGACCGGACGCGTACTGGCTCAGGCGCGCTGACCGGCCGCCGGCCGGGGCCGACGGCCCGGGACGAATCTGACCGCTCCCCGTATTTCGACCATTTCCGCGGCATGCGGGACTGGTCTACTGGCGTCGCCGGAGACGGCGGAGATGGCGCCAACCGATCGGGGGATGCGATGGAACCGAGCAACCGGTAGAGCGAGCCGGCCGGCCCGCCGCGACGGGCGGGCATGGCGGCTTGTCTAATCCGGTCCACCCAGGACACACCTTGTCCGAAATGTGGCCGGCTTTTGTCCAGTCGAGATGAGTCGCCGTCATCCGGGCGACCCGCCGAGGCAAGTTGTCAACTTCCGTGGCGAGTTGTCCAACTTCTGTCTCACGCATCTCGATGCCAAGGGCGCATTCTGGTCACCACGACCAGTCAGCCGGGTGCCCCGGCCGCACGGCTTCGCCGTCGCCGCCGGGGTCTCCGGATCCCTTCCGGCAGATCCGCCGGTGGGGCGAGATCCATACCGACGGATCTTCGGAGAACGCCGCGGCGCGGGGCGGTCGACGCCTGGTACGGGGAGGCGTCGGCCGTGGTCCGTCGCTCGCGGCGGGCCGGCCGGCGCGACAGCCGGCCGGGCACGCGAACGGGGGAGATGAGATGGGCAGCAGCATGCGCGGAGCAGGGAGAACCGCCGAGACCGCCAGCATCGGCACGGCCAGCGTCAGCACCGCCGGCGGCGGGGCCGGCTGTGACGGCAGCGGCAGCGGCGGCGAGAACGAGGAGCCGAAGAACGCGAACCAGACCGGCGTGGGACGGGCGCGGGCCTCCTGACGTCGGCCCGCGGACACGGCCCGCGCGGAACGACACGTCGGCGCTGCCGGTCACCGCGCGGGCCGTCTGGCGAGCCCACCCGGGCTCGCCGGGCGGCGGCGGGGGGCGGGGGGCACCTGGGTGGACGGCGTTCAGGTCCAGCGCAGGCCGTAGCTCAGGCCGAGGCCGAGGTGGCCGAAGCGCGCCGACACCTCCCCCGCCCCGTCCAGCGGCACGACCGGAAGATCGATGGCGAGATCCTCGACCGCGCGCAGCGGCAGGCCGTCCAGGCGATGCACCTTGGGCTCGGCGCCTTCGGGGAACCGTACCCGCAGGTCCAGCGCGTCGCAGCGGATCGTCGGGTTCATCGCGTAGTGCGGCACCATCGGCTGCCCCGGCGGCACCCGCCACACGCACCCGAACTCGTGCCGCTCCTCGGCGCCCAGTGGGTGAGGCAGCCGCAGCACCGGGGAGAAGAGCGTGTCGCCCCGCCGGTCGACCCGGACGATCCGGCCGCCGAACATCACGTCCACGCCGAGGTCGCGAGGGCTCGGAGGCGCGTCGGGCGGGCGAGGCAGGCTCATCGACAGGGCCACCTCTCTCAGCCCGTCCTCGACGGCGACGATCCGCCTCGACTCCAGCAGCTCGGGCGTGGGCGCGTCGAGCCGCATCAGCGCCCACACCCGCTCCACGTACCAGCCGGCCGTCCCGCCGGCCGGGTCCGGCGCCGCGGCCGCCTCCCGGCGGCGCGCCTCCTGCCCGCCGCGCACCTGGCCGCCACCGTTCTGGCCGCCGCCGGCGATAATCATCTCCGCCAGCAGCCGGAAGGCCTCCTGGCCGCGGCGGCGCAAGGTACGCGGATCCCGCTCGAACTCGACGGCGAGCCAGCTGAGCCGCTCCGTCAGCAGCCGGTGGCCGGCTCGCGGGTCCACCCCGAGGGACACGCCGGCGACCAGGCGCAGATCCTCCGGAAGTGCCCCCAGCCACTCACCGAGCCAGCTCACCATCCGGGACCGCAACGGGCCGCCGGACAGGTCACCGAGGGCGGCATAGCGGCGCAGCAATGGCCCGGTCCTGGCGTCGAGGTTCGCGGACCGCAGGCCACGCCCGCGAGCGAGCGAGCGCAGCTCAGCGTGCATGGCCGCGAGATCAGTACCGTTCATGGTCATCTCTGACGGACGCACGGCCGGACCCGCCGTGTGGGCCAGGCCCGGGGGCCTGCGGGAAGGCGGCCGCCGACGGCCACGGCGTGCGTCCGCCGACGTCGCGCCCGCCATTGGCCGGGTTTCATTATGCTGACTTTCCGCCCGTCACCGCGCACGTACGGCGGGCGGCCTGCGCGGCTGTCCGTCATCGCACGTCCGTCCGTCCAGGTTTTGGCATATATGCGCATTATCTGGGGCATGACAAACATTGCGTGCCCGGTTGCGCCGACGACCGCGGGCGTCATTGTCCGCACGCTGACCGGTGACATGGGGCCATGGTGGGACTGACGGGGGAACCATCGTGCGACTGACGGCGGAACTTGAGGGCACCGCGGTGGCCCGGTGGTATAGGGCCGCGCGTTTCCGGCCCGATCCCGCGCGGCGGGAGACCGGCGGGACGCTGCAGCGGCTGAACTGGCAGACGAGGATCAGGTACTACGAGACGCTGGTGGAGTTTCTCGACGCCAGCGACGGGTCGATCGACGGCCTGGCGCGCGACGCGCTGGCCGCCGCGGCGGGGCAGCGCCGGCCTTCGACCCTGTACTACCTGGTGAGCCCGAGAAGCCCGGGGTCGCTCGCGGGCACGCTGCGAGCGACGGCGGCGGCGCGCCTGTACGAACGGCGCCACGGGGAGCGCGTGCTCGACCTGCTGGTGACGGAGACGAAGGTGTGGAGCTACTGGCCCCACCGCGAAGGCTGGCTGGAGGCGCTCGACGACCTGGCGGTCGTCGACCGCTGGCTCGCCGCGGCGAGCCTCGTGCGGGTCGTGGCGGACTGGGCGGTGTACTCGCGCCCGCTGGCGATCGTGTCCGGGTTCGCCCCACCGCTGGCCGCGGTCGAGGATCTGCTCACGCTCGCCGGCCCCGGGGGTGAGCGCCCCACCGGGCCGGACGGTGACGGTTCGGGCGGCGACGCACGGCTCGCCGAGGTCACCTGCCTGCTGACGA
Source organism: Pseudofrankia coriaricola (assembly GCF_032027725.1). NCBI lineage: Bacteria > Bacillati > Actinomycetota > Actinomycetes > Frankiales > Frankiaceae > Pseudofrankia > Pseudofrankia coriaricola. The sequence goes on along the minus strand of NZ_JASNFO010000001.1, from coordinate 336,560 downwards.
CCGTGGCGCGCACCGCGCTCGGCGCGAGCGGAATAGGACCCGGCTTCGTGCTCGGCGCGGTGCACCGCCGCCTCGCGGCGCTGGTCACCCGGGCCCCGGCCCACTCCGAGAAGATCACCACCGACGCCGTCGACCTGCTGACCCAGCTGGAGCACCTGCTGCCGGGGCTGCCCGCCGAGGAGCGGCACCGGATGTCCGACGAGCTCGCCCCCCGGCTGCGCGCGGTCCTCGACCAGCTGGCACGGCCAGGCCCGCCCGACCCGCCAGGGCCCGAGGGCCTACCGCCAGGACCACCGGGCGATGACGAACAGGATGGTCCGGGCGAGCGGGCCGACGGGGAGGGGCGATGACGCCGTCCCCGCCGCCGGCCGGTGAGCCGGAGCGCGACGACGAGCTGGAGCGCCGGCTGCGCGGCCGAACCCAGACGGTGCTGACATACACCGACGCGACCGCCGACCCGCGGCCGCTCGTCGGGCTGTACGAGGAGGTCCGCCGCGTGCTCGGTGCCACGAGCACGCTCGCGCTGCTGGTCGAGTACCACGCCGAGGAGCTGTACAGCCGCACCCGGTCGGTGGCCGAGTCCGCGCGGGTCTGGGCGCAGCTGCACGCCCGCGCCGAACTCGCGCTCGACCGGCACGACACCACGCTGATGGGCATCAAGGCGCTGCACGCCCGGTACGCCCGGCTGTCCGGCGGCCCGGCCGACCTGGACACGGCCGCGCAGACCTACGAGGTCGAGTGGCGGCGTCGCCTGGCGATCCTCGGCGCGAAGGCGGACCGCACCAGCACGGCGCACGCCAACCTCGCCATTGCGCTGCGTGACCGTGGCGGGCGCGACGACCTGCGCCGCGCCTGCCAGATCGCGCGCGAGGAGGTGACGGTCCGCCACGCCGTCTGGGGAGCGGATCACTCGTTCACCTGGATCGCGCAGCTGATCCTCGCCCAGACGCTCCTCAAGGTCGCCGAGCGGGCGGACCCACCCGGGCACGACGCGGGCCCTCCAGCCCTTGGCCCCGCTGACGGCTCCGCCGCGATCCCCGGACCCGGCTCCGAGCCGGTCGACCCGGACGCCTGGAGGTCCGAGCACGACCGCTATCCCCCGGTGTCCGAGGACGACCTGGCGCGCCCGCGCGACGAGCTCATCGAGGAGGGGCGCGTGGTGGCCGCGGCGGTGCTGACGGCGCGCCAGGAGCGGTTCGGCGCGACGTCGGACGCGACGCTGCGCACCCAGCTGGTGCACGCGCACGCGCTGCTGCTCGCCGGCGAGCCGTCCCGGGCGGCCGCGGAGATCCGCTATGTGCTGGCGACCAACCGCCGCGTCGGCGCGAACCTCGACCCCGGCTGGCCCGAGCTGCTGCTGGCGAGGGCGCTGCTGGCGGCCGTCCTCAGCGAGGAGGGCGACAGCCTCGACGACGCCCTGCGTCAGGCCAGGGCCGCCGTCGAGGCGCGGCGGGCCCGCTATCCGGCGGGCGCCCAGCGCGTCGCCGAGGCCGAGCACTTCGAGCGCGAGGCCAGACGGCTCGCGGCCGAGCAGCCACCCGACGAGTGAGAGCGGCCGTCCGGCCCGGCGAGCACGAGGCCGGACGCGGGCGGCTATGACCATGACCATAGGCCGGCGCGCCGGGCGGGCGGGTACCGTCGGGGAGCGGTCACCGGATCACGGCCGCGGCGCTGAGCGGCGCCGCACGGCCGGAGGCCGTGGGACAGACAGCGCGGAGGTCGATGTGGGCACGGCGGTTACCGACGGGGCCGGCTCCTTCCTGGACCTGCTGACGCTCGAGCAGCCCGAGCCGGACCTGTTCCGCGGGCTCAGCCACGAGGGCGCGCCGCTGCGGGCGTTCGGCGGCCAGGTCGCGGCGCATGCTCTGGTGGCGGCGACGTCGACCGTCGACCCGGACCGGCCGGTGCACTCGCTGCACAGCTACTTCATCCGCGGCGGCGACACCACCCGCCCGATCGACTACCACGTCGAGCGGATCCGCGACGGGAAGTCGTTCACCACCCGGCGGATCACCGCCGTCCAGCACGACGAGGCGATCTTCGTCCTTTCCGCGTCGTTCCACCGCCACGAGGACAGCCCGGTCGACCATCAGCGCCCGGCGCCGCGCGTCCCGCCGCCCCCGGACGGCCACCCGCTGTTCGACGGCCGGGCGCCGAGCAGCTCCGAGCAGGCAGATGCCTACGCCCCGCCGGACGACACCAAGGAGTGGGCCGACGAGCGGCGCAACGCCTGGGCTCGGCGCGGCTTCGAGGTGCGGGTCGTCTCACCGGCGGACCAGCCCGCGGCGACTGGCGAGGCAGGCGAGCGGGCCGTTACGCCCATCGGCGGCTCACAGCCGGCGCCGGCCCGGATGCGCGCCTGGCTGCGGGTGACCGAGAAGCTGCCGGACGACCAGCACACGCACGCCTGCGCACTGGTCTACATGTCGGACCTGACGCTGTCGCACTCCATCCTGAGCCCGCACGGCGGGGTGGGCCATGGCATGCAGCTGACCTCGCTCGACCACGCGGTCTGGTTCCACCGCCCGTTCCGGGCCGACGAGTGGCTGCTGTTCGACCAGGAGAGCCCGACCGCGGCGAGCGCCAGGGGGCTGGCCGTCGGTGAGTTCTTCGACGCGGCCGGCACCCTCGTCGCCACCGTCGTCCAGGAGGCCCTGGTCCGCCCCGCCCGCCGCCACTCCGGCTGACGACAGCTGGCTCCGGCTGACGGCCACCCCGACCCCGGCTGACTGCCCTGGGCCAGAACGGCGACGGCCCCGGCACGCGGTGCGTGCCGGGGCCGAGGCGTACTGCCTGCTGGCTACCTGCTAACGCGAGCCGCTGACACGGGAACGGGCGGCGTCGAGGACCTTGCGGGACAGGACCGGGGCGTCGCGCCCGGTGCCGTGCGAGCCCGCCGGCTTCGGAGCATCGGACGAGGAGGCCTTCTGCTCGTGGTACTCCTCCTCGACGTTGACCGACCAGACGTCGTGGTCCGTGCCCTTCGCGATGTTCTCCACCGTCAGCATGGCGGTGTACATCGAGTGGTCGGCGTTGTTGTAGCGGAACATGCCGTTGCGGCCGACCGGGTGCACGTTGCTGGCGTAGTCGGTCAGCCAGCCGCGGATCACGTCGACGTTCGCCTGGTAGTGCTCGTCGTAGATCGGGTACGCCTTCGGCTGGCGCACGACGTAGCCCGCCTCGACGTCGCGGTACTTGACCAGGCCGAGCCGGTCGAGCTCCTGCTTGCCCTGCTCGATCAGCTTCTCGTCGCTGGCCGTCCAGTCGGCGTCGTTCTCGAACACCGTGTACTCGAGGCCGAGGACGTTGCGGCCGTCCTTCACCAGGTACGGCGACCAGGACGCGAAGTTCTGGATCCGCATGGTGCGGACGCTCGAGTCGTGGATGTAGATCCAGTTGTCCGTCCAGGAGACGGCGCTGGACGGCACGACGAGGGCGACCGTGAGGAAGTCGCGGAAGCGCAGGTCCTGCGCGGCCTTGAGCACTCGCGGCGGCACCGGCGGATCCATGATCTCGATCAGCTGGGAGATCGGCATCGAGGAGATGAGCTCGGTCGCCGGGAGGACCTCCGCGCCACCGTCGACGTGCTCGGCGACGACCTCGTAGGCCTTGCCGTTCTCATGCCGGATCTTGGTCACCTTGGTCTCCAGGACGACCTTGGAGCCCTGGGCGACGACCTTCTCGCGGCAGACCTCCCACATCATCCCGGGGCCGTACTTCGGGTACTCGAACTCCTCGATGAGGGAGGTGATCTCTTTCTGGTTCGTCTTCGGCTTGACCGCGTTGAGGATCGCGTTGCCGAGGTTGAGGCTCTTGATGCGCTGCGCGGCCCAGTCGGCCGGCATCTCGCTGACCGGGACGCCCCAGACCTTCTCGGTGTAGGTCTTGAAGAACGTCCGGTAGAGCCGCCAGCCGAAGCGGGCGACCAGCCAGCTCTCGTAGTCCGTCTGGTCCTTCGGCGGGCTGACCCGGGCACGCAGGTAGGACGCGATGCAGATCGCGGCCTCCTTGGGGCCGAGGTTCTGCAGCGCGTTCACGGCCTTGATCGGGTAGTCGTAGTACTTGCCCTGGTAGAAGATCCGGCTCTTGCGCGGCCGCAGCAGGAAATCCTCCTGCGGCAGGATCTCGTGCCAGAAGTCCTCGACTCGTTGGACCTTCGAGAAGAACCGGTGGCCACCGATGTCGAACCGCCAGCCGTCACGCTCAACGGTGCGGGAGATGCCACCCACCTGGGTGTCGGCCTCGAGGATGGTCGAGGGGATCCCGTACCGGTGCAGCTCGTAGGAGGCGGTGAGGCCCGCCGGTCCGGCGCCGATGACGACGACGTCTACGTTTTCCGACATCAAGACTCAGCCGTTCCTTGGGGTGTATGACGAGGGCGACGACGCAGGTCGCGCCGCCGGTGCACCCGCGCGCGCCGGAGAGACCCACCAATGGTCACTCAGCGTATCGGAACCGACGGCAGTGTCCCTCGCGGCGTGCGCAGCATGCCAGCGGTGGGGGCGTATCGCCCCGGAGAGGGCGAGCCGCTCACGCATCGTTGACTCCGCTTCGAGTTCCAGGGATCGCGGGGACTGGGGGAGAGAAGCGGATGGGGTTATCCGCTTCGCGCACACTGTAACCGGCCGACAGAACGGCGAAACGCACGGGCCCCCCCCCCCCCCCCCTCCCCACCACCCCCGCCCGCCGCCCCCCGGGCCCGGCCCCGCGGCCGGCGCCGCCCGCGCAGCAGGTCAGCCGCCGGCGGCTGACCTGGATCACCCGCTGAACACGGTCACGGAATGTGATGAATTCCGTTCCGAGCGGAGGTGTTCCCGGTCACGCCGCGCGCCAAAACCGCCGTGTTCGTCGAAGACGACGCGCCCGGGCCTGGCGTTGAAGGCCATCACCCGAGTACCGAGATACCTGGCCTCCCCGGCGCTGTGGGTGACGAAGGCCACTGTCGTCCGGTCGCCGCCCACCGTGGCGAAAGCATCCCCCTGGGGCCCGGCCGACGACTCACACCGGCCTGTCCCGCCGCGGTGCGCCTCAGCCGAAGACGAGGGTGACGAACACCGCGAGGAGCGCCACCGCCGCGATGGTGGCGTGCAGGCGGCGGCGGTCGTTCGGGGTGGCCCAGGGGATCCCGCAGCCCGCGGCCACGGGCTTCGCGATGGCGAGCAGGACCGCGGCCGCCCACATGACCACGCCCAGCACAGCGCGTTCCGGCCGCACCCCGGCGGTGACGACCACGACGGCGAGCACGGCGGCGGCGCATGGCACGGGCAGCAGCGGCGTCCATGCCTCCGAGGCCAGCCGCGCCACCGCCTCACGCCACTCGGCCCACCGCAACCGGGAGACCCACCCGAACGGGCGCGGCGCGGGGATCCGGCCCTTCCCCGCGCCCGTCGGCCCGGTCGAGGGGACCCTGGTGGCGATCGCCGCGCGCCCGGCCGCGGGCACGGGCACCGTCGCCGCGCTGGTCGAGGACACCGACACCGACGCCTTCGACGACGCTGATGCTGTCGTTGACGCGGGCGACGCGGGCGACGCGGGCGACGCGGGCGACGCGGGCGACGCGGGAGCGCGGCGCAGGACGGACGGCGCTACGTCCGGGGCGGTGCCGGCGCCCGTCCGGCCGCCGAGGAGGGCGACTCGGGCCACGGCCAGCAGCGAAAGAGGAATCGAGGCCAGCCAGCCCGCGAGCGCCACCGCGGTGCCCTTCGCGCCGGTGCCGCCGGTGCTGGTCACCGCGAGGCCGAACAGCGCGGCGGCGGCCAGGTAGGGCAGCCCGAAGCCGAGCCAGCCAACCGCGCCGGCGCCGGCCGCGAGCCGGCCGCCGCCGAGGACCACCAGCGCCGGGCAGAGCCATACCCCGGCCTGCGCGGCGGCCAGCAGCGGCGCCGCTGCGTCCCACAGGTGGTGCGCCCGCTGCCGGCGATCGAGGCCGGGTTTGCGCAGCGGGTTGTCGAACAGCAGGATGCGCAGCCGGTCGACGGCCCGGACGACCAGGAGCCGGGCGGCCGTCGCCGGCGGCCGGGTGGCGCGGGCGACCAGGACGGCCGGATCGTGGACGCTCGCCCAGCCGGCCGCGTGCAGCTCGTAGGAGGTGCGGGGCTCCTCCGTGCCGCCGCGCTCACTGAACCCGTCGACGGTCTCGAGCGCGGCCCGGCGGTAGAGAGTGCCGCTGCCGGCGCCGGCGGCGGCGCCGTCGCGGTCCCTCGCGGCGGCGAGCAGGCGCGCCAGCGCCGGCTCGGACCTGTCCGGCAGAGGGCCGGGGTGGGCGGCGGCCCGCCACCCTGGGACGACCAGCCCGACGTGCGGGTCGCGCAGGTAGCCAAGCATCTGGTGGGCGGCGTTCGGGGTGAGGACGTCGCCCGCGTCGAGCAGCAGGACCGCGTCACCGCCGGTGCGGGCGAGTGCCATGTTGAGCAGTCCTGGCCGGCCCGTCGGCCCGTCGGCGCGCCACAGGCAGGTGACGTCGAGCCGCTCGGCGAGTGCCTCGAGCGGCGCGGCGCCGTCGACCCGGGAGTCGGCGACCAGGTAGGTCCGGTGCGGGTAGGCGAGGTCGCGGGCCGAGCGCAGGGCGTGGTCGACCTCGGCGAGCGGCTCCCCCCGCGCCACGACGAGCACGTCCAGCGATCCGGCCGGTCCGGGCGCGCGGCGGACGAAGCGCCGGTTCACCCGGGCGGCATGCACGGCCAGCACGGCCAGCGCCAGGTAGACAGCCACCTCCGCGACGAAGCACACCGCGCCCGTGAGCCCGGTGCCGCCGAGGTGGCCGGCCCGCCACCCCAGGTAGGCCACGCCGGCGAGGACGACCACGCCGCCCGCGGCCGCGGGCACCGCCGCCGCGAGGTCCAGCCCGCCCGGTGCCAGGTGCCAGCCCGCCCGCACGGCCGACGCCGGCGACCGGTCGACCGGCAGGGTCGAGTCCGGCGGCTCGCCTTGCCCGCGTCGCTCGCCGGTCGTCCGTGTCCCGGGGCCCGACCGCCTGTCGCTCCTGCCAGGCACGGCGGCCCGCGCCGCGGGTGCGGCCGGCACCGCCGGCCGCGCCACCTCGATCCCGGCGGGAACCGTCGGCGGCGCGGCCGCCGAGGGCCCGGCCGCCTTGGCTGGCCCGGCGGCATTCCTGGGCTTGACGGACTTGGGCTCGACAGGCCCGGCGGGACCGCCGGACTCGACATCCTCGGCGAGTTCCGTGAGCTTGGCTGGCTTGAGGTATTTGAGGGTCCTGGTGGCCTTGGCGGTCGACGGGGCGGCTCCGCCGGCCGCGTCCGGCTCCCCGTCGCGCGGTGTGGGAATGGCGGCCTGGGCCCTCGCGCGGCGGGCGGCAGCGCGGCGAGCGGCATCGCGATCTGCACCTTGGCCAGCCATGCCCACCTCTTCCGAACAATCAGTTACACCTCAGTTGCAGACAGTAACATTCCGCGAGATCGACGTGCCCTACCCGGGCGGTGGACCTCGTGCCTTGGCGACAAAGGACAGCGACAAAGGACAGCGGAAGACGGCACGGGCCGCCAGGACGACACGAGGGATCCCCAAGAGTCGCCGGACCACTTACGATCGGGTATGGACCCGCGAGGCGCGCCCGGGCCGGGCGCCGCATCGCACCACGTCAGCTGGGTACCTAGAGCAGGTACCGACGGCCAGGCCCGGAAACACCCGGTAACGGAGACATCCGTACGGGCGGCCGGGTGCCTGGCCGCCGGCCGGCGTGGCACACGTGGGCCTTCCCGCGCCGGCGCCGGCCGCCCGCTTCGGCGGGCCGGCTGGGGAACCACCTACGGGTGCCGTCCTGGAGGCCCACGAGGTCCGTCCGGGAGACGTTTCCGGACCCCCGACGACGGAAGGGATCATGAGCGGCTCCGGCGATACCGGCTGTAGTCCGAACCGACCCTCGCGTATGGGAGCGCCCGCGGAGGTCGAGCCTTGATCCAGGCGCTCCTTCTCGCTCTCGGCGTTCTGCTGCTCGCTGGCTGCGGGCTGTTCGTGGCCGCCGAGTTCGCGCTCGTCACGGTCGACCGGTCGAGCGTCGAGCGCGCCGCGCAGCGCGGCGACCGCACCGCCCGCGGCACCCTGACCGCGCTGCGCACCCTGTCGACCCAGCTCTCCGGCGCCCAGCTCGGCATCACGCTGACCAACCTCGGCATCGGCTACCTCGCCCAGCCGGCCATCGCGGAGCTCCTCGACAGCCCGCTCGCCACGCTCGGCGCGTCCGAGAAGCTGGCGGGCACGCTGTCGGTGACGCTGGCGCTGGTCATCGCCACCGCGCTGACGATGGTCTTCGGCGAGCTGGTGCCGAAAAACGTGGCGCTCGCGCGCCCGCTGGGCACGGCGAAGGCGACCCAGCGCTTCCAACGCGGCTTCACCAGGGCCACCCACCCGGTGATCAGGTTTCTCAACGGGGCGGCGAACCTGCTGCTGAGCCGGCTCGGGATCACCCCTCGCGAAGAGCTCGCCTCGGCCCGCTCGGCCCAGGAGCTGTTCTCGCTGGTCGGCCGGTCGGCCGAGCACGGCGCGCTGCCGAGGGAGACCGCGACGCTCGTGCAGCGCTCGCTGCTGTTCGGCGACCGCACGGCGCAGGACGTGATGACCCCACGGGTGCGGATGCGCTCGATCAGCGCCGACGAGCCGGTCTCCGCGGTGATCGCGCTGACCAGGCGCACCGGGCACTCCCGCTTCCCCGTGCTGGGCGAGGACAGCGACGACGTCGTCGGCCTGGTCCACATCAAGCACGCGGTGGCCGTGCCGGAGGACGCCCGGACGATCACGCCCGTCCGGTCCGTGATGGCCCCCGCCGTCACCGTCACATCGGGCATGCCGCTGGAGCCGCTGCTGGAGCAGCTGCGCGCCGGCGGCCTGCAGATGGCGATCGTCGTCGACGAGTTCGGCGGCACCGACGGCCTGGTCACCGCCGAGGACCTGATCGAGGAGATCGTCGGCGACGTCGTCGACGAGCACGACCGGGTGAGCCCACGAGCGGTCCGTCACCGCGACGGCAGCTGGGCGCTGTCCGGCCTGCTGCGCCCGGAGGAGGCCGAGGAGCTGACCGGAGTGCCGGTGCCGACGGACGACGCCTACCAGACGCTCGGCGGGCTGATGGCGGCCGCGCTCGGGCGCATCCCGGCTGCCGGGGACACGGTCGAGACCGCCGGCGTCCGCTACACCGTGGAGCGGATGGACGGCCGCCGCGTCGACCGCGTCCGCCTCGAGCCACCGGCCGGCGGCCACTCCCACCGGGACCACGCGGACCGCGCTTTCCGCGCGGACCGCGAGGGCGAGACGGCCGACCCGGGCCGCGCGGAACGCAGGCGAGGCGGCGCCCGTCCGGCCGGCGAGCCGCGCCCGGACGACGGCGACGACGGCCGTCCCGGTTCCGCCGATCCTGTCGATCCCGCCGATCCGGCGGGCCAGGCCGGCTCCAGGGAACAGGCCAGGCCGGGTGACGGCGACGGCGACGGCCTCACCGAGGGTGACACGGTGGTGGACCCGCGCCGGGCGCTGCCACCCACGCACCCGCCGCGCGCCCACAGCCGGCGCGGCCACACCGCGACGGCGGAGGGGCGTCGATGAACGACCTGCTCAAGCTGGCGCTGACCGTGCTTCTCCTGCTCGGCAACGCGCTGTTCGTCGGGTCGGAGTTCGCCCTCATCTCGGCGCGGCGGACCACGATCGAGCCGCGCGCGGCCGCCGGGTCGTGGTCCGCCAGGATCACGCTGCGGGCGATGGAGCGTGTCTCGATCATGCTCGCCGGCTCCCAGCTCGGTGTCACGGTCTGCACCCTCGGCCTCGGCGCGCTCGCCGAGCCGACGATCGCGCACCTGATCGCGCACCCGTTCGACGCGGTGGGGATCCCAGGCGCGGCCGTCCACCCGGTCGCGTTCGTGTTCGCGCTCGCGCTGGTCACCTTCCTGCACGTGGTGATCGGCGAGATGGTGCCGAAGAACATCGCGCTCGCCGGGCCGGACCGGGCGGCGCTCGTGCTCACCCCCCCGCTCGCCGGCTTCGTCTGGCTGCTGCGCCCGGTGATCTACGCCCTGAACTGGGTCGCGAACGCCAGCCTGCGGCTTGCCGGGATCGAGCCGAAGGACGAGATCGCGAGCGTGTTCACCCGCGACGAGGTGGCCGGGCTCGTCGACGAGTCGCACCGGGAGGGGCTGCTCCAGGAGGACGAGCACGACCTGGTCAGCGGCGCGCTGGCGTTCGACGAGCGGACCGCCCGCGACGTGCTGCTCCCCCGGGAGGGCCTGGTCACGGTGCCGATGACCGTCACGCCACGGGAGATCGAGGACCTCGCGGCGAGCACCGGCTACACCCGGTTCCCGGTGCTCGACTTCACCGGCCGCCTCATCGGCTACCTGCATCTGAAGGACATTCTCGAGACCAGGCCGGACCGGCGGGCCTCACCGGTCGCGGCCAAATGGCTGCGCCCGCTCGTCCACGTGCCGGCGGACGCGACGCTGCGCCACGCCCTGGCGACCATGCAGCGCTCGGGCGCGCACCTGGGCCAGGTGACCGACGAGCACGGCGAGTCACTCGGCCTGGTCGCGCTGGAGGACATCCTGGAGGAGCTCGTCGGCGAGATCCGCGACGAGGCCGCCGGACGGCCGGTCCGATCGATGGCGGCGCCGGCGTCTCAGCGCACGGCGTGACGGCCCTCGACCACCGGTAGCCGCTGACCAGAACCGCCGCGTCACCTCGGCCGGGCGGGGCCGCCCACCCGCCACCACGGAGGTGTCGGATGGCCGTCAACCGGCCGGTTCCCAGTGCGATCGCGGTACTCGCCAGGTTCGACACAGCGTAGCGTGTCGACCAGTGCCGGGAAGGTCGGCGGCACAACCACCGAGGTCGGACACCCCAATCCAGGGGCTGCCTTTCCAGGCTGGGGGGGAGCGTCGTCGCACGTCGGCGTCGTCACCGACGACACGACTAGTGCGACGCTGCGTCCAGGCGGGAGGCAATCCGGTGGCGGGATCGACTCCACCCCCGGTGTCCGGGAACGCCCCAACCCCTCTAAGCGCCGCCGACCCTCGGCGACTGGGCCCGTACGAGATCATCGGCCGCCTGGGCCAGGGAGGCATGGGAACCGTCTTCCTCGGCCGGTCCCCCGAGGGTACTCCCGTCGCCATCAAGGTCATCAAACCAGAGCTGGCCGAGGCGCCGGAGTTCCGCGGCCGGTTTCGGCGCGAGGCGGAAAGCGCCCGCCGGGTCCGACGGTTCACCACCGCCGCCGTGCTGGACGCCGACCCCGACGGGCCGAATCCCTACCTGGTGACGGAGTACGTCGAAGGCCCGACGCTGTCGAAGATGGTCGCCCGGCGGGGCCCGATGCGCCCGGCCGACCTGGAACAGCTGGCGCTGTCGGTCGCGACCGCGCTCTCGGCCATCCATGCCGCCGGCATCGTGCACCGCGATCTCACGCCGGCGAACGTGCTGCTCTCCCCGGTCGGGCCAAAGGTGATCGACTTCGGCCTGGCGCGTGACTTCGAGGGGTCCGGCGAGTTCAGCCGCACCGCGCGGCACGCGATCGGCACTCCTGGCTACATGGCGCCCGAGCAGATCCTGGACTCCCCGGTGACCTCCGCGGCGGACATCTTCGCCTGGGGCGCCATCACAATCTTCGCCGCGACCGGCCGGGCGCCGTTCGGCGAGGGCCGGATCGAGGCGTTGCTCTACCGGATCCTCTACGAGCCCGCGAACATCGACGGTGTTCCCGCCGAGCTCGCGCCGCTAGTCGACGCCGCCCTGCAGAAGGAGCCGGAACGGCGCCCGACGGCCGAGGCGCTGCGCGCCGCGCTGATGAGCGGCGGCGATCTTGTGCCGGGCACCGCCGCCTCGGCTGCCGGCCAGGCGGGGGCGCCGGCCTCGGGCCGGGAAGCGGGCGGCGACGCGGGCGAAGGCTCGCGGCGGCGCCGCGGGCACCTGTTCAGCCGCGGGGGCCGGGGGCCGGGAGCCGAGGAGCCGCCCGTGACCGCCACGCCGGGAGCGACGCCGCAGTCGGGATCGGCCGGCGCCGCGACCGGCCTGCTCACCCCTCCGCCGCCGGCGACGACGTCCAGGCCGCCCGCGACCACGTCCCGGGCATCGTCGGCGCCTGCTCCGACAGCTACGCCTGGCCCGACGGCTACGCCTGGCCGGACAGCGACACCCGCCTCGCCGCTGCCCGGGCCGCCAGGAGCGGCCCGCCCGGGAGCGGCCGGCCCGGCCGCCCGGTCGGGCGGTCCGGTGAGCCCGCCGTCGCGCGGCCCCGGTGCTCCGCGATCCCAGCCGCCCGCCGCGCCCACGTCGGGTGGCCCGCCGCGTACGCCCCGGTCGCCGGCGCCCGTCGCCAGCCGGGGCCCGGAAGTCGGCTCGGGCGACCGGCCCGGCTCGGGCGACGGGCCCGCGCCGACGGTCAGCCGCCAGGCGCCGCCGACCTCGCTGACCGGTGGCGCGGGAGTGGCCGGCGGCCAGCCCGACGAGGGTCACGACTACGCCAGCCGGCGTCCGGGCCGGCGCAAGGCGCTTCTTGTCATCGCGGGGCTCGCGGTACTAGCGGTCGCGGCCGTCACCATCCCGCTGGCGATCGCGAACGGCGGCGGCTCCGCGGCGAACCGAGCCGAGCTTTCCACCAGTCTTGCCCAACAGGCCGCCGCCGCCCGGGCAGGCGACCCGGCCAGGGCGAAACGGCTCAGCCTTGCCGCCTACCGGATCGCGCCGACCGAGGCCGCCTCGGCGGCGATGGTCGCCTCGTTCACCGCGGACTCCTGGGCCACCTTGCCGGGATCCGCCGCGGCCTACACCGGCGACACGCTCTCCGACGACGGCAGGCTCGCCGCCGCGACCGATGACGCCGGTCACCTGCGGCTGTGGGACCTGTCGAACCCGGGCAGCCCGACGCAGGTCGCCGACGTCACAACGTCCAGCGTCGGCGCCGGGCCGACCGCCCTCGGCCCGCGATTCCTGCCCGCCGGCGGCCTGGTGACAGGTGGCGAGGCCGGCCACCTCTGGGAGCTGACCGACCCGCGCGCGCCCAGGCCTCTCGCCCAGGTCCCCCCTGACGAGGTGGGCCAGGTGGCGCGGCTGGCGCTCTCGGGCGACGGCAAGCTACTCGCGACGACAGACCTGAGCCAGGTGACCGGCCTGTGGGACGTCAGCGACCCGGCCAACCCGCGTTTCCTGCGGTCGTGGCGAAGCACCGGGCTGACGACCGACATCGCGCTCAGCCCCGACGGGCGCACCCTGGCGATCGCGGGGGCGGGCGGCACGGTCAGCCTCCTGGACATCAGGGATCCGAAGAACCCGGCCGAGCGTGGCCAGACGTCGGGAGTGGCGGGCCAGGTCAACGCGGTCGCGTTCCTGCCTGATGGCAAGCACCTGGTCACCGGAAACGATGACGCGACCGTACGGCTGTGGGACATCACGGACCTGGCGAACCCGAAGTCTGTGGGCCAGGAATGGCGCGGGCACCAGTCCCGCGTCCTCGACGTCGTACCGGTTGGGAGGACCCTGGTCGCGAGCACGGACTCGGGTGGCGCGTTGCTCGGCTGGGATCTCGGCGCCGGGTCGCCCAGCCCGACACCCGTGTCGCTCGACAGCCATGCGGTACTCCGCGACGTGGCCGCCGACGGCGGCGGGAAGTGGCTGCTCAGCGCGCCGGCCGCCTCGGCCGGCGAGGTGACCCTCGGCTCGACCGACCCGGCCCGGCTCGTGACGGTCGCCTGCGGAAACCCGGCGAACCGGATCAGCGCCACCGAGTGGGCCAGCCTCATCAAGGGCCTGGCCTACCAGGATCCCTGCACCGGCTGATGGCTGATGGCTGAACGACGGACAGGGCGGAAACGGCGGAACGGCGGGCCTGACGCCGAAGGGCGGCGGGCACGCGGTAGGGGGAAATCTCCAGGACAGCAGACGGCGGCCAGCCGTCGGAAACGGCCGGCCACCGCCGAAAGCACTCGATCGTGTTGACTCACCATCAGAACAGCCAACCGGGGAACACTGCCGGGGCCGCCATGACCGCGGCCTCGGCGTGAGGCGGCAGGAAGCACAGGGGATAGCCATGGGCTACCAGCTCGGCATCGACATCGGCACAGCCAACACCGTCGTCGCCATTTCGGACGGAGACTGGCCACAGGTCCTCACGGTCGCGGGCGGCCCGTCCATACCGACGGTGCTCTATTTCCCGCCGACCGGAACGCTCTCGTTCGGCCGCGCCGCCTCACGGCGCGCACTGACCGATCCGGCGCGCGCGACAGAAGGATTCGCGCGCCGCGTCGGCGACTCCTCCCCCATCATGATCGGTGGCGGCGCATATGCGCCGGAGGGGCTGGTCACCCGTTTCCTGGAACGGGTCATCACGGTGGCGGCGGAGACACGCGGGTCGGATCCCGACCAGGTTGTCGTCACGTTTCCGACGAGCTGGAACGCGCGGCGCCGGGAGTTGTTCAGCGAGGCGCTGGAACGGCTCAACGTGCGCGACATCCGGGTGTCCGCGGCGCCGGCGGCGGAGGCTCGCGGCGCCGTGCTGGCGCGACGCGCCGCGAGCAGGACGCCTGGCCGGTCCACCGACCTGGTCGCCGTCTACGACTTCGGCGCGGGCACGTGCGAGACGGCGGTGCTGTCCGTCACCGACTACGGCGCCGAGGTCGTCGGCTCGCCGACCGGGCTCGCCCACACCGGCGGCGTCGACCTGGACACGCTCCTGCTCGAGCACGTGCTGTCCGCCGCCGGCCCGGCCGCGGCGGGGCTGGACCGGTCCGACCCGGCGACGGTCACCGCTCTCGGCCGGCTGCGCCACGAGGTCGTCGCCGCCAAGGAGACGCTGGCCGCCGACGACGAGGCCTCCGTCCCGGTGACCCTGCCCGGCGTGTTCGCCTGGGTGACGCTGCGCCGCGAGGAGGTGGAGCGCCTCGTCACGCCCGCGGTCGAGGACAGCGTGCGGGCGCTGGTCCGCACGGTGCGCTCGGTGCCGGCGTCCGCCGAGTCGCTGTCGGCGGTGCTGCTCTACGGCGGCGTGGCGCGGATGCCGCTGGTCGACCGGCTGGTGCGGGCCGCGCTGCCCGGCGCGAGGCGCTTCGAGCACCGGCCGGCCGAGGACCTCGCGGTCGGGGCCGCGTTGCTGGCCGCCGGGCTCGCGGAGCAGGCGGAGCCGGTCGCCGGCGGCGCGACGGCGCTGATCGGCCCGTCGACGATGGAGCCGCCGGAGCTGTCGTCCTTCCCCGGGCTGTCGATGCCGCCGGCCGGCACGACCTACGTTGCGCCTGGGGCCGCCGCGGCGGCCGCCGGCGCCGGGTGGGACCCGGACTCGACGGCGCGCCTCACCGCCGCCTACGACGCCTACCCGGCGACCACCGCGAGCACCGCGAGCACCGCCACCGCCACCGCCACGGGTGCGGGCGCGGGTGCGGGCGCGGGCGCGGCCGGCGCGGCGGCCTCCGGCGCCAGCCAGCCGGACCAGCAGGGCCTCGTCTCCTGGGGCACCGGGCCGGGCTCGGGGGCGCGCACTGTCGTGCACGGTGGGGCCAGCGGCGTAGGCGGGGCCGGTCGGCCCCCAGGCGGGCACGCCTCGCAACGGCCGGGGGGCCGGTCGCCACGCCGCTCGGGCGTGCTGGCCTCGCTGCGCACCAAGGGCGGAATCGCGGCCATCATCGCGGCGGTGCTGTTCATCGCCGGTGGTACCGCGCTCGGGCTCACGCTGACCAGCTCGGACAGCTCCGGCCCGACCATCACCGCGCAGCCGTCCAGCCAGCCGTCGTCGCAGCCGGCCACGGCGGCCGCGTCGACACCGCCGGTCGTGACCCGCAACCTGGTCCGGGTGGCCGACTCGAACGAGGTCGCGCCGATCAGTGAGCGCGCGTTCCAGGAGTTCCGCCAGACCGAGTCCAAGGTGACGGTCGCCTTCGACCCGCAGGTCACCGACACGACCCAGGCGTTCACCAAGCTGTGCAACGGCCAGGTCGCCATCGCCGGCACGTCCTACGAGCTGGACCCGAAGTTCGCGCCGAATCCAAGCTGTAAGGACGAGGTGGTCGGGTTCGAGATCGCGCACCACACCCTGCCGATCGTGGTGAACCCGGCCAACACCTGGCTGGGCTGCATGAACCTCGACCAGCTCAAGCAGATCTGGGGAGCCGGCTCGACCGTCACCCGCTGGAACCAGATCGACAAGTCGTACCCGGACGAGCCGATCAACTTCGTCGGCCCGAAGCCCGACAGTGTGCAGGCCCAGGTGTTCAACGCCAGCATCAGCGGCGAGAGCTCCAAGTCCCGGCCCTACACGACGACCGACCTGGCCGGCGTCGCGCAGGCCGTGCAGAACGACCGGGACGCCATCGGCTACCTCGACTTCCCGACGTACAACCAGCTGGGCTCCAAGCTGCGCGGCGTGCTCGTCAACGGCGGGGAGGGCTGCCAGCCGCCGAACGCCATCACCGCGGGCAGCGGCGCCTACGTGCCGCTGTGCAAGCCGCTGTTCGTCTACGCCCGCGTCGACGCGCTGAAGGACCCGGCCACCGTCGCCTACCTGCGCTACTACCTGGAGCACGCGCAGACCATCACGACCGAGACCGGCTACGTCGGGCGCTCCAACGCCACCACCAAGTCCAACATCGAACGCCTGGGCCAGCTATCCCAGGGAGTAGGCCCGGTAACCGCCTGAGGCGGGGGAAGGACGCGCCGGTGCTGATCCGCGTCGAGGGGTCGGACCTGCCGGGCCGGGCGTGCGCGGGCGCGCCCGGCTTCCCGGGGTACGCGGACATCCACGTCGCCGTCCAGCGGCGGGGCCGGCCCGCCGAGCTGCTCGGCCTCGTCCCGGGCGACGCCGCGGCGGCGGTGTGGACGCTCGAGTGCACCGCCACCGCCACCGCCACCGCCACGCCCGGCGGGATCGATCTCCGGGGGCAGCACATCCAGGGCCGGCCCGGCGAGCGCTTCATCTACCTGAGCTGGGGTGTGGTCGACCCGGCCGAGGGTGGCTTCGCGATGTTCCGGCGGGCCAAGCTGTGGCTGAACGCGGTGCCCACCGAGATCCTCGCCGAGGCCGTCGCCTGGGGCCTGCTCGTCGGCCGCCTCGGCCTCACCGATCCGAAGGGGCACCCCCTCTGCGCCTCCGTGCGCCCACCGGTCATCACCTGGACGGCCGAGGCCCACGGAGGCTGACCGCGGCCGGTCAGCGGCGGTCATGCCGCCTCGGGGGCCGGGCGCGAACCTCGGCCGACCCCGCTGGACATCAACATCAACGTGCCCGGCCAGCCGCCCGTATGCGGAGCCCAGGCGCCCGGAGCGTCAGCGGCGGGGATCGGTGGCGACGATGACGGCCATGGACGGGGCCCACCAGTAGGTGCAGTCCGCGGGCGGGGTGAGGCCGTCGACGACGCGGACACCGAACGCGCCGAAGTGGCGCAGCAGCGCGCGCTGGTGGCGGCGGGACACCGAGTCGATCTCGTTCGAGTAGTAGGTGAACGCGCCGTCGTCGGCGAGGTGCTCGGCGGCGGCCGCGAAGAAGTGCTCGGCGAACGTCGCGCCGCGCAGGTAGTACTCGTCGACCTCGGCCTCGGTCAACGGGTACGTGTCGAACAGGATCCCGTCGTAGTGGCCGAGGCCGCCGATGACGTCCTGCCAGCGGCCCTCGACGATCTCCACACCGGGCCGCCCGGCGGCCCAGCTCCTGGCCGCGTCCGCGACCTGGGGGTTCGCCTCGATGATGGTGTGCCGCGCCGCGCCGGCGTCCCGCACATAGCCGGCGGAGATCGCCATGCCGAAGCCCACCTCCAGCACCGAGCCGCCCGGCCGGGCGACCGCGCGGGCGAGCGCTCGCATCAGCGGGCGCTCCCAGGCCTGCATCACCTCCTGGCCGGAGACGACCAGCTCGTCGTCGGTCAGCCGGGGCACGGCCACGTCGACGGCCGCGTCGATGAGTGGCCGGGCGCTGCCCGCGACCATGGCGCCCGACGTGGCGTCGAGCGCGGCGACGTCGGCGACGAACTCGTCGAGCGCGCGACGCAGCAACAGCTCCCGCGGCTCCGCCGACATCGACCCGAGTAGCCCGTCGGAGGCGGCGAAGGTGACGTCGAACTTGTCGGCATGCCGGCGGAGCAACAAGGACCTCCCGGGCAGTCGGAGCAAGGGCCGCGGGAACGCCCACATGGTCGCACGCTGTCAACCCCCGCGGGCGGATCGTAGGACCAGCCTAGGCCTCGGTCACCGATTTCAACCGAAAGGTCCGACCTGCCGGGCCGAAAGGCCCTTGGCTGGCAGTCAGTCGACATCGGCGACGGTCCGCACCGGGACCCAGCCCTCATGGCCGGACGCGTCACGGCACCACAGCCAGCCGCTTTCCAGGTCCTCGGCGAGGACGTCGGCGGCGCGGGCCTGTCCGCCGCGCCTCAGGCGACCGGGTCGGCGTCTGCCTCGGGACCAGCGGGACCGGCGGTGGGCTGGGCGTAGGCGGCGAGGATCGCGTCGGCGGCGAGGCTGGGCGTGAGCGTGCCGTCGCGGACGCGGCGTTCCAGGTCGGGCCCGAGCGCGCGGACGGCCGGGTGGGCGTGCAGGTCGGCGAGCAGCCGATCATGCACCATCGCCCACGTCCAGTCAACCTGCTGGCGGCGGCGTTTCGCCGCCAGCAGCCCGCCGGCGTCGAGCAGGTCCTGGTGGGCGACGACCTGGTCCCACACCTCGTCCAGGCCCTTGTTCTCGATCGCGGAACAGGTCAGGACCGGGGCGCGCCAGCCGTCGTCGGGGGCGCGCAGCATCCGCAGCGCGCCGGCGAGCTCGCGGGCCGCCCGCTGGGCGTCGATCTCGTGCGGCCCGTCGGCCTTGTTCACGGCGATGACGTCGGCGATCTCGAGGACGCCCTTCTTGATGCCCTGCAGCTGGTCGCCGGTGCGGGCGAGCGTCAGGAACAGGAAGGTGTCGACCATGTCGGCGACGGTCGTCTCCGACTGGCCGACGCCGACCGTCTCGACGAGCACGACGTCGTAGCCGGCGGCCTCCATGATGACGATCGCCTCGCGGGTGGCCTTCGCGACGCCGCCGAGCGTGCCCGCCGTCGGCGACGGCCGGATGAACGCGTTCGGGTCGGCGGACAGCGTCGCCATCCGCGTCTTGTCGCCGAGAATGCTGCCGCCGGTGCGGGTCGACGACGGGTCGACGGCGAGCACCGCGACCCGGTGGCCGGCGCCGGTCAGCGTCGTGCCGAGCGTGTCGATGAACGTCGACTTGCCCACGCCCGGCACGCCCGTGATCCCGACCCGGCGGGCCTTGCCCGTGTGCGGAAGCAGCTTCACCAGCAGCCGCTGCGCCGCCTCCCGGTGGTCGGCCCGGCTCGACTCGACCAGGGTGATCGCCCGCGCGACCATCGTCCGGTTGTTCGCGAGCACCCCGTCGGCGTAGGCGTCGACCTCGATGGGTGGGCGGGACGAGGGCACGCGGGCGAGGACCTCCGTCACCGCGTCAGGCCGCGCCGGCGGTGGGCTCGGCGCCGTCGGTGCCGTCGTTGGGGGCGCCGAGGTCGTGGCCGAGCTGGGCGGCGAGGATGCCGAGGACCTCGACGGCGGACTCGGCGACGCTCGTGCCCGGTGGGAAGATCGCCGCGGCGCCGGCGGCGCGCAGCGCGTCGTAGTCCTGCGGCGGGATGACGCCGCCGAAGGTCACCAGGATGTCGGCCCGGTCGAGCTTGGCCAGCTCCGCGCGCAGCTCCGGCGCCAGCGTCAGGTGGCCGGCGGCCAGCGACGACACGCCGACGATCTGCACGTCCGCCTCGACGGCCTGGCGGGCGACCTCGGCCGGCGTCTGGAACAGCGGGCCCACGTCCACGTCGAAGCCGAGGTCGGCGTAGCCGGAGGCGACGACCTTCTGGCCGCGGTCGTGGCCGTCCTGGCCCATCTTGGCGATCAGGATGCGGGGGCGGCGGCCCTCGGCCTGCTCGAACGCGGTGGCCAGCGCGCGCGCCCGGCTGATCTCGGGCGAAGGCCCGGCCTCGTCGCGGTACACGCCGGAAATCGTACGGATCTGCGCGGCGTGCCGCCCGTAGACCTTCTCCAACGCGTCGGAGATCTCCCCGACGGTCGCCTTCGCGCGGGCGGCGTCGACGCCGAGCTTGAGCAGGTTGCCGTCGAGGCCCACGGCCCGGGTGCCCGCCTGGGCCTCCTCGGCGGCGCGGGTGAGGGCGGCGAGGGCGGCCTCGACGGCGTGCGGGTCGCGGTCTGCCCGCAGCTGGCGCAGCTTGGCGAGCTGCTCGGTGCGCACCGCCGAGTTGTCGACCTTGAGGACCTCGATGTCCTCCCCGCCGGTGAGGCGGTACTTGTTGACGCCGACGAGCGGCTGGCGGCCGGAGTCGATGCGGGCCTGGGTGCGAGCCGCGACCTCCTCGATCCGCAGCTTCGGGATGCCGGCGTCGATCGCCGCCGCCATGCCGCCGCGCTCCTCGACCTCGGTGATGTGGCCCCAGGCCTTGCGGGCGAGGTCGTAGGTGAGCCGCTCGACGTAGTAGCTCCCGCCCCAGGGGTCGATGACCTGGGTGGTGCCGGACTCCTGCTGCAGGAACAGCTGGGTGTTGCGGGCGATCCGGGCGGAGAAGTCGGTCGGCAGCGCCAGCGCCTCGTCGAGGGCGTTGGTGTGCAGCGACTGGGTGTGGCCCTGGGTGGCGGCCATCGCCTCGATGCAGGTGCGGGCGACGTTGTTGAAGACGTCCTGGGCGGTCAGCGACCAGCCGGAGGTCTGCGAGTGCGTCCGCAGCGACAGCGACTTGGTGCTCTTCGGGCCGAACTCCTTCACCAGCCGCGCCCAGATCAGCCGCGCGGCCCGCATCTTGGCGACCTCCATGAAGAAGTTCATGCCGATCGCCCAGAAGAATGACAGCCGCGGCGCGAACGCGTCGATGTCGAGGCCCGCGGCAAGGCCCGCGCGGATGTACTCGACGCCGTCGGCGAGCGTGTAGGCGAGCTCCAGGTCCGCGCTAGCGCCCGCCTCCTGCATGTGGTAACCCGAGATGGAGATCGAGTTGAACTTCGGCATCTTCTGCGAGGAGTACGCAAAGATGTCCGAGATGATCTGCATCGACGGCTTCGGCGGGTAGATGTAGGTGTTGCGGACCATGAACTCCTTGAGGATGTCGTTCTGGATGGTCCCGGCCAGCTGCTCCGGGGCGACACCCTGCTCCTCGGCCGCGACGATGTAGAGCGACAGGATCGGCAGCACGGCGCCGTTCATCGTCATCGACACGCTCATCTTGTCCAGCGGGATGCCGTCGAACAGCTGGCGCATGTCGTAGATCGAGTCGATCGCCACGCCCGCCATGCCGACGTCGCCGGTCACCCGCGGGTGGTCGGAGTCGTAGCCCCGGTGGGTCGGCAGGTCGAAGGCGACCGAGAGGCCCTTCTGGCCCGCGGCCAGGTTGCGGCGGTAGAAGGCGTTCGAATCGGCGGCCGTCGAGAAGCCGGCGTACTGGCGGATCGTCCACGGCTGGGTGACGTACATCGGCGCGTACGGCCCGCGCAGGAACGGCGCGATCCCCGGGTAGGTGTCGAGGAAGTCGAGACCCGCCGTGTCAGCGGCGGTGTAGAGCGGCTTGACCTCGATGCCCTCCGGGGTGTCCCAGGCCAGCGCGTCGATGTTCTTGCCGGTCGCCGCCTCGACGGCGGCGCGCCACTGGCCTTCCTGATGCGCGAGAGCGGCGCTGTCCGGACCAGCCGCCGACGCCGCCGACGCGGCGGCGAGGCCGAGCTCGACGCCGGCGAAGTCGGGAATCAGGTCCTTGCTGTTCATCAGGCGACCTCGGCCTTCGCTAGAGCGGAGCGCAGGACGTCGACCGCGTCGCAGCCGGTGAAGACGTAGCCGCCGATCCCGGCCGCCTCATCCGACGCTGCCCGCTCCCCCGCCTTGCCTGCGAGCCAGATGTGGGTGGCGCCCGCGGCCTTGAGCGCGGCGGCGACGGGCGCGGCGCTGGCCGCGTACACCTTGTCCGACGCGCACAGGCAGGCGATCTTCGCGCCGGACGCGGTGAACGCCGCGGCGATCGCCACCGGGTCGTCGCCGGGGCCCGCGTTCGGGGTGTCGAACCCGCCGGCCTGGAACAGGTTCGCGGCGAACGTCGCGCGCGGGGTGAAGGCCGCGAGCGACCCGATCGTGGCGAGGAACGCCACCGGCCGGGCACCGCTCGCCGCCAGCTCGGCGTCCGCGCGGGCGCGCAGGTCCTCGTAGTCCTCATCGTAGTGCCGGACCGGCAGCCCGCCGGTCAGCGTCCGCACCGGTGCCGGGGCGCGCGCCGGCAACGTCTCGGCGACGTTCGGGAACTCGCTGACGCCCGTCAGCGGCGCGCGGCGCAGCGCGAGGTCCTCCCGGCGGCGCGCCCAGGTGGCGTCGATCCGCTCGCCGACGAGGCCGACGGCGAGCGCCGCCGCCATCCCGCCGGCCCGCTCGATCTCGGTGAAGAACGCCCAGGCCGCCTCGGCGAGCTCGGCCGTCAGCGTCTCGACGTACCAGGAACCGCCCGCCGGGTCGATCACCCGGGTCAGGCTCGACTCCTCCTGCAGCAGCACCTGGATGTTGCGGGCCAGCCGGCGGGACATGTCGTCCGGGAGGCCCAGGCGCCCGTCGAACGGCAGCACGGTGATCGCGTCGGCGCCGCCGACGCCGGCGGCGAACGCGGCGATCGTCGTGCGCAGCAGGTTCACGTACGGGTCGCGCCGGCTCATCATCGCCGACGACGTGACGGCGTGCTGGCGCTGCCCCCGGTCGGCCTCGGCGGCGCCGCAGACCTCGGCGACGCGGGCCCACAGCAGCCGGGCCGCGCGCAGCTTCGCGATCGTCGAGAACTGGCCCGCGGTCGCGGCATAGCGGAACTCCAGCTGGCCGAGCGCGCCGGCGACGTCGAAGCCGGCCGCTGCGCCGCTAGTGGCCAAGTGCGGGCCAGTGAGAGCCCGCAGGTAGGCAACCCCGGTGGCCAGCGACGCGCCGAGCTCCTGCGCGTCACTGCCGCCCGCGTCGTGGTACGGCGTCGCGTCGACGACGAACGTCCGGATCCCCGGATAGCTCGCGGCGACCCGCTCGGCGAGCCGCGACGCCTCGTCCAGGTGGGCTGTCACCGCCTCGCCGGCGAGGCCGGTGCGGGCCGCGTAGCCGAGCGGGTCGGCGCCGAGAGTCCCCGCCAGCACCGACGGCGCGACCCCACGGGCAGCCGCGAGCGCGAGCAGCACGTCGGCCGCGGCGGTCGTCGTCACTGCGTCGCCGCCGGTGTCGAGCACGACCGGCGCGAGGTCGAGGTAGACGTCGCGCAGCACGTCCGGCAGGGCCTCGACGGCGATGCCACCGGCCGGTGCGAGCCGCAGCCACAGCGACGTGACACCGCCCTCCAGGTCGGCGAGCACGGCCTCCGCGGTCGTCTTCGCGTCCGGGTGGGTGTGCGCGGCACGCACGTCCCAGCCCTCGACCGCGCCCTCGGCGCGTCGCCCGCGGACGAACGGAGCGAGGCCGGGCACGCCGACATCGACGGGCGCGCCGTCACCCGCTGTATAAAGCGGCTTGATCGCGAAACCGTCGTAGGTGGCGGTCGCGAGCAGCGACTCCGCGTCGGCCGGGACGGCCTGCTCACCGGCTATTCCCGACTTGCGCAGAACCGCGAGCACCAGCTTCTGCCAGGCTTCTCGCGACGCTTCCGGGAACAGCGCGGCGAGCTCCAACTCGGCCGTGGGAACGCTCATGACCGGATCGTAGAGTCCCTCGCCCCAGGGAGCCTGGAATGTACTCTCAGTCACACCCGCTTGCGAGAAACGAC
Source organism: Pseudofrankia coriaricola (assembly GCF_032027725.1). Lineage (NCBI taxonomy): Bacteria > Bacillati > Actinomycetota > Actinomycetes > Frankiales > Frankiaceae > Pseudofrankia > Pseudofrankia coriaricola. Next base: position 312,829 of record NZ_JASNFO010000001.1, on the reverse strand, counting down.
CTTCCCCGATCAGCGCCGCGGCGTCAGGCCGGCTTGTGCCAGACCGAGACGTGGGCGGTGCTGGCGTTGGTGAAGGGGGCCGCGGACCAGTCGGCGTGGCGGGACGTGAGGGTCAGTCCCGCCAGGGCGGCCATCAGGTCGAGCTCGGCGGGCCACGCATAGCGGAGGTTGACCGGGTACGTCTCGACACCCCGCCGGCTGATGACGATGTGGTTGCCACGGACCGTCTGGGAGTTGCGGTCGTGCACGGCGGCGACCAGTTTGGACTCGTCACCAACGATCGCCTCGACGTTGAACCGCGAGCCGTTCGTGTAGAGACCCTGGTCGGGGACGAAGGCGCGGATGACGAAGGCGCCGCCGGGCGCGAGGGCGCCGGCGACCGCGGCGAAGCACCTGACCTGCTCCGCCTGCGAGGGCAGCGCGAAGAACGTGTTGAAGACGACGTAAATGACCCGGAAACCGCCGAAGGGAACGGCGGCCTCCGCCAGGACCGCGGCGTCGCCGAAGTCGCCGATCGTGACCGGGATGTCCGCGCCGCCCGGTTTCGACCACAGGCGGGCCACCATCCGCTCGGACGCGTCGATGCCGGCCACCTTCACTCCGGCGGCGGCCAGCGGAAGGGCCGCACGTCCTGTGCCGATGCCCAGCTCCAGCGCCGGGCCGTCCCCGGCCAGCTCGGCGAGCATCCCGACAGCCGCGGGCATCGCCGGCTCCATGCTGTCGTACCAGTCGTCGTAGACGTCCGCGACCCGGTCCCCGTACTCGGCGGGATCCCATCCATCGGGCGATTCGACCATGCCGGGAAGCCTGCCAGCGGCCCCGGCCGCCCGCACCCCATTTTCTCCGGGGCCAGGGCCGCTTCTCCCGGATCAGGACCGCTTCTCCCGAGTCAGGACCGGGCCGCGGCGCGGCGCAGGGCGAGGCGGGCGGCGTGGTAGCCGGACATGCCGTGGGTGCCGGCGCCGGGCGGGGTGGACGCGGAACAGAGGTAGACGCCCGGCAGCGGGGTGGCCCAGGGGTGGCGGGACAGGACGGGGCGAGCGAACAGCTGGCGCAGGTCGGCGGTGCCGCCGCCGATGTCGCCGCCGATCTCGTTGGCGTTGTGCGCCTCCAGCGCCGCGGGGCCCATGACGTGCCGGGCAAGAATCCGATCGCGGAAGCCCGGGGCGAAGCGCTCGACCTGGGCCTCGATCGCGGCGGTCATGTCGACGGTCGAGCCGAGCGGGACGTGGCAGTACGCCCAGCCGGTGTGCCTGCCTGCCGGCGCCCGGGTCGGGTCGGCGACCGTGGCCTGGACGAACAGGACGAACGGGCGCTCCGGGTGCCGGCCGCGGGCGACGGCGCGCTCGGCGGCGGCGACCTCGGCGAGCGTGCCGCCCAGGTGCACCGTCCCGGCGCCTGCAAGGTCCCTGTCCCGCCACGGCACCGGCCCGTCGAGCGCCCAGTCGACCTTGAAGACGCCGGGGCCGTACCGGTACCGCGCCAGCGCGGCCCGGTAGCGCGCGGGCAGCTCGTCGCCCGCGATCCGCAGCACCTGCCGGGGGGTCAGGTCGAGCAGGACCGCCCGCGCCGGCGGCAGCGCGCGCAGGCTCGTCACCGGCTGTCCCGTGACGAGCTCGCCACCCAGCGCCCGCAGCCGGGCGACGAGCGCGTCGGCGAGCGACTGGGAGCCGCCGACGGCGACCGGCCAGCCGACCTGGTGGGCGCTCACCGCCAGCAGCAGGCCGTAGGCGGCGGTCATCGGCTGGCCCAGGTCGAGCATCGAGTGCGCCGCCAGCCCGCCGAGCAGCGCGCGCGCCGCGTCGCCGCGCAGCGCGGCCCGGGCGAGCGCGGTCGCCGGCCACACTCCGACCGCCCCGAACCGGGCCAGCGCGACCGGCGCCGCCGGTGGCAGGTCCAGCAGTGACAGCACCCCGTCGGTCAGCCGCGGCCCGGCCGCGACCAGCGGCCCGACGAGCCTGCGCCACCCGGCCGGGTCGGTGGCCTTTCCCCCGCCGGTCCCCCCCAGCGCGGCGGCCAGCGTGGTGGCCGTCGCGGCGACGTCGCGCCGCAGCAGCGCGGCCGCCCCGCCGTCGAGCGGGTGAGCGAGCGGCACCGGCGGGTGCGCCCACCGAACCGGCGGCGCGTCCGCCCCCGGGCCCGGCGCGTCCGCGCCGTAAGCACGCAGCGCCGGGGACACCGCCGCCAGCGCCAGGACCGTGGCGCAGACGTCGTGGCGGAAGCCGGGAAGGGTGAGCTCCTCGGTGCGCAGCCCACCACCCGGCTGCCCGGCGGCCTCCAGGACGAGCACCCGCCATCCGGCCTCGGCGAGGGTGACCGCGCCCGCCAGTCCGTTGGGCCCGGAACCGACCACGACGGCGTCGAAGCCGTCCGGCCGGGCCTGCGCCCGTGTTCCGCCACTCTGGGCCACCACACCCGTCACCTCCCCCGCTCCCGCGGCACACTCTCCCACGCTTCGGCCCGCTTCCCTCCCGATGCCCGGTGAGGACGGCCCGCGGGAAACCCGACCAGGTCGCCCCCGCCCCGCCCCGCCCCGAGGCCGGCCGCGTCACCGAGCGGACAGCGCGGCCGGAGCGTGATCGTCTTTCGGTAGTCTGCTGGTGTGTCCCTGCGCATCGTGCTGGCCGACGACTCCCTGATCGTGCGCGAGGGTGTGCGCGGCATGCTGGACAGCCAGCCCGGTCTCGAGGTCGTCGGAACCTGCGCGGACCTGGACTCCCTGCTGACCGCGGTGGCGGAGCTGGAGCCGGACGTGGTGGTGACCGACGTGCGGATGCCGCCGACGAGCACCGACGAGGGGATCCGCGCCGCCGCGCAGCTGCGGGCCAGCAATCCAGGGGTCGGCGTCGTCGTGCTGTCCCAGTACGCCGACCCCGAGTACGCCCTGAAACTCCTCGAGCACGGCAGCGGCGGACGGGCGTACCTGGTGAAGGACGCGGTCGGGGATCCGAAGCAGCTGGCCGGCGCGGTGCACGCCGTCGCGATCGGGAGCTCGGTGGTGGACCCCGTGGTCGTGGAGGCGCTGGTGGCCGCCAGGACCGCGCCCAGGGCCTCGCCGCTGGCGATGCTCACCGACCGGGAGCGCACCGTGCTCGCGCAGATCGCGCAGGGCAAGAGCAACGCCGCCGCCGGGGCGGCGCTGTACCTCAGCGAGCGCGCGGTCGAGAAGCACATCAACACCCTGTTCGCCAAGCTGGGCCTCGCCGCGGAACCGGACACGAACCGCCGGGTCAAGGCGGTACTGATCTATCTGGCCGAGCAGCGCGGCCCGAACGGGCAGGCCGCGCACTAGAAATCCCGCGCCGGATCCCGCACCGGATCCCGCACCAGGGGGTGCTGGCACCCGCCCTGGCCAGCGGCTGGCTTCCTTGTCCCTGGTCAGAGCGGCGCGGACGATGGTCGTATGTGGACATCCGACGCCGACCTCGCCCCGGCGGCCAGCGCCGGCGCCAGCGCCGCCAACCCCCTCTTCGGGGTGCTCGTCGTCGACGATCAGGCGCTGTTCCGCGATGTGGCTCGCTTCCTGGTCGAGGCCCTGCCCGGCTGGTCCGTGGTCGCTGAGGCGGCCTCCGGCGAGGAGGGCGTCGAGCTCGCCGGGCGACTCCGCCCGGCCCTCGTGCTGATGGATGTGCACCTCCCCGGCATCGACGGGGTCGAGGCGACCCGCAGGATCGTCGCCGGCGACCCGTCGGCCGTCGTGCTGCTGATGTCGTCCTACGGTGCCGAGGACCTCCCGCCCGGTGCCGCCACGTGCGGCGCTGTCGGCTACGTGCGCAAGGACGACCTGACCCCGGCCGCGCTGAGCGGCGCCGTCGCGGGCCGCTGATGCGCGGGCCGCTAGCGGCCACCGGCCGGCAGCGGCAGGCTGCCGCGCACGCGGGTGCCCCCGCCGGGCGAAGACTCGACCTCGACGGTCCCGCCGAAGGCGCCCACCCGGTCGCGCATGTTCTCGAACCCGTGGCCGGCGGTCGCGGCCGGGTCGAAGCCGGCGCCGTCGTCGGCGACCTCGAACCGGAGCGCGCCGTCCCCGGCGGTCACCGTGATCGTCACCTCCGCGTCGGCGCCGGCGTACTTGCCCGCGTTCTGCAGCGCCTCGAGGCAGCAGAAGTAGACCGCGGCCTCCAGGTCGGGCGGGTAACGGCCGGCGTCCGCCTCGACGAAGCAGTCCACCGCGCCCCGGCCCGCCGCCGCGCGCAGCGCCGGGGCGAGGCCGTGGTCGCGCAGCAGCGGCGGGTAGATCCCGTGCGCCAGCTCCCGCAGCGCCGCCGCCGCGGACCGGACGTCGGCGTGCAGGCCGGTCAGCAGCTGGCCGAGGGCCGCCGGGTTGGATTCGACGAGCTGCGCCGCGAGGCCGACCTTGACCGACAGCCCGACGAGGTGCTGCTGCGCGCCGTCGTGTAGGTCACGCTCCAGGCGGCGGCGGGCGGCGTCGGCGGCCGCCACGATGCGCGCCCGGGAGGCGACCAGCTCGGCGTTGCGCTCCCGCAGCTGCTCCAGCGACGCCTGCAGGGCGCTGTCCAGCGACAGGTTGTGCAGCGCGAGGCCCACCTGCCGGGCGAGCTCCACGAGCACCCGGTCCTCGGCTGGGGTGAACGGCGCCGCCCTGGCCGGCCGGCGCACCACCAGCAGCCCGAGCAGCTCGCCCAGGTGGGTGACCGGCGCCACCCGGACCTGGCCGCCGTCGAGCAGCCCGGGCAGCCACATCCCGATCCAGGCGTTCCCGCCGGTCCTGGCCCGGCTGACCACGGTCCGCTCGCGCGCGCCGAGCGTCAGCCGGGCCGCCGGCCGCTCGGGCAGGCTGACCATCCGGGCGAGCGTCCCCTCGCCGCCCGTCCAGATCTCGGCGCCCGCCGGCCCGAGCGTCGCGCGCAGCAGCTCGGTGAGCTGGAGGAACAGCTCGTCCATCGGCACGGCTCTGGTCATCCGGGTGCCGAAGGTGGCGAGCAGCCTGTCTGGCGGCACCTCGGCGCCGCGCACCGCCCGGTCCGCGAGGCCGGCGAGCCAGTACCGGACCGGCAGCGCCGAGGCCGCGCACACGACCGCCGCCAGCACCGAGAGGGTGAGGACCTCCCGCTCACCCTCGCCGGGCCGCCTGCCCAGGCCAAGCACGGCGCCCAGGTAGACCGTCGCCACGAAGACGGCGAGCCCGGCGACGGTGACGCCCTCGACGAAGGCGCGCGGGCCGAACCGCGCCAGCCGGGGATGGGTGCCGGCGGCCATGGCGAGCGGCACCGGCACCCAGGCGGCGAGCGCCCACGGCGCGGGGTCGTCCGGAATGTGGAGCAACAGACTGCCCGCGCCGACGACCACCGAGCCCGCGACGGCGAGGACGGCGCCCGCACCCGTCCACAGCAGCGCCCACCTGGTCCGGTCACCCGCCCCCCCGCCGGGCACGCCGCCTGGAGCGCCCGCAACGCTGATCAGCACCAGGTGGCAGGCCGCCACATACAGGGCGCAAAGTGCGGCCAGGCCCGCCAGCGCCGGGCCGTACGCCCCCGAGCCGGGCGCGGCGGCGACGGCGGTCGCCGCGGCCCCGGCGCACAGCAGTCCGGCGAACGCCAGCCGGCCGACGCCCCAGGGCGGGCCGACGGGCGGGACCACCAGGGCGAGCGCCCAGGCGACGACGGCGGCGGCCGCGAGCCGCGGCTCCAGCAGCGCCCCCGCCTCGACGACCGCCACGGCGGCGGCGACCCAGACGAGCCGGGGCGACCAGCCGGGCGGGACGGACCGCGCGGCGACGGCGGGCACTGCCCAGCTGGCGATGGAGACAAGGCCGACCACCCACACTGCCCCGTCGAGCGGCTGGCCACCGGCGCTGGGCGTGGCTCCCGCGCCGCGGACCAGGCCAGGGCCGACCGCCGCGACCGCAAACGCTCCCAGGACTACGACGAGGGGCAGCCAGGCGGGCGCCCGCCTGGGCAACCGCGCGACCACCGCCGTGGTGTCGGCGCCCTCGCCGCCCGCGGCCCGCGGTGCCGCTGGGCGGCCGGCGCCCGACGCCTCGCCGTGGCCGTAGCCGTGGCCGGGCGCCAGGTCGCGCCGGGTGGCACCGTCGGGCCCGGCGGCGCCGCCGTGGTCCGCGGAGTCGTCGAGGGCGGGCCTCATCATGGGTAGCTCACTCCGCTCGGAGGACGTCCGGTACGCGCAGACGGGCCGCGCGCCGGGCCGGGACGGTAGACAGCAGGCCCGCCGCCACGGCCACGGCCGGCCCGACGAGCGCCAGCGCTAGCGCCGCGACCGGCGGGGCGTAGATCAGCGGGGTACTCATCGCGACCGCCCGCCACAGGGCACGACCGAGCACGACGCCGACCGGCACGCCGGCCGCCAGGCCGACGCCCGCGATGACCGCGGCCTGGGTGAGCACGATCGCCCGCGCCTGCCAGCGGGTGGTCCCCAGCGCACGCAGTACCGCGACCTCGTGCCGGCGGCGGCGCACCCCGACGAACAGGGCATGACCGACCGCACCGACCGCGAGCACCCCCAGGAAGGCCCCCAGGAGCCGGGGCAGGACCGCGATGCCGCGGAATCGCTGCTGCTCGTCGACCGGGATGTCGTCGAGCAGGAGGATGAAGGCGTCATCGGCGCCGACGGCCGCGTTGAGCCGGTCGCGCACGGCGGAGGCGCTGGCGCCCGCCCGCACTTCGACCCGGATCTCGTGGAACTTGAAAAGACGGTCCGTGAACAGCGCACGGTAGCCGCCCGCGCTCACCCAGCCGCCCTCGTCGTAGGTGGTGTGCGGGTCCTGGGGAGCGAAGGCCAGCCCGGTCAGCCGCATCGGCGTGCCCGCTGCCGGGTCACGCCCGGCGACGGTGAGGACGTCGCCCACCGAGACGCCGGTACGGCTGGCGACGCCGGGCGCCAGGACGATCTCGCCCGGCGTGGCCGGCAGTCGGCCCGACAGCACCTGAATCGACGGCGGGTGCCCGGCCACGGGGTCGAGGCTGAACAACGTCACCGGCCGGCGCTCGACGGTCGCGACGTCGACCCGGGTGTCGTTGACCGCGAGCACGTCGGGGTCGGCGGCCGCGGCGCGCAGGAGGTCGTCGGCCGGCGCGACGTCGTGACCGCCGAAGCCCACGTAGCTCCCGACCGCGAAGACCTGCCCGAACCGGGCGGGGTTGGCCACCGCGTCGGCGACGCCGGCCTGGAAGGTCAGCGAGCCCAGCACGCCGAGGACGCCGACGACCGCGCCGACCAGCGCCGGCCGCACGGCGGCGCCGGCTCTTCCCGTTTCGAGCGCGAAACGCACGCCCGTCTGCACCGGGACCGGGAGGCCGAGTCGGTAGGCCAGGCGCGCGACCGCGGACCCGCGCGGCCGGGCCGGCCGGACGCCGCGCACGGACGCGGCGAACGCCGTCGTGGTTGCCGCCACCGCCACCAGCAGCAGCGTCACCCCAGCGACGGCGACGATCACCAGGAGATCGGTGTGGACGCCCGGATCGGGCTCGACCAGCGCCGCGGACCCGATTGGGAACAGCGGCGAGGCGGCGACCGCCGCGCCGGCCCCGGCGAGGACCCCGGCGGCCGAGGCCAGGACCGGCCCCGCGGCGGCCGCGACGGTGGCCTGCCGAGTGCTCAGGCCGAGCGTGCGCAGCACGTCGAGGTCGGCGGTCGCGCCTATCACGAACCGGATCACGGCCTGCCCGACCAGGACCAATGCGGCGAGGTAGGCCGCCAGCGCGAAGGCGGCCAGACCGACGGCTTCGAACGTCGTGGTCTCGCGGTAGCTGCGCTCGTCCGCGACGACGTTGAGGGTTTCGACGGGGTGGCGCGCCACCCGGTCGAGCGCCTGCTGGAACGCCGGTATCCCGGCGGCGCCGTCGCGCAGCCGGACCATGGCGTTCACGATGGCCGCGTCGCCGGTGGCGCCGACCAGGTTCTCCCGGTACGCCTCGGTGAACGCGAAGGTGGCCGCGATGCCGCCAGGACTGTCCTGGGGTTCCCGGAGCCACCAGCCGGACCGGACGACACCGACGATCGTGAGCCGCTGGCGCGGGCCCGAGTAGGAGATCGGCTCCTCGTTCAGCGCCGCTGCGTCGGTCTCTGCTGGCGTCGGCAGGAGCGCCGTCACCGTGTCCCCGACCGACAGCCCTGTCGTCTCGACGAAGTGTGGGCTGACGACCGCCTCATCCACCCGAGCCGGGTCGGGAAGCCGGCCGGCCAGCACCGCGGGGCGCTCGACCGTACGCATGCCCTCGTCGTCCATGGCGGGGGACGAGACCTCCACCTCCGGGTGGCCCTCGATGGCGAAGTTGCCGGTGAGCAGGAACGTGCCCAGCGCCTCCACGCCGGGCAGGCGCCGCACCGCGTCCCAGTTGAAGCGGGGCTCGTTCGGCGCCGCGGCCACCGTGGCCGGCGATGTGACGGCGAGGATCCGGTCGAGGGCCGAGGCGCCGCGGCGGGCACCCGCCGTGGCGGTCATCACGACGCCGGTGGCCAGCGTGACCAGCAGTGCGAGCGTGAGCAGCGACAGCCAGCGGCGCCGCAGGTCGAGCCGCAGCCACGCCCAGACCGGCCGCCAGACGCGCGCCGTGCCACCGCCAGCCCGGATAGGTCGGTCCAGGGCCGTCTGCGAGGTTGTACTTGTCACGGTCGCTCACTCGGCTCGCAGGACGTCCGGCACGCGCAGGCGGGCCGCGCGCCGGGCAGGGACAGAGGCCAGGGCGCCCGCGGTGACGATCACGGCCGGGACGACGAGTGCGAGCGGCAACACCGCGACCGGCGGCGCGTAGATCAGCGGCGTGCTCGTCGCGACCGCCCGCCACAGCGCGCGGCCGAGCAGCACGCCGACCGGCAGGCCGACGACCAGGCCGACGACCACGATGACGGCGGCCTGGGTCAGCACGATCGCCCGCGCCTGCCACCGGGTCGTGCCCAGGGCCCGTAGTACCGCGACCTCATGCCGGCGCCGCCGTACCCCGACGAACAGCGCGTGGCCGACCGCGCCCACGGCGAGCAGGCCCAGGAAGACCCCCAGGAAACGCGGCAGGTCGGCGATGCCCCGGAACCGGGCCTGCGCCTTGATCGGCGCCGCGTCGGACATCAGCTGGACGGCGTCGGAAGCGCCGATCGCCGCGTTGAGCCGGTCACGCACGGCGGCCGCGCGGCCTGGCCGCGTCTCGAGGTGCAGCTCGTGGTACTTGAAGTCCTTCTCGAACAGCGTGTGGTAACCGGCCGCGGTCACCCAGCCGCCCTGGTCGTAGTCGGTGTGCGAGTCCTGGGGGACGAACGCCAGACCGGTCACCCGCATCGGCGTGCCGGCCGCAGGGTCACGCCCGGCGACGGTGACGACGTCACCCACCGAGACGCCGGCCCGCTGGGCCGCTCCCGGCGCCAGCACGATCTCGCCCGCCGTGGTCGGCAGGTGGCCGGACAGCGGCGGGATCGACAGCGGGCGGTCGCCGAGGGGGTCGAGGCTGTACAGCGTCACCGACCGCCCCGCCGCCTGCGCCACGCCGACCAGGCTGTTGTTGACCGCCACCACGTCGGGATCGCTGGTCATGGTGCGCACGAACTCGGCGTAGTCGGCGCCCTGCACGTAATCCACGCTCTGGTCCCCTGTCCACGCGACGAGTTCGAAGGTCTGGCCGAACCGCGCGGGGTTGGCCGCCGCGTCGGCGACCCCGGCCTGGAAGGTCAGCGAGCCCAGCACCCCGAGCACACCGGCGACCGCGCCGACCAGCGCCGGGCGCACCGCCGCGCCCGCCCGTCCCGGCTCGAGCGCGAACCGCGTGCCCACCACCGCCGGGACCGGAAGGCCGAGACGGTAGGCCAGTCGCGCGGCGGCGGACCGGCGCGGCCGCGCCGCGCGGGTGCCGCTCACCAGCGCGGTGAACGCCGTCGTCGTCGCCACCACCGTGGCCAGCAGTACCGTCACCCCGGCCACCGCGCCGATCACGACGAGGTCAAGGTGGAAGCCCGGCGCTGGCTCGACCCAGGCCGCGGCGCCGATCGGGAACAGCGGCGAGACCGCCGCCGCCCCGCCAGCCCCGGCCAGCACGCCCGCGACGGTGGCCAGCACCGGCCCGGCGGCCGCGGCCATGGTCGCCTGCCGCGTCGTCAGGCCGAGCACGCGCATCACATCAAGATCCGCCGCCGCGCCGATCACGAACCGCACCACCGCCTGCCCGACCAGCACCGCGGCCGCCAGGAACGCCGCCAGGGCGAACGCCGCCAGCGCGAGCGCCTCGAACGAGGTGGTGGCGCGGTAGTCCGCGGTGAGCTTGCCGGCGTCGAAGGCGTCGACCGGTTGGCCCGCCAACTTGTTGATCTCGGTCTGGAAGGCCGGCACCCCGGCGGCGCCGTCGCGCAGCCGGACCATGGCGGCCACCATGGGCTCGGGGCTCGGGTCGGGGACGTCGTCCCAGTGAGCCCGCGTGAACGCGTAGGTCGACACGATGCCGCCCGGGTCATCCGGCGTGCCGTAGCAGAAGCACTTCCCGACGCCGACGATCGTGAGCTTCGGGCGCAGGTCTGAGTACGACAGCGCGGCCGGGTCCCGGGAGCCGGCATAGACCTCGAACGAGGCGCGGGTCGCGAACCGCACGGTCACCGAGTCCCCCACCGTCAGCCCGGTCGCCGCGACGAAACGTTCGTCGACGACGGCCTCGTCCACCCGGTCCGGGTTCGCGAGCCGGCCGTGCAGGGCCACCGGGCGTTCGACCGTCTGGAAGTACTCACGGTCCGCGGGCAGGGTGAGATCGACCTCAGGGTGACCTTCAATAATGACAGCAGGGCCGTCATACAGCCGGAACGCGCCCATCGCCGCCACGTCGGGCAGGCGCCGCGCCGCCTCCCAAGGGAAGCCCGGGAAGTTGGTCGTCGGCAGCAGGTCGCTGGGCAGGGTGACGGCCAGCAGCCGGTCGAGGGCCGAGCCGCCGCGGCGGGCGCCCGCCGCCGCGGCCATGACCGTGCCCGCGGCGAGCGCGACCAGCAGCGCCAGGATGACCAGCGACAGCCAGCGGCGCCGCAGGTCCAGCCGCAGCCACGCTCCAACCGGCTGCCACGCGCCGGCCGCCGGGCCGGAGCCCCCCTGTGGCCCCGGCCTCGGCGGCCGGCGCGTGGTAGCGGCCGCGATACCGGGCCGCGGTGTCGTGGTCATGGCGGCCCTACCCCGCGATCCGGCCGTCGCGCATCGGCACAACCCGCCGCGCGCCGGCCGCGACGTCGGCGGAGTGGGTGATCACGATGATCGTCTGGCCGTCGGCGTGCAGCCGGCGGAACAGTTCGAGGATCTCCAGCCCGCCCTCGCTGTCGAGCGCGCCGGTCGGCTCGTCCGCCAGCAGCAGCGTCGGGGAGTTGACGAGCGCCCGCGCGATCGCGAGCCGCTGGCGCTGGCCACCGGACAGCGTGGACGGCAGTTGGTCGGCCCGGTCGGCGAGGCCGAGCAGGTCAAGCAGGTCCCGGGCCCTGGACTCGGCGGCGCGCCGGCGCATCCCGCCGATCGACGCCGGCAGGACGATGTTCTGCAGCGCGGACACGCCGTCGATGAGGTTGAAGAACTGGAAGACGATGCCGACGTGGTGGCGCCGGAACCGGGCGAGCCAGTCGGCGTCGCGTTCGCTGATCCGGTCGCCGGCGACGTCGACCGTGCCGTCGTCGACGGTCTCCAGGCCCGCGATCACGTTCAGCAGGGTCGACTTGCCGCATCCGGACGGGCCGGTGACGGCGACGAAGTCGCCGGCCGCGACGTCCAGGTCGACGCCGCGCAGCGCCCGCACCGGCGCGAGATCCGCGTCGAAGGTGCGCCGGACGCCTCGCAGCCGCACGACCGGCGCCGCGTCCGTGCCGCCGGCCGTAACCGCCGCGGGATCCGTGGCGGTGCCCGCGGCGGGCTCCGGCCCGCCGCCGCCGAGCAGGTCTGTGGTCGTCACGTCAGTTCCTTCCCCCCAGCCGGCACGCGCCGGCGTTTCTCTCCCTGGCCGGCATGCGCGGCCGTTTCTCTGCCCGCCGACGACGCGCCGGCGGTTTCCGACGAGCCCGGCCCGCCCCCGCGGTACGGGAAACGGCCGCGCCGGTTACGCGTCGCGCACCGGGAAATCACCCCGGCCACGGCCGGGCCACCACCGGCGGCCGCGGCCGGAAACGCTCGCTCTCCCCCCGGCGGCCGGCCTGGCGGCGAGCCCGCCCGGTGCACTGGCTGCCCCCACTGGCAGGGAATCTGCCATGGGAGCGCCAACCGGCGTGGTGCATTCCACCAAGCGCGGGAAATCGGCCACGTCGGGGCCTGGAGAACTCGTTCTAGGGCGAGGCGGGTGCAGCTGGAATGGGCGTACCGGGGTGGTGCGGCCTTTGACCGTGCGCGCCGGCATCTCCCAGACGTCGAACTCCGCGTGGCCCCGCAGCGCGGCGGCGGTCGCGTCGCTGATCACCGTCGTCCCGGCGGGCCGGGCGAGGTCTTCCAACCGCTGGGCGAGGTTCACGGTGTCGCCGACCAGGGTGTACTCCAGCCGTTCCTCGCTGCCGAGCAGCGCCGCGGCCACCGGGCCGCTGCACACGCCGATGCCGAGCCCGAACGGTTCGAGGCCGTCCCCGGCCCAGGCCTGGTCGAGGCCGGCCTGCCGGGTGTGCATCGCGCCTGCCGCGCGGCAGGCCGCCAGTGCGTGGTCGGGACGGGCGAACGGGGCGCCGAACACGGCCATCACCGCGTCGCCGACGTACTGCATCACCGTCCCGCCGTGGCCGAGGATCGCCGCGTTCATCTCGCGGCGGTGGGCGTTGAGCTGGCCGGCCAGCACCGCCGGGTCGGTGTACTCCGCGATGGTCGAATAGCCGCGGACGTCCGACATGAGCACCGTGACCTCGAGCCGCTCGGTGCGCCCGGTGGCGGCGCCCGCGTCGGTGCGCAGCTTCTCGGCGAGCCCCGACGGGAGCAGCCGCGACAGCGTCTCCCCCTGCTCCTCGCGGCGCAGCAGCGCGGTGTGCAGCAGCCGCAGCCGGCGCAGCGCGCCGCGCCGCCCGGCGCTCGCGCCCTCGGCCAGCCGCAGGAAGATCTCCTCGATCTCGCCGTTCACCGCCTCCGGGGTGCGCCGGCGCGCCGCCGCGATCGCCTTCACCGGCCGGCCGGCGGCCATGTCGGCGAGCAGGTTCTCCTGCTCGGCCGTCAGCTCCCCGCGCCGGGCCACCGGCGAGAGCATCGCGGCGACGATCTGCGGGTCGAGCATCGAGCCCCCGGTCGCGACCTCCCGGATGGCCCTCGACAGCCGGTCCGAGTCGCCCACCTGGTCCTTGAGCAGGTACGCGAACCCGGCGGCACCGTCGGCCAGCAGGGCGATCGCGTACTCGGGGTCGTCGAACTGCGACAGCACCACCACCCCGGTGCCCGGGTGCCGGCGGCGGACCTCCTTGGCGCCGGCGATCCCCTCGTCCTGGAAGGTGGGCGGCATCCGGATGTCGGTCACGACGACCTGCGGGCGCAGTTCGAACGCCGCCCGGACCAGCTCGTCGCCATCGGCCGCGACCGCCACGACGCGCACGGCCGGGTCGGTGCCGAGCAGCGCACGAATACCTTCCCGCGCGATGAGGTTGTCATCGGCGAGCAGTACCGTGATCGGTTCCATGGCGACCATTCAGCCTTATCCGGCCCGGCACGCCAAGGAGATCAGCACGGCATTTCTGGCGTGCTAGCACCCGGCGGCCCGGGTGCCGGCCACACAGAAAGCCGGCGGCCGGCCGCCAGCCGCCGCGAATCCGCCCACGTCCCGCCCAGTTCGCCCTGGTCAGAGCGTCGCGCGTGGTCGGCCCGCGCCGGCAGCACCCGGCCCGCGGGGTGCTGCCACGCGCGGAACAAGCGGCTGACGCCCTCGGCGACGCATGGACCCGTCCGTAACGTCTGACCGCATCAACGGGACGGCGGGATTTCAGAAAAGGCCTGCCACACATTTTCATTCGGAGGGCATGATGGGAACACGGGTGGTCGAGTCGAGCGTGATGTCGTTGTCCTGGATTCCGTCGGAGGCTATCCGGGGATTCGGGAAGGTCCCCTTCTCGCTGGGGGTCAGCCACTATGACGAGCCGCTGCCGGCCCAGATCGACGACTTCGAGGCGCTGCGCGGCGCGGACCGGTTCCGGTTCGCCAACCGCCTCTCGGCGGCCGCGACGTTCGGGGACGACGGCGAGTTGCTGGCATTCCGTTACACGGGCGGCGCGGTGACCGGATCGACGACGGTCCGCCTCGGCGGGCTCGGCGCGACGTTCGCCGGTGTGGCCATGCCGGACATCCAGGCCGAGCCCGTCGTGGGCGACGGCTGGGTGCGGTTCACCCAGACGGGCGGCGGCCGCACGGCGCTCCCGCTGCCGCGCCAGACCGCGCGGCCGCCCTACTTCCGGCTGCAGAGCCCGGTCACCTGGTCGACGTTGTCGCTGACGCTGTTCGCCGACGGGCGGGCCGAGTACGACCTGGTCGGCGCGAGCACCTTCCCCCGGCACTGGGTCTACGACGCCGCCGGCCACCTGGTGCTCAAGTCGGGGATCACCGACTGGTCGAGCTGGACCTCGCAGCCCTCGTGGCGGCACACGCCGTGGGGCGACGAGGACTCGCCGGCGCTGGTGGTCGCCGCCGAGACGGCCCTCGAACGGGAGCTGTCCCACCACATCATGCGGGCCGGCAGGCGGCCCCAGGTCGACAACCTGGCGGCCGGCACCGAGCTGGTCCGGCAGGGCACGCCGGGCGACGCGCTGTTCCTGCTCCTCGACGGGGTGCTCGGTGTCGACGTCGACGGCACGCGGATCGCCGAGGTCGGCCCCGGCGCGATCGTCGGCGAGCGCTCGCTGCTGGAGGGCGGCCTGCGGACCGCCACGCTGACCGCGCTGACCGCGGTGCGCGTCGCCAGGGCCGGCAGGGACGCCGTCGACCTCGCGGCCCTCGCGCAGCTGGCCCGCGGGCACCGCCGCGAGGAGGGGGACGGCGCGCCGGGCGAGACCGGTCCACGGGGGGCGGTCTCGGCGGCGACCCCGGCGGCGCGCCGCGAATCGGTGACCGCGTGAACGTGCACCTGCTCGGGGTCCGCGGGTCGACGCCGGCACCCGGCGAGTCCTTCGCCCGCTACGGCGGCCACACCTCCTGCGTGGCGGTCACCGCGGCGGGCGAACCGGGGCCGACGCTGCTACTCGACGCGGGCACAGGGGCCCGCAACCTCGACGCGCTGCTCGGGCCGGCGCCGTTCCGGGGCACGGTCCTGCTGACCCACCTGCACTGGGACCACACGCAGGGACTGCCGTTCACCCGGTGCCTCGACCGGCCGGACGCGCGGGTCGACCTGCGGGTGCCGGCCCAGCGGGGCCGCGGCGCGGCCAGCCTGCTCGCCCGGTCGATGTCGCCGCCGAGCTTCCCGATCGGGATCTCCGGCCTGCGCGGGCAGTGGCACGCCCGGCTCGTGCGCCCGGGCCGGCTCACCGTGCCGCCGCGGTTCGCGGTCACGGCGGCCGAGGTCCCGCACAAGGGCGGCCGCACTTTCGGGTACCGGGTCAGCGCGGACGGGGCAAGCCTTGCCTACCTGCCCGACCACGCGCTGGCGGGCCGGCCCACGGCGGCGGCGCTGGCGCTGGCGGCGGGCGTGGACCTGCTGCTGCACGACGCCTCGAACGGCTTCGGGGACCGGGCCGCGGCAGACGCCTACGGCCACTCGACGATCGATGACGCGATCCGCTTCGCGCGGGACTGCCGGGTACGGTCGCTGGTCCTGATCCACCACTCCCCCGGCCGGACCGACGCCGACCTCGACGCGCTCGCGGCCAGGCTCGCCGCCGACGGCTCCAACTGCGGCGACGGCCCGGCGGTGAGCCTCGGCAGGGAGGGCGAGGTGATCTGGTGCGGCCAGCCGGCCGCGGCGCCCGTCCACGCCGGCTGACCGTGCGGGGATGGGGACGCCGCGGCCGCCGGCCCGACGGGCGGGCTACTCGCCCGTGACGAAGGCCAGGGTGAAGCCGTCGTAGCCCTTGGTGCCCACGGTCTGGACGGCGGTAGCGCTGACGCGCGGCTCGGCGGCGATCAGGTCGTGGACGCGGCGCGTCCCCACGACCGAGGCCGAGGTGTTGTCGGGATCCGCGACGGCGCCGCCGCGGACGACGTTGTCGATGATGATCAGGCTTCCGGGCCTGGCGAGCTTCAGCGCCCACTCGAAATAGCCAGGATTGTTCGGCTTGTCCGCGTCGATGAAGACCAGGTCGAACGGGTCACCACCCTCGGCGGCGAGCTTCGGCAGGGTCTCCAGCGCCGCCCCGACCCGCACGTCGACCACGTCCGAGAGGCCCGCGCGCTCGGCGTTGGCGCGGGCGACGGCCGCGTGTGCCGGGTCCACCTCGAGCGTGACGAGCCGGCCGCCGGCCAGCAGCGCCCGCGCCAGCCAGATCGTGCTGTAGCCGCCCAGCGTGCCGACCTCGAGGATCGAGCGTGCCCCGACGGTCCGCGCCAGCAGCTGCAGCAGCTTGCCCTGGCTCGCCGACACCTGGATCGCCGGGAGCCCGGCGGCGTCGCTCGCCCGCAGCGCCTCCGCCAGCACCGGGTCCGCCGGCACCAACAGCCCCTCGAAGTAGTCGTCGACGGCGTTCCACAGCTCCTGCGTCATCCGGCCCTGCCTTCCCGAGTCGCCTCGCCGGTCCCCGTCACGGCCCTCGCGTCCCACTCTCCCCCGGCGCCTCGGACATCTCCAGCGTGATTACCGCCGCCGTCCACCGCGTGGCCCGACGAGCCGCTGGATGCATCGCTCAGGGGCGTGCCCGGCGACGGCCGAAGGCCAGCCATGTCACGCCGCGCGCGATCACCGCGACGACAGCGGCGGCCACGACGTCCTGCCAGAGGCTTTCGCTGTCCTCGACGAACAGGATCGCGATCGTCTGCAACCCGATAAAGACGACGAGAAAGCACGCCGTCTCGGCGCGCCAAATCTCGGATCGTCCGGTCTTTGCCATGTGGCCGCCCGTCCTCCCAGTTGACTGCCGGGGGCGTGCACAGTCCCGTTCGCGGCAAGGTGGCTGGAGCGTAGGCACGGCCGGGCCGGGCGATCGAGAAAGGACCGGTAAAGAACCTTCCAGGTAAGAAATCCGACGGCAGGCCCTCTCGCCAGCCCCGCCGGCCGGCGCCCCGGGCGACGTCAGCGGCCGGTAGGGCCAAAGCGTTCCGTGCGGACGCGGGCGGGGTCGTGTCCCTGGGCGACGAGGAGGTCGGCCACGGTCTCGACGAAGCCGGTGGGGCCGCAGACGTAACAGGTGGGGGCGAACTCGGCGGGCCAGCCGGCGGAGGCCAGGTCCGCGTCGGTGATCCGGTGGGGTGGCGTCCGCCAGCCTTCCGGGACGGACCGGCTGTAGACATAGGCGACGTCGAGGCCGCCGTCCTCGGGGCCGCGGCCGCGCAGCTCGGCCGCGTAGTACGTCTCGCCGGGGCCGCGCAGCGAGTAGACCAGCCGGAACGGGACCCGGCTACGCGCCGCGCGGCGAGCACGGATCATCGCCATCAGCGGGACGATCCCTGAGCCGCCGGCGACGAGCAGGACCGGGTCGGGCGGGCTGGCCGGGTCCCAGACGAACCAGCCACCGACCGGGCCGCGCAGCTCGACCGGGTCCCCCACCGCGAGGACCTCGGTCAGGTAGGGCGACACCTCACCGTCCGGCACCCGCTGGACGGTGACCTCCACCCGGTCGCCGTCGGCCGGGGCGGCGAGCGAGTAGGCGCGCGAGGCGCGGTAGCCGTCCTCGGAGGTCAGCCGGATGTCGACCCGCTGGCCGGCGAGGTGCCCCGGCCAGCCGGGCACGTCTAGGACGAGCGTGCGGGCGGTCGGCGTCTCGTCGACGACCTCGGCGAGCCGACCAACCCGCCAGGCCATCCGGGTCGCGACCCGGGTCGGGCCGACAGTCACAGGGCCTTCCCCTCAGTCGCCCTGGTAGCGCTGCTCGAGCCACGGATCGCCGCGGTCGTGGTAGCCCGCGGCCTCCCAGAAGCCCGGCGAGTCCTCGACCAGGAGCTGGATGCCGCGAACCCACTTCGCCGACTTCCAGAAGTACAGGTGCGGGACGAGGAGCCGGGCCGGGCCGCCGTGTTCCGGGTCCAGGTCCTCGCCATCGAACGTGTGGACGATCCACGCCTGGCCGTCGAGCAGGTCCTCCAGCGGCAGGTTCGTGGTGTAACCGCCGTAGGAGTGGATCATCGTGTAGTCGGCGGCCGTCTCGACGTCGGCGAACAGGACGTCGAGCGAGACGCCCTTCCATTCGGTACCCAGCTTCGACCAGCGGGTGACGCAGTGGATGTCGACCGTCGGCGTCTCCTGAGGCAGGGCCTGGAGCTCGTCCCAGGTCCACGCGTACTCCTCACCGGTCTCGGTCGTGATGGTGAACCGCCACCGGTCCAGCGGGACGCGCGGCGTCGGCCCGGCCGACAGGACCGGGAAGTCCTCTTCGAGGTACTGGCCGGGGGGCAGCGTCGGACTGGAACGACGCCGGCCCTGGAAGCCGGGCGAGATGATCCCCATACGCCTACAGGTACCACGGCACCGACGGCGCCAGGCGCGCAACCGCGCCCGAGAGGCCGACCGGCGATGTGATCCGACCCACGACCGCCCAGCCCACGGCTGAGGCGCGAGATCCGGCGGGCCGGGCCGGAGCTCACGAGGCGTCGTCCGCGCGTGTCAGCGGGCGGCGAGGTCGCGGTCGAGGATGGTCAGGCGGGCGACGGCGCGGTCGCGGTCGGGGCCGGGCGGGAGGAGGTGCCAGCAGGCCGCCCACAGGCCGACGTCGTCCTCGCCGGCCGGGCCCTCGGCCCACCGCAGCAGCAGAGCCGGGTCGCGGCGGCGCAGCAGCCCGGCGCGGACCTCGGCGCGCAGCCGGTCGCGCAGCACGGCGACGCCGGGCGACGTCGAACGAGGCAGCAGTTGGCCCCGCCAGCGGTCGAGCACGCCGGCGTGGTCCCCGGCCGCCAGGAGACGGCGCAGGTCGGCGACGTCGGTCTCCAGCGGGCCGGCGAGGCGGTAGGGCCTGGAGTCGACCAGGCCCGGCCCGATGACGCGGCGCAGCCGGGACATCTCGGCGCGCACGGTCACCGGGTCGAGCACGCGCTCGTCGACCGCCGCGGCCAGCTCGTCGGCCCTCAGCCCGTCCGGATGTTCGGCGAGCAGGAGGAGCAGCTCCGCGTGCCGCGGTGTCACCGCCATCCGACGCCCCGCGACGACGAGCGCGGGCGCGTCCGGGCAGACCACCTCGAGCCTCGTCCGACCGGCAGGGGCCCGGCCGGCCGGGCCGCCCGTGCCCCGAGGGTCGCCGTACCTGGGCTCGGCATCCGCGGCCCCGCGGTTCGGGTGCCTCAGGCGCTGGATGAGCAGCTCGCGCTCGGCGGCGGCGACCGTCGCGGAGATCAGCGCGAGCACGGCCGGCTCGGCCGCGCGGCTGTCGCCGGTGACGTCGACGGCGCCGATCAGCCGCCCGTCGACCGGGTCGTGGACCGGACTGGCCGAGCAGCTCCACGACCGCACCGTGCTCACCCAGTGCTCGGCCGCCGCCACCTGGGCACGTCCGTCGATCGCGAGCGCGAGCCCCGGCGCGTTCGTGCCGGCATGCGCCTCGTCCCAGCCCGCACCGGCCGTGAACCCCATGTCCTCGGCACGCCCGCGCACCGCGTGGTCACCCTCGACCCACAGCAGGGTGCCCTGGGCGTCGCTGACGGCGACGATCAGCTCCTCGGCGCCGGCCTCATCACCGAGCAGGCCGCGGATCAGCGGCAGCACACCGGCGAGCGGGTGCGCGGCACGCGCGGCGGCCAGCTCGTCGCCGGCGAGCCGGATGGGTGGGATGTTGCGCTCCGGGTCGACGCCGAACGAGCACGACCGGCGCCACGAGTCGACGACGGCACGCCGGACCGAGCGCCCGAGCGCCCGGACGGCGCCCGCGGGCAGGGCGTCGCCGGCGGCCAGCGACTCCCGCGCCCGCCGGGCGACACACCCCATGTCTTCCGCCACGCCGACCCCGCCACCCAGAGCACTATGACGGAGGTCACACTACGCCGCGCACACCGGCGCGCCAGCGCCCTCTGGCACCGAGGTGTGCCCGCCGGCGGGCACACCTGCGGCAACGGGTTTGCAACGTTGCCGCGGCTAGCGTCCTCACCGTTCGATGATCTCCACCCAGGAGGGCGCGCGATGACCGTCTTTGCCCGTCCAGGCCAACCCGGATCCGCCGTCAGCTACGCGTCGCGGTACGACAATGTCATCGGTGGCGATTACACGCCGCCGGTCCGCGGCCAGTACTTCGAGAACCCGACCCCGGTCACGGGCGAGACCTTCTGCGAGGTCGCCCGCTCGACCGCCGAGGACGTCGAGCTCGCGCTGGACGCCGCGCACGCCGCCGCACCCGCCTGGGGCCGCACCTCGGTCGCCGAGCGCGCGCTCGTCCTGCACCGGATCGCCGACCGGATGGAGCAGAACCTCGAGCGGCTGGCGGTCGCGGAGACCTGGGACAACGGCAAGCCGGTCCGCGAGACGCTCGCCGCCGACATCCCGCTGGCGATCGACCACTTCCGTTATTTCGCGGGCGCGATCCGCGCGCAGGAGGGCACGCTGTCCGAGCTCGACGCGGACACCGTCGCCTATCACTTCCACGAGCCGCTCGGCGTCGTCGGGCAGATCATCCCGTGGAACTTCCCGATCCTGATGGCCGTCTGGAAGCTCGCGCCCGCCATCGCGGCCGGCAACGCCGTCGTCCTCAAGCCCGCCGAGCAGACACCCGCGTCCATCAACGTGCTCTGGGACCTGATCAAGGACCTGGTGCCACCGGGCGTCCTCAACATCGTGCAGGGCTTCGGCGTCGAGGCCGGCAAGCCGCTCGCCTCGTCGTCGCGGATCGCGAAGATCGCTTTCACCGGCGAGACGACCACCGGCCGGCTGATCATGCAGTACGCCAGCCAGAACCTCATCCCGGTCACCCTGGAACTCGGCGGCAAGAGCCCGAACATCTTCTTCGCCGACGTCGCCGCCGCCGACGACGACTTCCACGACAAGGCGCTCGAGGGCTTCACGATGTTCGCCCTCAACCAGGGTGAGGTGTGCACCTGCCCGAGCCGGGCGCTGATCCAGCGCTCGATGTACGACGACTTCCTCGACGCGGCCGCGATTCGGACCAAGGCCGTCCGTCAGGGCGACCCGCTGGACACCGACACCATGATCGGCGCACAGGCGAGCACCGACCAGCTGGAGAAGATCCTCTCCTACATCGACATCGGCAGGAAGGAGGGCGCCCGCGTGGTGCTCGGCGGCGAGCGCGCCGAGCTCGGCGGCGACCTGTCGGGCGGCTACTACATCCAGCCGACGATCTTCTCCGGCGACAACGGGATGCGGATCTTCCAGGAGGAGATCTTCGGCCCGGTCGTCGCCGTGACGGCGTTCGACGACTTCGCGGACGCCATCACGATCGCCAACGACACGCTCTACGGCCTGGGCGCCGGCGTGTGGACGCGCGACCAGAACACGGCCTACCGCGCCGGCCGGGAGATCAGGGCCGGACGCGTCTGGACGAACTGTTACCACCTTTACCCGGCACACGCCGCGTTCGGCGGATACAAGCAGTCCGGGATCGGCCGGGAGAACCACCGCGCGATGCTCGACCACTACCAGCAGACGAAGAACCTGCTCGTCTCCTACTCACCGAAGGCGATGGGCTTCTTCTAGTTCCGCCACCACCGGCACCCGGAGCCGGCCGGTGCGCAAGGACCCGGCCGGCTCCGGGCAATGACCGCGGGGCGGGGCCGACGGGGACCGGAACACGGAGCCGGCGAGGCATGGGAGGTCGCCATGGGTCAGGTACTGCGGGTGGACGCGACGCCGGCGGCGGCGGCGATGCTGCGGTCGCTGACCTCCGCGCACGGGCCACTGATGATCCACCAGTCGGGCGGGTGCTGCGACGGGTCGTCGCCGATGTGCTACCTCCTTGGGGAGTTCCTCGTCGGCGCCGACGACGTCCTGCTCGGCGTCCTCGACCTCGACGACCCCGCGTGCCTCGCCGACCCGGCTGCCTGGGGCGGCTCCACCGACCCGCCCGGCGTCGCCGCCGCCTCGGCGCCTTCCGGCACCACCGTGCCGGTTTACATCGGCGGCGCCCAGTTCGCGTACTGGGCGCACACCCGGCTGACGATCGACCTGGTACGCGGCCGCGGAGGCGGGTTCAGCCTCGAGGCGCCCGAGGGCTACCGCTTCCTGACCAGGTCCCGGCTGTTCACCGACGAGGAGGCCGAGGCCCTCGAGGCCAGCGGGCCACCTCAGCGCGGCCCGCTGGCGGAGCCTGAACCCGCGCGCCGGCCCCGCTCGTGATCCGGCCAGGGACGGCCGTCAGAGTCAGAAGCCGCGGACGAACAGGACGACCGCGACGACGACGCCGAGGGTGATGACGCCGGCGCGCAGGACCATGGCGGGCAGGAGGCGCGCGACCCGGGCGCCGAGCACGCCGCCGACGGCCGAGGCGACGACGAGGATGCCGGCGAAGGCCCAGGCGACCTGGGCGCTCGCGAGGAAGATCAGTACCCCGACGATGTTGACGATGAACGACAGCAGCGTCTTGAGCGCGTTCGTGCGCTGTAGGTCGTCGACCAGCAGGATCCCGAGCACGCCGAGCAGCAGCACGCCCAGACCGGCCCCGAAGTACGACCCGTAGGCGCCGGCAAGGAAGATCCCGACCCGCGTGGGCCAGGTGACCGGATGCGCGGCGGGCGCGCCCGCCGCCGACGTGGTGGCCTCGGCGGCGGCGGCCTCCACAGTGGCGGTGGTCTCCACAGTGGCGGTGGTCTCCACGGTGGCCGTCGCCGCGCCGGCCGTGGGGCCACCTGGCGGGGTGCTCGGAGCCGCCGCGTCGGCCGTGGCAGGCGCCCCTACCGTCGCCGGAACGGTGGTCCTGGCCGCACGGCGGCGGGCGACGACGCCGGCGAGCTTCGTCTGGCTGGCCAGCAGCGCGCACGAGAGCAGGACGAGGAACGGGACGGCCGCCTTGAACGCGCCCTTGGGCGTTACCAGCAGGATCACGGCGCCGACGGCGCCACCGAGGATCGCGGCCGGGCCGAGCGCACGCAGCCGCGCCGTCTGGCCGGCGAGCTCGCGCCGGTAGCCCAGCGCGCCGCCCGCATAGCCGGTGACCAGCCCGACCGATGAGGTGATGTTGGCGGTGACGGCCGGCACCCCGGCGGCCAGCAGCGCGGGGAAGGCGATCAGCGTACCGCCGCCCGCGATCGCGTTGACGCCACCGGCCAGCAGGCCGGCCCCGGCCGTCAGCAGCGCGTCGATCCCGTTCACGCCCCAGACCCTCCGGCCCCGCGCGCGGACCCGCCTTGTGCCCGGCTCACAAACTCGTCAGATCTCGTCAGATGACGCGGGTGCGGATGAGGACGCCGCAGACGGCCGCGGAGGGGGCCAGCGGGAGCCAGGCGGTGAGCAGGCGGTAGCCGAGGACGGCGGCGATCGCCGTCGCGGTGGGCACGCCGGCGCCGGTGAGCAGCGCGGTCAGGGCGGCGTCGAGCCCGCCGAAGCCACCGGGCGACGGGATGACGGCCGACAGCGCGCTCGCCACCAGGTAGACCACGATGATCTTCCCAGGGCCGAGCGGTGCGTGCAGCGCGGCCGCGATCGCGCACAGCGTCGCGGCGTGCAGCATCGGGATCGCGATCGAGCCTCCCCACAGCAGCACGGCCCGCCTGGTGCTGCCCGAGCCGGCCAGCAGGTCACGGTGCTCGACGAGCCGGCGTACCCCCAGGCCGACGGCCCGACGGACCTTGGGCACGCACGCCGCCACGAACGCCGCCGCCACGGTGGCGACCACGAAGTAGCGAGTACTCCCGCCGAACGCGAGGTGCGGCAGCGGGACCGCCCCGGCGAACAGGAGCACGACGAACATCAGGGCATGCGGGATCGCGCCGGCCGTCGCGTTCGCGGCGGTCGAGGCGACGGCTTCGGCCATCGTCAGGCCGCGCCGGAGCAGGTAACGGGTCTGCAGGGCGGCGACGCCCATGCCGGCGGGCACCAGCACGTTCGGCAGGATCGCGGCGATCTGGATGGCGAGCAGCTGGCCGAACGGGAGCTTGCGCGTCACCGCGCCCTTCATGCTCGCCGCCGCGGCGAAGTAGGTCGCGCACGCGGCCACCACCGCGACCAGCAGCCACTCGCCGTCGGCCCGCTTGCAGGCCAGGAAGGCCGCCCGCAGTTCCTCGTGGTGGGTCCCGAGCCACGTCGCGCCCACGGCGGGCGCGACGATGCTGAGCGCAGCCATGATCCGCCGAGACCGGCGGGACCTCGCCGCCGACGGCGAGCTCGCGGGCGTCGTCTCGGGCAGCTCCGTCCCGGACGGCGGGGTTTCCGGCAGCTGGACTTCTGACAGCTGGACTTCCAGCAGCTGGACCTCCAGCAGCTGGACTTCTGAAGACGGGGATTCTGGAGGCTGGGTTTCGGGCGACGAGGACTCGAGCAGAATCGTCGCCGACGCAGGCGCCGGCGCGTCCTCTCGCTCAGCTGGTTCGCTCATCGCGCCGTCGCGCCGTCCGTGCGGCGCGGCGAGGACGGAGCGGTCGGCAGGGGAGCCGGGGATGGCCGGGTGGGCCCCGGTGCTGGGCCGCCCGCGAGGACGGAGGCATACGACGGGCCGGTCAGCAGCGCGGCGAGCCGGCCGCCGAGGTACTCCCAGGTCCAGGCCGACGTCATGAACTCGCGGCCGGCTGCGCCCATGCGGCGGGCGCGGTCCGGGTCGGCGAGCAGCTCGCCGACGGCGCGGGCGACCGCGGACACATCGGTACCGTCGACGACCAGCCCGGTCTCACCGGGGATCACGACCTCGGGTGCGCCCCCAGCGGCGCCGGTGATCACCGGCTTGCCCGCCGCGGCGGCTTCCAGCGACGACAGTCCGAGTCCCTCCAGGTCCAGTCCAAGCTTGGCGGGCCGCGACGGCATCGCGAACACATCCGCCGCGTCCAGGTACGCGGGCAGGTCCCCTTCGGGGACGGCGCCCGCGAAGACCACATTTTCCCTGACCCCGGCGCTCGCCGCCAGTCGTCGCAGCCGGCCCGCGTTGCGCCCCCGGCCGATGACGACCAGGAGCGTGTCCGGATGGTCACGCAACACCGACGGCAGCCCCCTGATCAAGACGTCCTGGCCCTTGCGCGGCACCAGGCGGGCGACAGAGGTCACAACAGGCCGGTCGCCCCAGCCATTCCGGCGGCGGATGTCCTCGCCGCCCGCGCCGGGCTGGAACCGTTCGACGTCGACGCCGCCGGTCAGCCGCTCGAAGCGGGTCCCGGCGGGCGCGACCTTGCGCAGGCGGCGCAGGGTCACGTCGGTCAGGTGGGTGACGACGTCCGCCCGCGAGGCGATCGCCCGTACCAGGGACCAGCCGTACGGAAGCTGCGACCATCCGTACTCATGCCCGTGCGTGGACGACACCACCCATTCCACGCCTGCTCGGCGCAGCGCGGGGGCGATCATCCCGCGGGGTGTGCCGGCCGGGAACCAGGCGGCGGTGCAGCCCTCGGCACGCGCGATCCGGCCGATGACGGGCCCCACCCCGGGCAGGCGCAGCCGGGCCGCCGGATGCCGGATGATCTCGAAGGGCGCGTCCGCGTCCAGTTTGGGCGCGTCGGGGTGCGGCGGCGCGACGACGAGGACCTTGTCCGCGGGCAGCGTCGCGGCAAAGGCGTAGGCGAAGGTCTGGATCCCGCCCAGCACCGGCGGGAACTTGTCCGCGACGATCAGAGTGCGATGCATCGACCGGTGCGTGGACATCGGCTGTCGGCCGCCTTTCGGGCGGACGACGCGACCTGTCCGCGTTGACTGGAGGACGGCTGGCGGACGGGCCCAGGTACCGCCAGGTCGGACATACCGGAAGATACCCCGTACCTCAAGTACCACCTTGTGGCATGTCTCGCGATGTACTGGTCGTGGTACTGGCCGTGCGGCCACCCGCCACCCGCCACCCGCCAGCCGGCCGCCGGCACGGCCGCTCGGCGGGTCTACCAGGCGGTTGACCAGACCGCGTCAGCTTACGGCGGCGGCCTGGACGGCGTGGCGCGCCTCCAGGTGGCGGCGCATGAGCAGCGACGCCATCTCGGCGTCCTCGGCGAGCACCGCCCGCACGATCGAGGCGTGCTCCTCCCAGGACAGGTCGGCCGGGCTGACCCAGCCGCCGGCCAGGTGGTGCGACTGGTTGCGCACCCAGCGGAGCACGTCGGCGAGGACCCGGGACCCGGAGCCGCGCGCGAGCACATCGTGGAACTCGCCGTTGAGTCGTTCGAGCGCCGCCCTGTCGCCGTCGGCGGCCGCGGCGGCACCGTCGGCCAGCAGCCGTTCGAGCGCGGCCACCGTCTCGGCGTCGTGGCGGGCGGCGGCGCGCCGCACGGCCATGAGCTCCAGGTTCACCCGGATCTCGTGGATGGTCGCCAGCTCGTGCACGGGCCGCTCGACGACGCGCACTCCACGGCGCGGCAGCGCCTCGACCAGCCCCTCCGACTCCAGCCGGCGAAACGCCTCACGGACCGGTAGCCGGGACACCCCTAGCAGCTCGGACGTGAACGTCTCGGTCAGCCGTGTGCCGGGCGGGAGCCTGCGGTCCAGAATTCGCCCGCGCAGCTCGTCGAGCACCGTGTCCCGCAGCGGACGGTGGCTCTCCCCGATCGACAACGTGTCCTCCCCACGACCGCCGAAGGCTGAGCGACGACGGCGAAGCCTCGCGCAGCCGGAGACGACTCCGTTGACGCGGCCGGCCAGCACCCGGTGCCGACCAGCCGGCCAGGCGAGTATGCCATTTGGATACAAGTACGTGGGCCAGCCCCGGCCGCCCACTCTCCTGGGCACGGCCAGGCAAGTGGGCGGGACGAGACCCGGCTTCCCCTGGCCCGCACCATCGTTGACACGTATCCGTAATCTTTCGCGGCTACGGTCAGGCCCGCGCCAGTCGCCCCCGCACGGTAGTCCGACGCGACCGTGACGGATACAGTATCCCGAACAATCACCCAAGGTGACACATCTCTGGCGGGGGCCGGCGGGACCTCCGCACAGCGGCCCCGCGTGCCGTCCCCAAGGACCTCCGCGGCGACGCGAGCGGCGGCGACGCAACGGGACGAGCGAAGGAGGCGGAACCGTGCCACCCGGACCCACGGGTCGCGCCGGACAGGGCCCAGAGACGGCGACCGGTGAGGCGGCGACCGGTGAGGCGGCGCCTGCCCACGCCGCCCGGGCCACTTTTGGAATCGGAGCACCGGACACCAGGGCGGACGCGGTGGCGAAGCTCACCGGCCGGTTCCGATACGCGACCGACCTGCGCGCACGCGACGTCCTTGGGCGCCGGGCGCCCTCTCGCCTCGGTGACCAGGCGCGACACGCCGGAGCCACCGCCGACAGCCCCGGCGAGAACGCCGCCGTGACGGCGCCGGCCGAGCTGTACGGCGTCACCGTCCGCTCCCCGGTCGCCAGAGCCGAGCTGCTCGGGGTCGACGCCGCGGCGGCGCTGGCGGTGCCCGGCGCCATGCGGGTGATCATCGCGGCCGACGTGCCCGGCGCCCGGCTGGTCGGGGTGAAGGTGCGCGACCAGCCGGTGTTCGCCGAGGGCGAGGTCCGCCACCACGGCGAGCCGATCGCGTTCGCGGTCGCGACCACTCCCTGGGCGGCGCGGCGGATGGCCGCGCTGGTGCGCCCGCTGCTGCGCCCGCTGCCGCCGCTCGTCGACCCCCTGGCCGCGCTCGCCCCAGGCGCGCCGGCCGTCGTGCCCGCGGGCCACCCGCACGCGGCGCCCGGCGGCGACGTCCACGGCGCGCACGCGGCCGACGGCGCCGTCAGCCCCAACGTCATCTTCCGGCGCCGGCTGCGCCACGGCGACGGCGCGCGCGGCCCGGTGGCCGTGCGCGCCCGCTGGCGGACCGGCCGGCAGGACCCCGCGTTCCTGGCGCCCGAGGCGGGGCTCGCCGTGCCGGACGGGCGCGGCGGCGTCCGGCTGTGGGTCGCGACCCAGGACCTGCACCACGACCGGGACCAGATCGCCGCCGCCTTGGGCGTCCCGCCCGAGGCGGTCCGGGTCGAGCTCGCCGGGGTCGGCGGCGCGTTCGGCGGCCGGGAGGACATGACCCTGCACATCCATCTCTGCCTGGCCGCGGTGCTCACCGGCGCGCCCGTCCGGGCCGTCTACGGGCGCGCCGAGTCGTTCCAGGCGCATCCGAGCCGACACCCAGCGATCATGGACTACGAGCTGACGGCACGCCCGGACGGCACGTTCGTCTCGCTGCGGGCCGGCATTGTGCTCGACGGCGGCCCGTACGCGAGCACGTCCACCCCGGTCGTCGGGATCGTGCACTTCTTCGCCGCCGGCCCGTACCAGGTCCCGAACGTGGACGTCACGACCACCGCTGTCCGGACGAACAATCCGGTCGCGGGCGCCATGCGCGGCTTCGGCGCGACCCAGGCCTCGTTCGGGATCGAGTTGACGGTCGACCTGCTGGCCCGCGAGCTGGGCGTCGACCCGGTAGATCTGCGCCGACGCAACCTGCTCGTGCCCGGGGAGCCGCTCGCGACGTCGGGGCAGCCGCTCGTCGGGACAGCCGGTCCCGCCGAGGTGTTGGCTGCCTGTCTCGCGACCCCGATGCCGGCGAGGCCGGTGGCGCCGGGGCGGCGCCGCGGGGTCGGGGTCGCGCTCGGGATCAAGAGCGCGGGGCTCGGCGACGGCCGGCCGGACAGCGCCGGGATCGTCCTGCGGGCCGACCGGGACGGTGTGACGATCGTCAGCGCGGCGCCGGAGGTCGGCCAGGGCATCGGCACCGCGCTGCGCCAGATCGTCCAGGAGCAGCTCGGCCCCGTCCCGCTGCGCGCCGAGGCTCCCAGCACCGACGCGCCCGTGAGCGGCGGCAGCAAGGCGAGCCGCCAGACCATGGCCTCCGGCGGCGCGGCCGCCGCGGCCGCGAGCAGGCTACTGGCGGAGCTCACGACCCGTGCCCACGCGCACGGCCTGCCCTGCTGGCCGGCCGCGGGCGGACCGGACGGCCGGTGGCCGGCGACTGGCCCGCTGACCGATCTGCTCGCCGCCGTGCTCGGCGACGAGACCGTGGAGGTCCGGGAGTCGTACACCCTGCCGGCGACCGAGCCGGTCAACCCGGCGACCGGCCGCGGCGACATCCACATCACGTTCCAGCTGACCGCGCACCGTGCCGTCGTCGACGTGGATCCCGAGCTCGGCACGGCCGAGCTCGTCCAGCTCGTGGGTGCCCAGGACGTCGGCCGGGCCGTGAACCCCACGCAGCTGGCCGGCCAGCTCGTCGGCGGCGCGGCACAGGGCGCCGGCCTCGCCCTCACCGAGGAGATACGCGTCGACGCCGACGGCGTCGCCACAGCCGCCGGGTTCGCCGACTATCTGGTCCCGACCGCGCTCGACGTTCCCGAGATCGTCCCGGTGGTCATCGAGCACCCCGACGACCGGCTGCCGCATGGGATCCGCGGTGTCGGCGAGGGCTCGCTCGCCTCGTCGCCGGCCGCGGTGGCGGCGGCGCTGCGCGCGGCGAGCGGCCGTCCAGTCGCGGCCGTGCCCGCCGCCCCGGCCGACCTGCTCGCCGAGCCCGTCGCCGTGCCGCACGCGGTGGGGGTCTGACGTGTATCTGCGTCCCGCCACGCTCACCGAGGCGTTGTCGGCGCGCGCCGAGCACCCGGGGGCCCTCGTCCTCGCCGGCGCCACGGCGGCCACACCGGCGCTGGCCACCGGCGGGCGGCCGCCGGCCGCGCTGCTCGACCTGGCCGGCGTCCGGGACGTTGCGGCGCTCGACGAGGCGGCCGGCCGGATCCGGCTCGGGCCGCTGGTCACCGCCGAACGCCTGGCCGCGCAACCGACGCTTGGCCCGGACCGCCTGCCACTGCGCGGCTTCGCGACACCGGCGGTGCGCGCGAGGGCGACGGCGCTGGGGAATCTCTTCCAGCGCCCGCACGACCTCGCGGCGCCGCTCGCGGCGCTCGCCGGCGAGGTGGAGGTCGCGCACGCGGACGGCGCGCGCCGGACGGTCGACGTCCCGGCGCTGGTCACCGTGCCGGGGAGGCTCGCCGAGGCCGCGGAGCTCGCCGTGGCGCTCACGGTCGCCGTGCCACACCGGTTCGCCTACGCGCGGGTGGCCGTGCGGCCCGCCGCCGCGCCGACGCTGGCGGCCGTCGCCGTCGCACTGCTCGACGACGGGCCCCGGGTCTACATCGTCACCGTGACGGCGCCGGTGCCGGCCCGCCGCGCGGCGGCCGAGCGCCTGCTGCTCGACGCGGGGGCGGGCGAGGAGTTCGCCGCGGCGGCCGCCGCCGGACTGCCGGCGGACGCACCCGCGGGCCAGGCGGACCCGGCGTACCTGGCCACCGCCGTACGCGCGCTGGCCCGCCGCTGCCACCGACGCTGCCATGGGAGGCCCGACCATGACTGACGCGATCATGACTGACGCGACCATGACCACCGCGACGACGGCCGTGGCGGAGCCCGGGGTCACCGTGCGCCTGGAGATCGACGGCACCGGCCACGCTCTCGAAGCGCCGCTGTGTGCCTCGCTGCTGGACGTGCTCGACGAGGCGGGCGCGCCGGTGCCCGCCGGCTGCCGGGCGGGAAACTGTGGCAGCTGCGTCGTGCTGCTCGACGCCTCACCGGTCCCGGCCTGCCTCGTGCCGGCCGGGCGGGCGGACGGAGCGGCGGTCGCGACCGCGCGCACCGCCGCCGACCCGGCGCTGGTCGCCCGGCTGGCGGCGGCTGGCGCCACCCAATGCGGGTACTGCTCTCCCGGCCTGGTCGTCGCGCTGTCCCACGCCCTGCGGGTGGCCCCGGCCGCGCTCGCCCACCCGGACGCCGTGCGTGAGCGGTTGGTCGGCCATCTGTGCCGTTGCACCGGGTACGCCGCGATCGTCTCCGCCGTCGTCGCGACGGCGGCCGCCATGGCGGACGCGGAGGCCGAGGCGGGCCGGCCGCCGCTCGCGGGCACCGACACCACCCTGGACCGGCCGTGACCACCCGACCGACCCGTCAGTTTGTATCCATTGGACATGCCCCGAGGCCGACCCAGCCGTACCCAAGCCACCGAGGCCCGGCCCACAAATGCCCGAAAACAGGCGTGAACTGGGGATTCGTCACAGACGCTTAACAAAGCCCATCACAATCGGTAACAAATGTACGGATACAGTATCCGTATGGTCAGCGCTCCTACCAGCACGAACGCATCGCGCGTCATATCGGTCCTCGGCCTTGATCACATCGTGCTGTATGTCGCCGATGTCTGGCGGTCGCTCGACTGGTACACCGGCAGGCTCGGACTCCGACCGCTGCGGGTGGACGAGTACCGCGCGGGCAAAGTCCCCTTCCCGTCGGTCGAGGTGCGACCGGGCGTCGTCATCGACCTCGACGGCCGCGCCGAGCGAACCGGCGAGAACCTCGCGCACTTCTGCCTCGAGGTCGAGCCCTTCGACGCGTACACGCTGGTCGAGTCCGGGGAGTTCGGGAAGATCGCCGGTCCCTTCCGGCGCTGGGGCGCGCGCGGCGAGGCTGACCTGGTCTACGTCACCGACCCGGATGGCAACGTCATCGAACTCCGTCACTACGGGCCCACTCAGGGGATCTCCTACGGCCCGAACCAGGCGATCAGGCCGTCATGACCATCGCCGCCGCGCCCACGACGCCTGTCGCGGTGTTCGGCGCCCGCGGCGTCGTGGGTGCCGGCGCCCGCACCGCGGCGGTCCTCGGCTGCCAGGCCCTGCTCGACGGCGGCACCGCCGTCGACGCCGCGGTGACCGCGGCGCTGGCCGAGACCGTCCTCATGCCGCCGAAATGCGGCCTCGCCGGCGACCTGGTGGCGCTCGCCTGGCTGCCCGGCTGGGACCGGCCACGTGCCCTGCTCGCGATCGGCCCGGCCGCGGCCGGGCTCGCGGGCCAGGCGACGACCGGCGGGCCCTCCGTCGGCGTCCCCGGCGCGCCCGCCGGATACGCGGCGCTTGCCGGTCTCGGCCGCCTCGGCCTCGAGCGACTGACCACTCCGGCCATCCAGCTCGCCGAGCGCGGGGTCGCCTGGTCGACGCTGTGCGCGGCGCTTGCCGCCGAGGCGGACGACCTGCTGCGGGCCCATGCCCCCGACGGCTGCCGCTACCGGCCGGCGGACGGGCCGCTCGCGCCGGGGACGCGGCTGCGGCTGCCGGGCCTCGCCCGGCTGCTCACCGAGTTCGCCGAGCGCGGCGGCGCGCTGTTCGCGGGCGAGCCGGGCAAGCACCTGGTCACCCGGGTGCGGCGCGCCGGCGGAGTCCTCACGCTCGCGGACCTCGCCGCCGCCCGTGCCGAGTGGGCCGACGCCGTCACCGGGACGGCAGGCGAGCGCACCGTGTGGGCCACCCCCGCGCCGACCTACGGCCCCGCCCTGCTCGGCGCGCTCCGCGAGGCCGATCGCGGCGGCGACCTCGCCGCCGCGGCGCGGTCGGCGGTCCGCCGCCTGCGCGGCACCGCCACGCCGGCGGCGCCTGGTGGCGCGACCGCCCAACCCGCGGCCGGCCGGGCCCCGGCGCGCGCGACCGCCACCGGATCCGCCGGTTCGGTCGAGGGCACGTCGGTGATCGAGGGCACGTCGGTGGTCGGCGCCACCGACGACGAGGGCGCCATCGTGGTGATCGTCCACTCGAACTCATTCCCGCAGTTCGGCAGCGGCCTGATCGTGGACGAGTACGACCTCGTGCTGTCCAACCGGGCGGGGCGCGGCTTCGGCCGGCCCGGCGCGCCGGACGGACCGGCCCCCGGCCGCCGCCCGCCGACCACCCTGCACGCCTGGGCGCTGGGTGCCGGCGGCGACGGCGACGGGCGACCGACGCTGTTCGGCGCGACCCCCGGCGGCGAGCAGCAGGTCGCCTGGAACGCGCAGGTGATCACCGGCCTGCTCGACCGTATCGATGCCGATGACGCCCACGAGTCGGGCGCCGGGCGGGGGCTGCCGACGGCCGCCGTCCTCGGGCACGCGCTCGACCGGGTGCTCACCACCCGCCGCTGGAGCACGACCGCCACCGGGACGGTGTGGGCCGACGAGACCGCGACCGCGGTCCGGCCGGCGCACGTCGTCGTCGGCCGGGCGGGTGGCGACGCGCTCGTCGGCGCGGCCGACCCGGGCATCGGCGCGACCGCGGTGGGGGTGTGACATGACGAGACCTCCGCGAGGCCAGGGGCCGCTGCGGGTGTCGCTGCTCGGCGCCGGCGGCATCGGGGCGCCGCTGCGCGGCCTACTGGCCGCCGGAGACGTGCGCGGGTGCGCGCTCGCCGCGGTCGTCACCTCCCGGGACGCGCCAGCCGGCGCCGCCGCACTGCTGACCGAAGGCGCCGACGTCGTCGTCGAGGCGGCGGGCGTGGCGGCGCTCGGCGCGTACGGCCCGGCGGTGCTCGCCGCCGGGGTCGACCTGGTGATGTGCAGCCCGGCAGCGCTCGCCGACGACGCCGTGGCCGCGGGCCTGGCCGCGGCCGCCGAGACCGGTGGGAGCCGCTGGCTGGTGCCGGCGGGCGCGGTCGGCGGGCTGGACACGCTGCGCGCCGCGGTCCGCGCGGGCGGCCCGGCGGCCGTCCGGCTCACCACGACCAAGCGCCCCGAGGCGCTCGCCAGCGCGAGCGACGGCGACGGCGACCGGGAGCCCATGGTGGTCTTCGACGGCACCGCTCGGGCCGCGGCGCTGCGCTTCCCAAGGACGGCGAACGTCGCGGTCACGCTCGCGAGCGCCACCTGCGGCCTGGACGACGTGCGGGTGGTGGTCGTCGCGGACCCGGCGGCGACCCGCACCCGTCACGAGATCACCGCTGACACCGCGGTCGGCAGCTACCGGTTCGAGTTCGTCAACGAGACCGTCGCGGGCTCGGGCGGGCGCACGTCGACGCTGACCATGTGGTCGGTCGTCGCCGTCCTCGAGCAGCTGGGCTCGCGGCCGGCCCCCGGCCCGCCCGGTGGCGCCCCGCCGTGGCCGCCGGGGGCCCACGGGCCACGGCCGACGCCCTGGCCGCCGCACCCGACACCGCCCGCGTCCTGAGAGGGAGCGTCGCATGACCATGCAGGCCCACGAACGGTCCCCGGGGGAGCCGCCCGCGACCGGCCAGGTCACCATCCCGCGCCAGCCAACCGGCTGGCCCGCCGAGCCGCCGGTACTGAGCTTCCACGACGTGGACATGGTGTTTCGCGGCGGGGTGCACGCCGTCGACCAGGTAAGCCTGGACGTCGCGCCGGGCGAGCTCGTCTCGATCGTCGGCCCGTCCGGCTGCGGGAAGAGCACGCTGCTGCGGATCGCGTCCGGCCTGCAGGCCCCGACGCACGGCTCCGTCACCGCGCCGGACGACCACATCGCCTACGTCTTCCAGGACCCGACGCTGCTGCCCTGGCGCAACGTGCTCGACAACGTGGCGCTGTGCTCCCAGCTGCGTCGCGAGCCCAAGAGCGAGCGGCTGCGCAAGGCGCAGGCGGCGATCGACATGGTCGGGCTCACCGGATTCGAGAAGCGCTACCCGAACCAGCTGTCCGGCGGCATGCGGATGCGTACGAGCCTCGCCCGCGCCCTCACCCTCGACCCTCGGCTGTTCCTGTTCGACGAGCCCTTCGGCGCGATCGACGAGATCACCCGGGAGCGGCTGAACGGCGAGCTGCTGCGGATCTTCAGCGGGTCGCGGTTCGCCGGCCTGTTCGTGACGCACTCGATCGCCGAGGCGGTGTTCCTGTCGTCCCGCGTGGTGGTGATGTCCGCCCGCCCCGGCCGGATCATCGGCGAGTTCGCGGTCCCGTTCCCCTACCCGCGGACTCCCCGGCTGCGGGCCGAGGCCGAGTTCGCGGCGCTCACCGGACAGATCGGCGAATGCCTGCGAGGAGGAGCCGAATGACCATCACAACCCCCTCGGCCACGACGCCCTCTGCCGCCCAGGCGGCCGCGGTGAGCCCGCGCGCCGAGGCGGCCGCCGGGGCCGCGAGGCCCGCCGTGGGTGAGCCCGCGCTGGCGGGCGGGCAGACGTCCTGGCCGCGCCGCACAGCCGCGACGGCCGGGCCGCCGGTCGCCGTGTTCGCCGCGTTCTGCGGCCTGTGGTATCTCGTCTCCTACGTCGCGCTCACGCCGCGGCGGCGGTTCCTGCTACCGCCGCTGCACGAGGTGATCCGGGTCGGGTTCCTCGACTGGGGCAACTTCTCCGACATTCTGCGCGGCCTGGGCAACACCACCCAGGTGGCGCTGTCCGGGTTCGCGATCGCGTCGGCGGTCGGGTTCACGGTAGCGGTGCTGATGGCGCAGACCCGCTGGGTGGAACGCTCGATCTACCCGTACGCGGTGGCGCTGCAGACGCTGCCGGTGCTCGCGATGACGCCGCTGGTCGGGCTGTGGTTCGGGTTCGGGCTGACCAGCCGGATCCTGATCTGCTCGGTGCTCTCGCTCTTCCCGATCATCACCAACACGCTGTTCGGGCTGCAGTCCGTGGAGCCGTCGCAGCGCGACCTGTTCGCGCTGATGAAGGCCGGCCGGCTCGCCCGGCTGTGGCGCCTGGAGCTGCCCGCGGCGCTGCCAGGGATCCTGACCGGCCTGCGCACCTCCGGCGGCCTGGCCGTGATCGGCGCGATCGTGGCCGACTTCTTCTTCCGCCAGGGCCAGCCGGGCATCGGCCGGCTGCTCGACATCTACCGCAACGCGCTGGAGACCGAGCGCCTCTACGCGGCGATCTTCTGCTCCTCGTTGCTCGGCCTCGCGCTGTTCCTGCTGAACACCGCCGTCACGAAGTACGTGCTGCGCAACTGGCACGCCTCCGCCCAGCGCAAGCCGAGCTAGCTCCCGATCTCCCCGGCGCAGCGCGGCGCCGCACCGCACCGCACCACCGCCTCATTCCCCCGCACTGCTCGGAAACAGGAGAACGATGAGATCACGACGCCTCATGCCAGCGGCGGCGGCCACCGCGCTGGCCCTCACCCTGGCGGCCTGTGGCGGGGACGACTCGGACACGGCCGCGGCGCCCGCCGCCGCTGGCTCGCTGTCCGGGATCTGCCCGAGCACGATCGCGATCCAGACCAGCTGGTTCCCGGAGGCAGAGTACGGCGGTATCTACAACCTGATCGGCCCGAACGGAAAGATGGACGCCACCAAGGGCGTCTACTCCGGCCCGCTCGGCGACACTGGCATCACGGTCGAGGTCCGCGCCGGCGGCCCGCTCACGGGCAATGACCAGGTGACGGCGCAGCTGTACAAGGACGACTCGCTGTTCGCCGGCCTGCTGGCGACCGACGAGGCGATCCAGAACTCCGAGAAGCAGCCGACGGTCGCGGTCCTGAGCTACTTCGACAAGGACCCGCAGATCCTCATGTACGACCCGGGCCACTACGACTTCAAGACCATCGCCGACATCGGCAGGACCGACACAAAGGTCCTCTACTTCGAGGGCTCGACCTACATGG
The DNA here is from genome assembly GCF_032027725.1 of Pseudofrankia coriaricola. Taxonomy (NCBI): domain Bacteria; kingdom Bacillati; phylum Actinomycetota; class Actinomycetes; order Frankiales; family Frankiaceae; genus Pseudofrankia; species Pseudofrankia coriaricola. The sequence goes on along the minus strand of NZ_JASNFO010000001.1, from coordinate 276,462 downwards.
ACTACCTGGTCGGCTCCGGCCAGCTGAAGTCCAGCCAGGTCGACAGCTCCTACCAGGGCGGCGCGGACCGCTGGGTGAGTGCCGACGGGGCCATCGTCCAGTCCGGCCTGGCCAGCAGCGAGCCGTACAAGTACCAGTTCGACACCAAGAACTGGAACAAGCCGGTGAAGGACCTGCTGGTCTACGACTCGGGTTACGTGAACTACGCGAGCTCCTTCTCGATGCGCCCGGACGTGGCGAAGAAGTACAGCGAGTGCCTGAAGAAGTTCATCCCGATGGTCCAGCAGTCCACCGTCGACTACCTGGCCAACCCCAAGCCGATGACCGACCGCATCGACAAGATGAACGCGGAGATCGGCGAGTTCTGGCAGACCAGCGCCGGCCTCGACGCCTACGCCGTCAAGACCATGGTCGACCGCAAGCTCGTCACGAACGACTCGACGGGCACCCTCGGCCGGTTCGACACGACCCGGGTCCAGAAGATGATCGACATCCTGACGCCGATCTTCGACAAGCAGGGCAAGCCGATCAAGTCCGGCCTCACCCCCGCGGACCTCTTCACCAACGAGTACGTCCAGGCGGGCATCGGCCTCAAGGCGTCCTGAACCCGCACTTTCTGCCCTGACCATCCCGAGGGGTCCCCGCCGATTGGCCGCCGACCACCCGGAGCGCCGAACGTCTCGACGCACGCCGGGTGCCGGCCCGCCAGTCGGTGGGGAAGGAGGCACCGGACCATGACCATCTCGCTCGACGAGCGCGTGCTCGACCGCGCCGCGGAGATCCTCGGCGACATCGAGCACTGCGCGGACCCGATCGCGACCGCCCGGCTGCTGCCCAGGGAGGTCTACACCAGCCAGGAGTTCTGGCAGTTCGAGAAGGAGGCGATCTTCGCCAGGGAGTGGCTGTGCGTCGGCCACGTGGGCGAGGTGCCGGAGCCCGGCAACCACCTGCCGCTCAAGGTCCTGGACGAACCGCTGATCATGGTCCGTGGCGGCGCGAAAATGGCGGAGCCTCGCGCCGCCGCGGACCCCTCAGCCGATATGGTCCGCGGCGCCGCCGGTGACGTCTACGTCCTCTCGGCGATCTGCCAGCACCGCGGCCACGCGATCTTCGACGGGCTGGGCGCGCGGGAGGCGGCCGCCCCGTGCCTGCCCGGCGGCCGGCTCGTCTGCCCGTACCACAACTGGCAGTACGAGCTGGACGGCTCGCTGGTCGCCGCGCCGTCGATGCGCGAGACGGTGCCGCTGGAGCGGCTGCGCGCCGAGATCCGGCTGCCACGGATACGCACCGAGGTCTTCCACGGCCTGGTGTTCGTCACCTTCGACCCGGACGCGGCGCCGCTCGCGCCGACGCTCGCGAAGCTGGACGAGGAGCTGTCCACGTTCGGCCTGGACGAGCTGGTCCCCATGCCGGCCACGCTGCGCGAGGGCCTCACCTGGAACTGGAAGCTGCACCACGACAACGCCCTGGAGCCCTACCACACCGGCTACGTCCACAAGGACGCCCACGACGCGGCGCCGTCCCGGCTCGCCCGGTTCGGCGTGTTCGACCCCGGGGACGGCCAGGTGATGCACCCGACGTACCTGAAGTCCGAGGAGCTCAGCCTCGGCAACGACGGCGAGCGGATGACCACCTTCATCCCGGGACTGACCGACGAGCAGCGCCGCCGGGTGATGTTCGCCTCCGTGCCGCCGCTGCTGTTCGGCATCTTCCAGCCGACCTTCGCGTCGATGTCGTTCCTGCTCCCGACCGGCCCCGGCACGATCGACCTGCGCCGCGTCGACCTGTACCCGAAGGCCGCCGTCGAGCAGCCCGGCTTCGCCGACGCCTACGCGGCCCAGGTCGCCCGCAAGGCGGTCGCGATCCACCAGGACGAGGAGACGACGCGGGCGCTGCACCGCGGCTACGCCTCCCGCCATGCGCCACGCGGCCCGCTGTCCTGGCTGGAGTCGACGATCCCGCAGCTCAACCAGTGGCTGCTGGAGCGCTACCTGCGCGTCCTCGACAAGGCACGGCCCGCGGGCGGCGGCCCGGTGGGGATGGACGCCGGTGCCTGAGCAGGCGTCCCCCGACGTGGCAAGGCTGCTCGAACGGCTCGACGTGCTCGAGTCGAAGCTCGCGGTCGAGGAGCTCATGGCCGCCTACATGGAGGCGGCCGACCTGCCCACCGGCAAGGGCGAGGCCGTCGCCAGCCTGTTCGCCGAGGACGGCAGGTGGGAGAGCGTCGGCCCGCATGGCAACCGCGGCTGGGCCGCCGTCGGCCGCGCGGCGCTCGTACCGAAGTTCGACCGCAACGTCGCGCGGATGCCCTTCGCCGCGCACTTCCTCGCCAAGGGGAAGGTCCAGGTCAGCGGCGACACCGCGCGCGGGCGGTGGACGTACTTCCAGGCCTGCACCTACCGGGACAACACCCCGCTCTGGATCGCCGGCTCCTACGACAACGACTTCACCCGGGTCGACGGGCAGTGGCTGATCGCGCATCTGCGGGTCCGCAACTTCTTCACCACACCGTTCGACAAGGGCTGGGTCGCCGTCGAGCACATGGACACCCCCTGACGGCCGCGCGCCGCCCGGAGATCTCAGGAGAAAGACGACCATGGGTTCCTACCGTCACCAGGTCTTCCGGCAGCTGCGCTACGGCCACCTGCCGGCGTTTCTCGCGCTGCAGCGGGAGAAGAACGAGCTCTACGCGGCGGGCGGGCTGACCCCGTACCGGATGTGGGCTCCCGCGTTCGGCGGGCTGCACCACATGGTCCTGGAGGCCGAGTTCGACTCGATGGCCGACTTCGAGAAGCAGCACCTCGCCGCCAAGGCGATCGGCCGGGTCGGCGAGATCAACGCGGCCCAGCTGGAGCACGTCATCGAGGGCTCCGCCTCCGACGCGCTCGCGCGGATCGCGCTGGAGGCGTGACCCGGCTGCTCGCCGTCACCGGCGGGCGGGCGCTCACGATGGACGACCGGCACCGGGTCCTCGAGAATTGGTGGAGCCCGGAGACTACCCTTCTCCGGGCCCCGAGGGATGGCCATGTTGCGCACGCCAGTCCGTTTTGTTGGCGGCCGGTCAGCATCACACGGGTCGCGCTCTTCCAATTGAGCTAGCGGCGCAGGTGGAGCACCGCGCGGGGCTTGAACCCGCAACCTCGACCTTAATTGTCCGGACGTCGGCCGGCCTGGCGATATGGCCTGTCTTCAGTTGTGGAGCGAGAGACTAAGATTCATTGACGGCTGCCTCTGCCACTGGGCTACCCCGGCAAGCCTGAGCCGGGGAGGGGAATCGAACCCCCGCTGTCACCATCCTTTATGATCTTGAGTATGAGTCTCAGCGTTCGCGCCCGTCGCCGGGCGCGTCCCGCCGCTCCAGGCGGGAGACTGTGGGTTGGTTTACCGCGGGGGTCGGTTTACCGCGGGCCGGTCTGCTCCAGACCGGTCTCCGGCCCGCCCGCGACCTTATCCACTGACGGGCCGAATGCGGCGCCTATTGGGCAAACAGGTAGTCGAGCACCTGCCGGCCGACGGTCTGGTCGGTCACCTCGAACTGGTTCGCGGCCTCGCGGGCGACCTTCACGGCCTCCGCGAGGGCGACGACCCGGTCAACCAGCTGCTTGCGCCGGTCCGCGGGCAGGGCGCCGGAGAACTTCACCGTCGACCACTCGCCGACCGGCTCATCGACCGTGAACACCTCGGTCTGCGCCGGGTGGTGCTCCGTCGCCTCGTACTTGACGAGCACCTTGGGCACCTTGCGGGAGCGCACGGTCTTCGTCGTCGGCGTGCGGTAGACACCGGCGGCCGGGTCCCAGGCCCAGTCCTCGGCCGGGTCCAGCACCGGCAGCTTGCCGAGAAACGCCTGCAGGTCGGCCAGCTGCTTCTCCAGGAAAAGCAGGTAGGTGACCGGCACATCACGCAGCAGCGTCGTGCCGTCGACGGCGACATCGGCCGTCGCCGTGCGGTTCGCGATGTCCTTGGTGGCGACGACGTCGAACAGCCGGGTCAGAACCGCGGAAAGCTGCGTCAGCACCTCTTCCACGCGCACCTGGACCTTGGTGCCCTCGGCCGGCAGCTGGTCACCGTCCTCGTCGCGCGGCTGGTAGGTCCGGGAGATACCGGCGAGCAGGGCGTCCTTCTGCGTGGAACCCTGCAGATCGGCGAACTCGCGCGCGGCGCGCGCCTTCACGCCCTTCTCGATCGCGATGATCTGGTTCAGCTTGGTCACGGCACCTCCCTGGGCTGACTAAAGCGGCCGATGAACCGGGACGGTTCTCCCAGGCCCGGTGAGCCAGTTGATCTCAGGACTCGCTAACAGTACCGAAACCAGCCGAAATGTCCGAACAGTTTTCCCGGCGCCGGCCGTCGGCAACGCGACACCACGTGACACCACGCGGCCCGTCGGTGCCCGAGACCAAGGCCTCCACCGGGGCGTCGGTCGGACTGTCCGGATCTCGGTAGGTTGGGGCCCGTGCGGCGGCTCGGGGAGCAGGACGGGACGACGGCGCCACAACCGGCGACGGCGGGGATGGAGGGCGCCCGGAAACGGCCGGGGCTGGCCGCCCGCCTGAGCGGGCGCGGCCCCGCGGGCGAGCGGGCGGGCAGTCGGGTGGACACCGGCCGGCGGCGGCTCGCGCAGGTCGCGCTGACGGCGCTGGTCGTGCTCTGCTGGCTGCCGCTGGTCGTGATCCTCACCGCGCGGTCCACCGTGCTCAGCCCGAACTTCTACACCGAGGGCCTGAGCCACGTGCACGCCTACGACCGGGTCTACACCGAGGTCCTGCCCGACCCCGCCGTCGATGACCTGCTCGCCGGCCTTCCGGTCGACCGGACGCTGATCACCGCCAACCTGCGCACGGTGCTGCCGCCGTCGACGGTCGAGGGGATGACCGACGAGCAGATCCGCCGGGTGGTCGCCTACCTGCGCGGCGACGCGGACGACATCACGCTCACCGTCGACATGCGCCCGCTGTTCGCCAACATCTCGGGCCTGGCGAACCGCTATCTCGCCGGCGAGCTCGGCGCCGGCACCACCTACCAGGTGTCGAACGTCTCCGCGTTCACCGACGGCGTGATCGCCACGCTGAACGACGTCGCCGCCGGCCGCCCGCCCACGTCGCTGCCGACGATGAAACTGCGCCCGCAGGACGCCGACCTGGTACTCGGCACGGTGCTCGCCCGGTTCGACCCGGTGACCAGGGCGCAGCTGCAGGAGCCGGCGCGGGCGCTGCTGCTGTCCGGCGACATCGCCGGGGCGCTGGCCCTGCTCGGCCCGCCGCTGTTCCAGGGGGACGACCAGGCGATCCAGCAGTTGCGCGGCAGGCTCGTGGACGGCACCGTCCTCAACCTCGGCGTCTCACTGTCGGACCTGCGCGACCAACCGACGATCCGGGCCATCGACCGGCTGCACGACATCGCCGGGCTGCTGCTCCCGGTCGGCGCCGCGTGCGTGGTGGCGATCTTCGGCGGTCTCGTCGGCGTCGCCGCGGTGGCGACCTCCCGCGGCCGCTCGCCGATGCGGGCGCTGGGCTACGCGGGGCTGGCTGCGGGCGTGGGATCGCTGCTGCTGGGGGTGGCGATGCGGCTGGCCCTGCCGAACCCGTTGACCTCCCTCGACGCCCCCGGTTCGAAGCTGCCCAAGGGCGCCGCCGCCGTGCTGACCGACTTCGGCGCCACCGCCTACCGCGGCATCGAGAGCGACTTCCTGCGCCTGGCCATCTGGATGCTGATACTCGGCGCGGTCCTCGCCGGGCTGTCGCTGCTGGCCGCCGCGGCGGCGCGGCTCGAGCGGCACACCCGGCGGCGCCGGCTGGCAGCCATCGGGGTCGTCGTCATCCCGGCCATCGTCGCCGTCACGTGGGCGGCGTTCCCCGGCGCGGCGGCGGACGCGCGCGTGGTGTGCGAGGGGTCGGCGCGGCTGTGTGACCGGCACTACGACGAGGTCAGCTACGCGGCGAGCCACAACGCCATGGCCAACAGCGAGGACCGTTTCCTCGGCCCGTCGCAGGACCCGTCGATCATTCACCAGCTCGACCTCGGCGTGCGCGGCCTGCTGCTCGACGTCCATCACTGGACGACGCCCGAGGAGGTGAGCAGGGCCCTCGACGCGCTCGACCCCACGACCAGAGCGGCGCTGGAGCCGCTGACCCGCGGCGCCGTCTCAGCCCGGCCCGGGTTGTGGCTCTGCCATGACATGTGCCAGCTCGGCGCGCTCGACTTCACCACCGAGCTGCGCGCGATCGGCGACTGGATGGACCGCAATCCCACCGAGGTCGTCACCCTGATCCTGCAGGACCAGGTCCCGGCCAGCGAGATCATCGGCGCGGTCGAGCAGGCCGGGCTCGGGAGCAAGGTGTTCACTCCGCCGGCCGACCCGGGCGGCGAGTGGCCGACGCTGCGGGAGATGATCACCTCCGGGCACCGCCTGGTGGTCTTCACCGAGAGCCAGGACACTCCGGGCAGTTTCCTGCGCTCGTTCTACCGCTACGCCTCGGACACCCCGTTCGACGCGCGCACGCCGGACGACCTCGCCAGCTGCACGGTCAAGCGCGGCTCCGCGGACGCCAAGCTCCTGCTGGTCAACCACTGGCTGACCGCGGCCGCCCCCAGCCGCCGCGCGGCACTGGACGACAACGCGACCGGCATCCTCCTAGCCCGGGCGGGCCTCTGCGAACGCGAACGGGACCGCCGCCCCACCTTCGTCGCCGTCGACTTCGCCAATATCGGCGCCCTCCCCCATGCCATAGCCACCCTCAACGGCCTGTCCGCAACCAGGTAGCGCCGGGCGCGGGCCGGTGACGGTGACGCGTCGTCCTGAGCCTGACCGCGGACCGCATCCGCGCGATGACGCGCTTCGAGAACGGCGCGCTGCCCTGGTTCGGTCTCCCGCGATCGCTCCCCCGCCGATGGACGGCCGGCGGCTCCAGCCCGATGACCTGAAGATCAACCGCCGACTGACCGCGCCGCAGCCCGGCTGCCGCACCCGGAGCGCCGCCGGCTCATCCGGAGCGTCCACGCCACCCGCACCAGCCGCACCAGCCGCCGGCCGACCCGGACGAGCACGTAGACCATCCCGGCCGCCGGCAACGCGACAAGCACCATGCCTACGGCCCCGGCGAGCGCCGCGACCAGTTCTCCGCCGGCCAGGGCCTGGCTCGCCCGGCCGAACTCGTCGCGCACCGCCAAGGCCGTCCGGGGCAGCACGAAGGGCGCGTAGACCGCCAGCATGACGATGTTCACGGCGATCATCGGCGCGGCGTACAGCGCCCAGGCGGTCACCAGGAGACGGGCCCGCCGGGTCAGCCCGGCCAGCCCCGGGTCCGGCGCCGATCCCACATCCGCCCGGGCACGCCGCCTGGACGGGATCGCGAGCGTCGCCGTCCGCCAGGCCGAGCGCACAGCCGGACCCATACGGTTGAACAGGTCTGGCACCCCGACGAGGTCGCTGACGATGTAGTAGCCGTCCAGCCGGACGAACGGCGCGAGCTGCCGCAGCGCGTCCATGTGGACGAGGACCGCGGCCATCACCAGCACCTCGGCCCGGGTGAGGGCGAACGCGCCGACCACGACCAGCGCGAAGAGCCCGTTGAAGTAGATCCCACCCAGGTCGGTACGCAGCCGCCCCCAGCGGCTCAACCGGTAGGAGTCGGTGACATCGGTGAAGAAGGCCGGCCAGACGAGGTACATGCCGACACCGATCACGCCCGGCCGCATGCCACCGTAGCGGCAGGCCGCAGCGTGGCCGCACTCATGAACCAGCGCGCAGACGAGCGTGAGGCCGACCAGTACCAGGATCATCGACGGGGTGGCCAGCACCATGGCGGCGCTGTCCCGCACGCTGTGCCGACCGAACAGCCAGACATCGGCGACCACCAGCAGGGCCAGCAGTACGGAGACGACCGCCGGCCGGAAGAACACCGCGAGCACCCCACTGATCCGGTGCACCGCCGGCGCGGGCAGCAGGACGCGCCGGGCGGTGAGCGCGAGCAGGGCCTTCGCCCGCGGCGTCGGCGTCACACCGGTCGGGGCGGCGATCAGACCGAGCGGCATGAGCCGGTGGGTCAGCAGGTATGCGACGTCGGCGCCGCTCACCGCGCGGGCGCAGCGCCGCCCGGCATGGTCGGCGATCGCGGCGACATCGCGGGTACCGTCCGCGGCCTCGATGATCCGCGCGAGCAGCTCGGTGAGCGTCGCGACCTGACCGTCGGCACGGCGCGCCAGAAAGACGGGACGCGCGAGGCCCGACCCGGCGAACAAGCCGAGCAGCGCCAGTCCGTCGGCCCGGCGGGGCCGGACGGGGGCCTCGGGGGCCAGAGTCTGCGCGGGCCACGCGGGCTCGATCATCGCGCATCCTCTCCCCTGGCTCCCGTTCGGCACTTCCCCTCGGCGCCACATCGATCATGGGAAATATCCGCTATCCACCGAACAGCTTCCGCAAGAAGTCCATCCATCCACCACCGCCCGCATACGGGTCATCCGTGTGGCCGTCACCGACGGGAGAGTCATTCATATTCTTGTCGTCGGCAGGCGGGTCCGTGTGCCCCTCGTTGACAGGAGCGTCATCCACGTGCCCATCGTTGACAGGAGCGTCATCCACGTGCCCATCGCCGGAGTCGTGCCCGACGCCGAGACTGTCGAGGTCCGACTTCTGGACTATGAAGTTGATACTCGGCATCAGCGTGATCAGGACCGGCATGAAGCCGCCCGTGACTTCCGGCGCCGAGGTGGTGTTGACAATCGAGTTGTTCGACGAGGGAGAGCCGATCGGGAAGTTGCTCGACGTGGGAGAGCCGACCGGGACGCTGGCCGGGGCAAGCTCCCTCCCACCGATCCCGATCGCGGCGAGGGTGGTTCGATCGGGAAGCAGCTCCGCCCGCTCCTCGGACAGTTCCACTCGCTCGTCCCATTGCTTCGCGCCGGCCTCACTCATTTTCCGTCTCCCGGTCCGGTGCCTCCACGACTACTTTCAGCGAGAGGCTAGCCGCGCCGGGAAGCGGCTCAAAACATTTTCGCGGGCGTGTCGCCGCCGCCAGAAAAGATGTCAGGCCCGTTCGATCCGCGCCCAGGGCACGAAGAATCCGGCCGGCCGGCGGACGGACTCGGCCGGCGTGGCCCACGGCTCGGGGAGCCCTCGAAGAATGTCGGAAAACGCGGCCGACGGCAGCCGGGAAAGCGGCTCGGACGGGCGGACCGACGGACGCCCGCGCCCGCGGCGGTTTCCGCCCGCCCGGCGGTCACCACTGGTTTATGAAGGTATCGCCGCTGACGATGGACTCGGTGAACGGACCAGCGTTGCCGACCGTCTGCACAAACGAACTGTACCCGGAAACGACGTTGTTGCTGCCCGGCGAGTTGACCGGGGCGTTGTTCCCGGTGCCATCGGACCGACCGTTGTCGAGCGCCGCCAGCGTCATGCGTTCAGGTAGCAGCTCGGCGCGCTCCGCCGCCAGGTCGGCGATATCCATTCCCGGGCGAGGTGTTCCCATCGGATCCATTCCCACGCCATCCCGCATGGCTCGCTCCCGTTTCGGTCTTCCGGCTCGGCGCCCGCCATGACGTATCTTGGGGCACATTGCCGGTGGTTTGCGACGGCTTGACGCGCGAACACCGCCCAGCGGCGCGGGCGCCATGGCCAAAGTAGGGTCAGTGCCAGGCCGGGTGTTCATCACCCGCTGTATCCGGCTGGCACATCCGAACCATAGGACCTTCCCGATGGAGCCGCAATGCGATGTTGACCGGCGGGCGATCGGCTGGCTAAAGCCCCTGCCAGGCCGGCTTACCGGCGTATACCTCGCGGTAGTAGGCCTCCCGCTCGAGGCCCGACGCGGCGGCCTCGTCGAGCAGCACGGTGGCGTGCGGGTGCAGCTGCAGCACCGACGCGGGGCAGGACGCCGAGACCGGTCCCTCGACGGCGGCCGCGATCGCCTCCGCCTTGCCTGCGCCGGTGGCGACCAGCAGCAGGTGGCGGGCCCGCAGGATCGTGCCGAGCCCCTGGGTCAGCACGTGCCGCGGAACCTGGTCGAGCGAGCCGAAGAAGCGCGCGTTGTCCGCGCGTGTCCGGGCCGTGAGCGTCTTCATCCGGGTTCGGCTGGCCAGTGACGAGCCCGGCTCATTGAAGGCCAGGTGGCCGTCCGAGCCGATCCCGAGCAGCTGGACGTCGACACCGCCAACCTTGAGGATGAGTTCCTCGTACCGCTCCCCCGCCGTCGCCAGGCCGTCCTCGCCCGGGTCGGGGCCGTGCACCCGGGCGGGATCGATGCCGAGCCCGTCGGTGAGCTCGCGGGCGATGGTGGCGCGGTAGCTCTGCTCGTGGTCGGGCGGCAGGCCGACGTACTCGTCGAGGTTGAAGCAGGTCACCTCGCCGTACGACGGGCCCGCGCCGGCGCGGCGGCGCCGGATCAGCTCCTGGTAGGCCGGCAGCGGGCTCGAGCCCGTGGCGAGCCCCAGCACCGCGGCCGGCCTGCGGCGCACCAGCGCCTCGACGACGTCGGCCGCCAACGCCGCGACCCCCCCGGCCGTCGTGAGCGGCACGACCTCCATCAGGACCTTCCGTTCGTGTCGTGGACGGTGCGGCTCGCGTCGCGAACTACGCGCTTCGTGTCGAAGACGACGCGGCCGGCCACGATGGTGGCGACCACGTCGAGGTTCCGGCCGAGGATCGTCACGTCGCCGCGGGCTCCCGTCCGAAGCCAGCCCCGGGACGGGTCGCCGACGAGCGCGGCGGGCGTCGACGTGCAGCACGCGACGGCGTCGGCGAGGCCGCAGCCGGCGGTCGCCACCAGCGTGCGCAGGCACCGTGGCAGCGAGGCGGCCGAGCCGGCCAGCGTCCCGTCGGCGAGGCGGACGGTGCCACCCGAGACGATCACGTCCTGGTCCCCGAGCCTGGCCGGCCCGTCGGGCATGCCGAGCGCGGCGGTGGTGTCGGTGACCGCGAGGAACCGATCGGGCTCCAGCGCGCGCCACGCGAGCCGCAGCGTGAGCGGGTCGAGGTGATGGCCGTCCGCGATCACACCGGCGACCAGCTCCGAGCCCCCGAGCGCGGCGCCGATCGGTCCCGGCTCGCGGGCGGACAGCGGCGGCATGGCGTTGCCGAGGTGGGTGACGAGCCTGGCGCCGGCCGCCACCGACGCCGCGACCTGAGCCGCCGTGGCCTCGGTGTGCCCGACCGACACGAGCACGCCGCGGGCGACCAGCTCGCGGATGATTCGCAACGCGCCGGGCAGCTCGGGCGCCACTGTCGCCATGAGGACGCCTCCCTCCCGTGACCAGCCCTCGATCACGGCCGCCGACGGCGCCACCAGCCGGTGCTCGGGATGCGCGCCCTTGCGGCCGGGGGCGATCATCGGCCCCTCGAAGTGCAGCCCCAGCGGCACGGCGCCGGCCCAGCCGGCGGGCGGGCCGGCGCGCAGGGCTTCCAGCGCCGCCACGCGGGCCCGGGGCGAGGAGCTGATCACGGTCGGCGCGAAGGCGGTCACGCCGAAGCGGGCGAGCGTCGCCGCGACGTCCCACAGCCGGTCCGGCCGGTCGGTCAGGTCGCACCCGCCGGCGCCGTTGACCTGCAGGTCGATGAGGCCGGGCAGCACGTGGCAGCCGGTGGCGTCGAACTCCGCCGCGCCGGCCGCGGGGTCGGCCAGTGGGTCGGCGACCAGGCCGCCCGCGATCGCTACGTCGACCGGCCGGCCGGCGGCGTCGAGGCCGCCGACGACGCGCAGGTCGCCGGCCATCTGAGCTCTGTCGGCCACCTGAGCTTTGTCGGCCACCTGAGCTTTGCCCGTCACCTGAGCTTTGCCCGTCACCTGGGCTGCCCGGTCACCCGGCATCCCCGATCATCGCGGCGCCCAGGGCGCCGACGGGCATGCCCTGGGGCACCAGCCGCAGCCGGCTCGCCAGGTCGAGCGACGCGAGGAACGGCGAGGCCACCGCCTGCGTGCGCAGCGTCGCGGCAACCGCGTCGCGCAGCGGGGCGCCGAGGTTCGCGACGCCACCGCCGAGGATGATCACGGCCGGGTCCACGGTCAGGCCGAGCATCCGGACCGCGTCGGCGACCCCGTGCACGAAGCGGTCGCGCACCGCGACCGCCGCCGGGTCGCCGGCCGACGCGGCCGCGAACAGCGCCTGGGCGGCGGGCAGGTCCGGCGACGGCCACGCGGCCGTCACGGCCGAGCCGGACGCGACCAGTTCGAGGCAGCCCTTCTGTCCGCACGAGCACAGCTCGCCGGCCGGGTCGGCGGGCACGTGCCCGATCTCGCCGGCCGCGCCGTGCGCTCCGCGCCGCAGCACGCCGTCGAGGACGAAGCCCGCCGCGAGCCCGGTGCCGAGGCTCACGTAGGCGAGGTCGTCGGCCCCGCTGAGCACGTGGGCGCCCCAGGTCGCGGCGTTGAGGTCGTTCTCGAGCGTCACCCGGGCCTCACCCGCCTCCGGATGGCGCAGGTCAACGGCCCGCGCGCCGATCCGCGCGGCGAGCGGGAACCAGTCACCGCCCAGGCCGACGTTGACCGCGTGTTTCACCGCGCCGGCGCCGCGGTCGACGATGCCGGGCACGCCGACCCCGATGACCTCCGGCAGCGAGCCGCCGGCCGCCGCGGCGAGCCGTTCGAGCACGGCTCCGGCGGAGGCCAGCACCCCGTCAGGCCCGGCGACGGTCATCTCCCGGGCCTGGGCCAGCACGGTCCCGTCCTCGGCGACGACCACCCCAAGGATCTTGGTCGCGCCGATGTCGAGCCCCACCCGCGCGCTCACGGTGTCTCGGGTTCGCTCCGTCGCCGCACTCACCGCCCCCCCGCGCCGGGGTTCCTGCCGGATCGGCGGAGCTTGCGTAGCCGAACTGGGAGGTCCGGCATCCGCGCCGCGCGGGGACCCCGGCTCGCGGCCTTCCTCCGGGGTTCCTGCCGGATCGACGGAGTCGATCCGGGAGGTCCGCCTCGGAAGTCCACTCCGCGAGCTTGCTCCTGCGCTCACGAGACCCCCAGCTCTCCGGACAGCACCAGCACCGCGGCGCCGGCCAGGACGACATCGTCGCCCAGCGGGGAGGTGCGTACCACGAAATCCGCCGTGGTCACCGCCATGGTGCGCTCCCGGACGGTCCGGTCGACGGCGTCGCGCAGCGCGCCGTCGAGCAGGTCCCGCGGGCCGGCGAGGACGAGCTGGTGCAGGTTGAGAAGGCCGACGACCGGCGCCAGCACCTCGCCGAGCACCTCGCCGACCTGGGCGAGCGCGGCCGGGTCCCGCTCCCGCAGCCGGGGCACGGCGAGCACGGTCTCCAGGCAGCCGACCCGCCCGCAGGCGCACGGCTTGCCGCCTGGGTCGACGATCACATGACCGATCTCGCCCGCGGCGGACCCGTGGCCCTGGACGAGGACGCCGCCGACGACGAGGCCGGCGCCGACGCCCGTCGCGATGCGCAGCAGCAGGAAGTCGCCATCGCCGGCCTCGCCGAACGTGTGCTCGCCGAGCACGGCGGTGTTCGCGTCGTTCGCCACGTGGACGGGGACCCCGAACTCGCGGTGCAGCATGCCCGCGAGGTCGACGTCGCGCCAGCTCAGGTTGGGCGCGTCGAGCACGACGCCGCGGGCGTCGACGATGCCCGGGCTGCCGACGCCGATCCCGAGCACCGTCCGGTCCGTCGCCCGCAGCAGCTCCGCGGCCAGGCGCACCGCGAGGCGGACCGCCTGGGCGCCGGACCGCCCCTCGCGCGGGAGCTCGACGCGCGCCTTGACCACGCCGAGGAGGTCCTGGACCGTACCGATCATGCGGTCGTCGGGTGAGAGGTCGAGGGCCACGATGTGCCGCGCGTCGGCGGCGATGCCGACGAGGGTGGGCGGCTTCCCGACCCGCGTCGCGGCCGGCGAGCCGAGCTCGACGATCAGGCCGTCGTCGATCAGGCCGCCCACCAGGTCGGACACCGTCACGCGGGTGAGGCCCGTGGCGCGGGCGAGGTCGGCGCGGCTGACCGGGCCCTCGCTGAAGAGCCGCTGCAGCATCAGGGCGCGGTGGTGGCGCCTGGCGTCCTCGGCGAGCAGCTTGCCGGTCGGCCGGAGCTGGCGGCGGCGCGGGGCGCCGGACCGCTCGTTTGCTCCCAGGCTCACTTGACCGCTCCGGCCGTCAGGCCGGTCACCACGCGGCGCTCGATCAGCGCGAAGAGGATGATCACCGGCACGGTCGCGACGAGCCCGCCCGCGAAGAGGTGGCCCCAGTCGGTGGAGTACTGCCCGACGTACCCGTCGATCGCCACGGTCAGCGGCCGGTCGCCCGGTGGCGAGCCGAGGCTGAGGGTGAGCGCGACCAGGAACTCGTTCCAGGCGGTGATGAAGGTGAAGATCAGCGCGGTCACGATGCCCGGCGCCGCCAGCGGCAGGGTGATCCGCACGAGCGCGCCGATCCGGCTGAGGCCGTCGACCTGCGCGGCCTCCTCCAGTTCCACCGGGATCGAGGAGAAGAACGCGTTGAGGATCCAGATCGCGAAGGCGAGGTTGAACCCGGCGTTCACGATGATCAGGGAGACCGTCGCCGAGGGCAGGTTGAAGTTCACGAACTCGCGTTGCAGGCCGACCAGCATCGCGGCCGGCTGGAACATCTGGGTCGCCAGCACCACGAGCAGGAACGCCGTGCGGCCGCGGAAACGGTGCCGCGCCGTGTAGTACCCGGCCGGAATGGCGACCAGCAGCGCCAAGAGGGTGGCGCCGCCGGCGACCCGCAGGCTGACCCAGATGTTGCCACCGAGCCCGTCCGCGGACCACAGCGACGTGAAGTTCGAGAACGTGAAGTGCTTCGGGAAGTAGTTCGCGTCCAGCAGCTCGCTCTTCGTCCGACCGGCCGTGATGACCATCTCGACGTAGGGCAGCAGGAAGACGATCGCGACCAGGTACGCCCCCGCGGCGAGCGCCACGGTGCGGGCACGGGAGGTCCTCACCGGTCCACCTGCTCCTTCCAGCGCGTCGTCGACAGGTAGACCACGACGATCACGATCACCAGGGCGAAGTTGATGACCGACATCGCGGCCGCCTCGCCGACATTGCCCTGCTTGAGATCGACCATGTAGATGGTCGAGGTGCTCGTCTGGTAGCCCGGGCCTCCCCGCGTCATCTCCCAGATGATCGGGAACGAGTTGAAGACGTTGATGACGTTGATGAGCGTGGCGACCACGATCGCCGGCCGCAGCAGCGGCAGCGTGATGTCGCGGTAGGTGCGCAGCCCGGCCGCCCCGTCGAGCGACGCCGCCTCGTACACGTCCTCGGGAATGCCCTGCAGCCCGGAGAGGATCGCGTACGTCGTGAACGGCAGCGACACGAAGACCGCCACGGCCATCATCCAGGGCAGCGCGCGGTGCGGGTCGCCCAGCCAGTGCGCCTGGTTCGAGCCCAGCTTGTCGACGACGCCTATCTGGTGCAGGAACAGGTTGATGACGCCGCTGCTGGGGTCGAGCGCCCACCTGAAGATGAGCGCCGTCATCATCACCGACGCGGCCCAGGGGACGATCAGCGCCCACCGCGCCACCCGGCGGCCGGGAAAGCGCTGGTGGAAGAGCTGCGCGAGGCCGAGCGACAGCAGCATCGTCACGGCGACGACCACGACCACCCACACGAGCGTGCGCAGCAGCACCGCGGCGAAGTCGGGCTCGTGGAAGAGGTGGTCGTAGTTGTCGGTGCCGTTGTACCCGGCGACGAAGCCCTCGCCGCCGATGTGCTGGAACGACGACTCCACCATGACCACGACGGGCCACAGGACGACGACGCCGATGAGCACGAGCGCCGGGCCGAGCCACGCCAGGGGCGTCAGGCGACGCAGGGCGGCCATCTGATCCTCACGTTCTGGTTCGGCTGCTGGGACAGCGGTACTGGCATTCCGGTACCGGCGTTCCGGTACCGGAATTCCGGTATTGGGACTTCGGTACCGGAATCGGTGGGGTGAGCATGCCTCGGGCTGGGTCCGGCCCGGGACCGGACCCAGCCCGAGGGGCTAGGGCTAGCTCGGATGGCCTCCGGTCACGCGAGGCTCCGCCATCGTCGCGTGCCCTTTGACCTAGCTGCCGGCTGTGGCCGACTTCTGCAGGTCACCGAGAACCGATGCCGGGTCGCCGGTCACGGCCGTGCCGATGGTCTGCTGGATCTTCGTCTTCAGGTTCGCCCACGACGTGTCGCTGGGGTACTGGATCGACTTGGGCAGGGCGGTGAGGAACGGCGCGAACACCGGGTCGGACGCGAGCGCCGCGGTCGCCGTGCTGGTGGCCGGCAGCAGCTTGTACTCCTTGTCGAACTGGAGCTGGTACTTGTCCTGGTAGGCGAAGTCCAGGAATTGCTTGATCTGCGTCTGGTGGCCGTTCGGCTTGAACGCCGCGACGTTGTCGCAGACACCGAGCGTGGTCGCGAGCGGGCCGCTCTTGCCCGCGATCGGGACCGAGGTCCAGTCGCTGTCCTGCAGCACGCCGGCCTCCTGGATGATCGGGATGAGCGCCGGCGAGCCGTTGATCATCCCCACCTGGCCCTGCGCGAACTTCTGCCACAGGTCGGTGCGGTTGACGGTGCCGGGGTTCGGCTCGGTGTCACCCGCGGCAACCAGGCCCTTGAGGAAGGTGAAGGCCTCGACGTTGGCCGCGCTGTCGATGGTGTACTTGCCGTCCGCCTGGTAGCCGCCGCCGGCACCGAGCATCCACAGCAGCGACTCGGCCTGCGCCTCCTCGGCGCCGAGCGGCAGGCCGAAGCCTGTCTGGCCGAGGCCCTTGACCTTCTCGGCGTCCGCCTGGACGTCGGCCCAGGTCTTCGGCGCGCTGGTGATGCCGGCCTGCGTGAAGAGCTTCTTGTTGTAGAACAGCGTGCGGCTCGACGTCGTGAACGGCAGGCCGTACTGCTGGCCCTCGAACGTGCCCTGGTCCTTGAAGGCGGGCAGCAGGTTGCCAGGGTTCGACAGCACGTCGGAGGCGGTGTAGAGCAGGCCGTCCTCGGCGTAGTTCGAGAAGTAGTCACCCTCGGTGATGTCCGGGTACTGCTTGTTCTGGATCATCGTCTGGACCTGCTGGTCGAACTGGGTCCACGGGATCGACGTGATCTTGACGGTGATGTCGGCGTGCTCCGCATGGAAGGCGTCGGCGATGCCCTGCCAGTACTTGGAGCTGGCGTTGTCCGGTCCGGTGCCGTAGTCGGCGACGACGAGCTTGAGCGTGGTCGAGCCGTCGCCGGACGAGCCGCCACCGCCACACGCGGTCAGCGCGAGCGTGGTCGCCGCCACGAGCGCGACGCCGCCCGCGACCCGACCGGTGAGCTTCTTCTTCATCGGACTCCCGTCTCCTGGCTGTCACTGGCTGTCACGGAGCTGTCTGGGCTGTCCGGCCGATCGACCGCCCAGCGATGGTTTGTTAGTTGACCAGCCTTACTTATTCCAGTCAAGAGGAATCTTCCGGTTTCACCGGAACGTAACGACACTCCGTGCTGCCCTGCCCTGTCCTGCACCGCCCTGCCCTGCACCGCCCCGCACCGGGCTCGCCCCGGCGCGGACCGCCGGGGCGAGCCCGCGGTCAGGCGTCCAGACGCAGACCGGTGACGGTGTCGAAGAGGTGGATGTCCCCGCCGTCCACGGCCACCCGGAGCCGGTCGCCCTTGGCGACCTCCTGCCGGGACGGGACCCGGACCACCAGGTTGCGGGTCCCCTCGCCCAGCGTCCCTTCCCCTGCCGTCCCGTCGCCCAGCGTCACGGTGCCGTGGGCGTACGAGTCCGAGCCGAGGTGCTCGACGACCACGACGTCCAGCAGGAGGCCGCCGTCAGGCACGACCTGGAAAGCCTCCGGGCGCAGGCCGACGGTCAGGTCCCTGGGCAGCTTCGCCAGCGCCGGGGCCGTGAGCGGCAGGGCGTACTCGCCGAGCCGGACGGAGCCTCCGGTCACCGTCGCCGGCAGGAGGTTCATCTGCGGGCTGCCGATGAAGCCGGCGACGAAGAGGTTGGCCGGACGGCGGTAGAGCTCCATGGGCGCGGCGACCTGCTGCAGCTCGCCCTCGTTCATCACCGCGACCCGGTCGCCCATCGTCATCGCCTCGACCTGGTCATGGGTGACGTACACCGTCGTGGCACCGAGGTCGGCCTGCAGCTTCGCTATGTCGGTCCTGGTCTGCACCCGCATCTTGGCGTCGAGGTTCGACAGCGGCTCGTCCATGCAGAAGACCTGGGGCTCCCGGACGATTGCCCGGCCCATCGCCACCCGCTGGCGCTGGCCACCGGACAGCGCCTTCGGCTTGCGGTCGAGGTAGTCCGCCAGGCCGAGGAGCGCCGCCGCGGCCTTGACCCGGCGCTCACGCTCCTCCTTGGACACCTTGGCGATCTTGAGCGAGTACTCCATGTTCTCGAAGACCGACATGTGCGGGTACAGCGCGTAGCTCTGGAAGACCATCGCGATGTCGCGGTCCCTCGGCGGGGCGTTGGTGACGTCGCGGTCGCCGATCAGGATGCGGCCCGAGGTCACCTCCTCGAGCCCGGCGAGCATGCGCAGGGTCGTCGACTTGCCACACCCCGAGGGACCGACGAGCACCATGAACTCGCCGTCCTCGATCGTGAGATCGATGCCCCTGACCGCCGCGGTGGGCGCTCCGGGATACCGCCGTTCGGCCTTCTCGAAGGTCACGGTCGCCATCTTGTTTCCCCTCCACCGGCAGGTACGTGCCGGACGATCCGTTGTGAAGAGACACCCGCGCCTTGTCATGGCGCGTGGCGAGACGACACCGTACACGCCCGTTCGGGCGTTGTACCGCCCCGCCGAGCGGCCGCCGCGGTCCCGGCCGCCCGACGGTCCGGCGGGCTCCGCGCCGCTCAGGCGGTCTCGACGCCGCCCGCGGGAGGCCAGGACCAGTCCTTGCGAGCGGTCGTGCCGGCAGCGGCCGAGACGGCGCGAGTGGTGTAACCCGGCCCGTCCAGGTTCCAGGAAATGATCTTGTGTGGACGGACGCGGAGCACGTCGTTGCCGAACCCCGCCAGCAGCGGCCGCGCGGCGACGAGGATCTCGACGCCGCCGCGGATCTCCAGGCCCCGACCCGTCTGGCCGCCCGGCCCGACCGACTCCTCGGGACTCACCTGATCGTCGACGATCAGGGAGATCCGCGGGTCGGCCTGGACGTTGCGGAACTTCTGGCTGCGGCGCAGCGCCGGACCGCCGATGTCGATCGTCTCGGTGTCGACGTCCACCCATAGGGCGACCGGGTGGATGTGCGGAGCCCCCTGGGGCCCGATGCTGGCGAGACGCCCCAGCGGATGCGTGGCGAGATACCGACGCTCAACCTCGGTGAAGATCATGGCGACACTCTGCGAGCTCAACCATGGTTGAGGTCAACACCGGTTGCTGACGTTGAGCACGCGACGGCCGGGAGCGCGCCGCGATCGTCGGACGTTGACTGAGCAGAATCGGCGACGCCGGACGGGCCGTGATCCGGCGGGCGGCTGACGAGGGACCGGCCCGGCAGGCCCGCCGGGCCGGCCGCGCGCAAAGGAGCAGCGGTGGCAATCTGGAATCAGTTGCGGCAGTCGGCGCAGGGCATGCAGACCCAGCTGGTCGCGAAGAAGAACGACCTGAAGAGCGGGGCGTTCCGCGACGCGAGCATGGCGATGTGCGCGCTGGTCGCCGCCGCCGACGGCAGTGTCGACCCGGCGGAGCGCCAGCGAGTGGCCGGCCTGATCGCGACCAACGAGGTCCTCAACAACTTCCCGGCCGACGACCTGCAGCGGCGCTTCAATGACTACCTGAACAAGCTGATGGCCGACTTCGCCTTCGGCAAGGTGTCGGTGCTCCAGGAGATCGGCAAGACGAAGAAGAAGCCGGCCGAGGCCCGCGCCGTGATCCAGATCGGCATCATCATCGGCGGCGCGGACGGCACCTTCGACAAGACCGAGCAGGCCGTCGTCCGCGAGGCCTGCTTCGCCGTCGGCCTCTCCCCCGAGGAGTTCGACCTCTAGCTCTTCGACCTCGGACGTTCGACTTGGGACGTTCGACTTGGGACGTTTCGGCCTCTGACGTTTCGGCCTCTGACGTTTCGGCCCTGGCGTCAGGCCCGCCGGGATGGTGACCGCTGGTGGTCGCCATCCCGGCGCGGCTACGTACCCGGGAGGGTTTTTGCGCGGCCGCGCGTTCCCGGCCGCTCATTTAGGACAGGTTTCGGCCTAAAGAGCTTCTACCGTTGATCCCATCGCCTCGACGAGCCGGGAGAGACATGAACGCCGAGACCCGCCCGTTTCAGATCGAGATCGACACGGCGGACCTGAACGACCTGAACGACCGGCTGGACCGCGCCCGGTGGCCGCGGCGGCTGCCCGGCGATGGCTGGAGCCGCGGCGTCCCCGCCGCCTACCTCCGTGAACTGGCCGACTACTGGCGCGACAGCTACGACTGGCGCCGGCACGAGGCTCTCCTGAACGAGTTCCCGCAGTTCATGACGGAGATCGACGGTCAGGACATCCATTTCCTGCACGTACGCTCGCCCGAGCCCGGCGCGCTGCCGATCGTCCTCACGCACGGCTGGCCGAACTCGTTCGTGGAGTTCGCCGGTCTCATCGACCACCTCACCAATCCCCGCGTCAATGGGAGTGACCCGGCCCAGGCATTCCACGTCGTCGTGCCCTCCGTGCCGGGGTTCGGATTCTCCGCGCCGCCGCGGGAGACCGGCTGGACCGCGGCTCGGGTGGCCCGGATGTGGGTGGAGCTGATGCGCCGCCTCGGCTACGAGCGGTACGGCGCGCAGGGCGGGGATTTCGGGGCCTACGTCGCCCCGGAGATGGCCAGGGCGGCACCGGACCGGGTGGTGGGCGTCTACGTCGTCAGCGGTCTCGGCTTCCCCACCGAGAAGGACCTTCCGGAGATGACCGAGGACGAGCGGGCGGCGTACGCCAGCATGATGTCGCAGGACTGGGCGAGCGGCGTCGACCATCACGCGCTGTTGCGGGCGGCACCCCAGACCTTCGCGTACGGGTGGCACGACTCCCCGCTCGCCGCGCTGGCCTGGATGACCCAGAAGTTCCACGAGTTCAACGCGTCAGGCCGGCCGCTGGACCAGGTGATCGACCGGGATCTGTTCCTGACGAACGTGAGCCTGTACTGGTTCACCGGAACGTTCGGGACGTCGGCCTGGCCGTACTACGACAGCACCGGCTCCAGCTGGCCGGAAGGACAGACCGCGGTGCCGACCGGCGTCTACAGCGGACCGCCGGGAATCCGCCGGCTCGCCGAACGCCACAACACCATCCTCCACTGGCAGGACGACAACCCCGCCGGCCACCACTTCATCGCCATGGACCAGCCGGGTCCTTTCGCCGCCGACCTCCGCGCGTTCTTCGCCAAGGTCCGCTGACCGGCCTGGGCCGAGGCGGCTCGCGCCAGGTTGGGGCACAGCTCCGCGTACGCGACCGGCGCCGCCGACGGCAGCTGGTGGCTTACCTTTCCGGGCCTGCACCGGCGAGAGCCCGCGGCCTGACCGGCTGCCCGGCAGCGCTATCCACCTTCCACTGGCGCTGCCGAGGTCAGTTCGGTGGTGGTTCCGACCAGCCGAGCCATGGTTGAGATGCGGGTTCGCTGGCTAGCCGGTCGTCTTCGTGGCCCTCGTCGCTCTCATCTGGCAGAGGGCTGGCGGAAGGCGGCCGAGGGCTGGCGAAGGGCGGAGGGCCGACGAACAAAGTGCCATCCGGACCGTCGTGGACACCGGACTCGTGCCAGTCGCCGGCGGCTTCGCTGACGCCGCAGTCATGAGTGGGCTGCCGAACGGGCTCGTCGTGACGAGCGCCCGGGGGCTGGGCTGGAGGTTCCCAGATTCCGGTGTAGAGGTGGTCGATGGTGCGGTGGAGTGGATTTCGCCGGGGCCTCTGCTGGGTGTCGACCGAATAGGGCGGGATAAAGTATGGATGGCCATCTTCTCCCATGATCACCTTCCATTCATCGCGATGGATCACGCGGTGATGGTGGGGACAGAGCAGCACGGTGTTACCGACATTCGTCTCGCCGCCGGAAAGCCAGTGGACGAGGTGGTGGGCGTCTGCCCAGGCGGCCGGTTTTCGGCAGTTCGGGAAAGCGCAACCACCGTCTCTGGCCGCCAGGGCTCGGCGTAGCCAGGGCGGGACGATTCTGCGGGTGCGGCCGAGTTCCAGGGGCATTCCCTCCCGAGAGAGAAGGATGTGGGTGAGGTCGGCGTCGCAGCAGATTCTTTCCAATGTGGCGTGGGACAGCGACAGGCCGTAGCCGGTCGTGGCCGGGGTCGTCCCGTCCCTGCCCAGTAGTTCGTCGACGGTGGTGGTGACCGTGACGTGGGGTCGGGTGCCGCGGGAGAGTGGCAGAGTGCGGCTGCCCAGGACACGCTCGGTGATCTCGATGAGGGCGTCGGCACGTAGCTGGGCGACCGTGCGGTGGTCTTCCGGGTTCTCGCCGAGGGGCCTGGGCCGGGAGAGCGGTTCGAGGGCGGCGCGCAACGCGGCGGCGCCCTCGGCGTCCAGCGTGCCGTGAATCCTGGTGGTGCCATCGGGCTGGTCGGTGAGGTGCAGCTCGCGGCGGCGGGCCTGGTCACCGTCGTCGGTCGGGTCGCTGCCGGGCGGGTGGAGCTGGTCCTGGAGGCGGCCGCGGATGGTCTTGCCGAGCTGGGCCAGGTCGCCGGCGTCTAGGTGCTGGGCCTGGTCAAGCAGGAAGGACTCGGCCCAGTCCCGCTGCTCGGTGGGCGTGTCGCCGGGTAGGGAATTGAGCGCGCCGGCGATGACGGTGGCCTGCTCGTGGCTGATGTCGGCGGCGGCGAGCGCCTGGCCGGTGCGGCGGTAGGGACCGTCGAGATCGCGGGCGAGGGTCACCGTCCGCCGCGCATCGGCGGGGCGCGACTTCAGATGCCAGCGCAGCAGGTCGGCGGTGGAGGGCAGGTCCTCCTCGCCGAACATGCCACGCAGATCCCGGCCGTTCAGATCCCGCACCACCGCCAGCAGCAGAGCCGCCAACAGCCGGCGGGCACGCTCGACCCGGTCCAGCAGCTCCAACGCCTCAGCCTCCGACAGCGCCCACAGGTTCGCCCCACCAAGCTCCTCGAGCCCCTCAACCACCCCGTCTGCCACCTCCAGCGCGTGATGCCGCCGCCCAGTCCAATCCTCACCCCCGCCGACCAGACCCCCGCCGTCATCCACGACCAACCCGTCACCACCCGCCCCCGCGCTGTTCACACCCGCACCGTTCGCGCCCACGCCACCAGCGCCGTTCACACCCACGCCGCGACCGCTCACACCGGAAGGAGCCTCATCCGTGCTTTCTACTTCAATTTCCCGGACGCAGCTGTAGTCGTCCAGGAACCCGGGCCGGTCCGATTCCACCGGCATACCGGCCACCGAACCGGCCGTGATTATCGACGGACGGTCAGTCTGACCCCCAGGAAGAGGGGTATCAGGGACAGGCACGTCAGGCATGTCTCAACGAAACCACACATTCGAACACCTGTCCAGCTTGCGCCCTTCGGGGGGTGCACCCCCCGAATTTTCGCGGCCCGAAGAACACGCATCCACGGTCTCGCGCAGAAACCGAAGATAGTCCGCCTTGACGCCGCGAGCCTGCCGACAGAGGGCGAAGACTACATTACTAACCGCGTACCGGCCGGTGACACTACGATGAAAGGCCTTAGCCGGCGGCGACAGGCCCGGCCCCGTTCGACCACGAGAAACTCCGCGGCCAAAGTAAGATCGACATCCTCATCGGCCGATCAACCATCTTCTTGGACGCGCCCGCCCGAAGCCTGGTGTGACTGGACACAGACCCAGGGCCAGCAGTTGATCAAGATGTATCGATTCAATCACAAGATCGACGCCGGATCCAAATCCTCCCGCAGGCCACCCCGCCCCCGCCAGCCGCGGCTACCTCATCCGCCAGGGCACCGCCGTTCTGCTCCAATTCCTATGGTTGACCCAGCTGGACCTTTGCGCGATACCCGCTTGATTTGTGCGCTGAGCCCGCTCATTTTAGAAGCGCGACCACAGCCTCTACGAGGCCCAGAAGAGTGACTTCCCGGCCATCCTCTGGTCCAACCGGATCGGAACCACTGCCGAATTCGACGACTCCGGAGTTCCGGGATACAGTACCGTCCGGCTCGCCCAGATGCCCGCCAACAAGGAGATAGAGGAATGTCGTCTCGGCAACCTCTTCGGAACTGCCTTTTCTGATGAGGTACTCCTGGAGCCAGCGCGAAACCCAGGTCGACAAACCTACATCCGCTCGCTGGCCTGCCGTGATCTGAAGAGAAGTTCCCTCACTTGTACTGGTGGCCAGGAACTTGAACTTGACAAGCTGCTCATGGCGCCACGGTGGCGGCCAATGCTGTGACCCACCGTTAGCCGCCCGGCACATATCCGTGGTACCTCTCCACTATGTGATCGTCGAACTCTTGGACAAGGTGGCGTCGCAGTTCGACCGGCAGGCCGGTCCCGGCTTCAATGGCCAGCGCCGCTCCCCCGCTCAAGGTCACCAACGAGATCAGAACCAGTGGCGGCATCCTCCTGCTGACCCCCACCAGCCCCCGCATCGCCCGCGACCACGGCCTACGCCTCGAACCCGACCAGTTCTTCCCCGCCCCCGCCGGCCGCGGCTACCTCATCCTCCAGGGCACCACCACCCTGCTCCAACTCGCACGTTAACCGCGGTTGACGAGAACCGGCAATCAGGACGAGATATTCGCGCTTCTCTCCGGACTGGGCCTGCGTTCGGCCTTGTCTAAGCGTCGCCCGAATCTGGCCGGTTCCTCTCTTGCTCTGACCGCCGCGGCGACCGAAATTGCCGAGGCGTGGCCACCCTTTCCCAAATTCGACAAAAGATCCTCGACGCCCATCCCGATCAGTCGAAATGGCGACTTCCTGGGGTGGCCGACTCGAACTCTTGGATTAATTTTCTCGAAAATCCGGATCCCTCGTCTGGCAGTACGAGGGTAATGAGGGAGATGTTTCTCCCCAGTAGGGTCGCCTCATAGGGAGTAAACTTGTAGTCCGAGGGTCCATATGGATCCTGTAGCAAGGTGGTCTTTATTTGCGCGGTCCCCATCGGCTCATATAGGACAGAAAAAGGCCCCTCGCCGCGATGAAGGTGGTAGCCGTCCTTATCCCAGCGTCGGATCATCTCCTTGTCTCGCGCAACCAGAATATCCCCCTTGGATTCCGGTAGTGCCGGTAGGATTCGCAAAGCGGGCTCGAAGTCGCCTGGCGCGATAGCAAGAAGCATGTCTGCCCAGTGTTTCTGCACACGCTCCAGGAACGCTTTGACGTGCGCCATTCCGGAGCCTGCTACCAGTTCGACGTGGTCATATCCGGTGATCATCGCGGCATCCAGTCGGATACTTTGCCAATGAACCTCACTGCAGATCTCTCAATCTCGATCCCTCCGGGAATCTGAAATACGTGCCCCCTTCGACCACCGCGAATTGGTTCTAGCGCGGATTTCTCGACCTGGAACTCGATGACGTACTTGGACTTGGCTGCAGTAAGTCCAAGATATCGCTTGTAGGCGCCCGACTCCGTAAGATCGGCCGGGCTTTTATTTGTAAAGAATGGTCCTGGTCCATTCTTTGATTTTCCCGGAATTATTGAATATGGATTTCCTGATCGAATTCCGTTAAACCCTTTGCGGTCGGTGTAGTGGTATGCGGTGACCTTGCAAGGAGCCAGACCTAGGGGGTCCACCCATTCGGTTGGATTGACGACATACCCGTAGTGGTTGTCCGCCGGGACTAGACCAAGGGGATCCGCGGTGTCGTAGCGAGCGGTGGTGGGATTGTAGTAGCGGTGGTAGTTGTAGTTGAGGCCGGATTCGGGGTCGTGGTATTGGCCGGGGAAGCGTAGCGGGCAGGTGAGCTCGTCGGAGTTGGGTGGGGTGGTGACACCCCAGAGGGTGGTGCGAGCGTGCCAGGCGAGGGAGCCGTCGGGGGCAACGAGTTCGGTGGGGGTGCCGACGAGGTCGGTGACGATGGCGTGGAAGCGGGTGTCGTACCAGGTCTGGTCGGCGCCGTCGGATGGGCGGTGGTCCGGTGGACGGCGGTCTGAGGGGCGGCGGTCTGAGGGGCGGCGGTTGGTCTGGGTGAGGGGGCGGAAGGAGTCCGGTTCCCAGTCCCAGGTGATGGTCTCCTGTTCGCCGCCGCCGTCGGCGCCATCGGAGCTGGCACCGCCACGAGTGTCGTTGCTGCCAGCGGTGTCGATAGCCGTGTGGTGCTGTTCGGCGAGGAGTGTGCCGTCCCAGGTGAAGGTAGTTCGTTCGGCGATCGTTCCGTTTGTGGTGAGGCGGTGTTTGGCGGTGCGGCGGCCGAAGGGGTCGTAGAGGTAGTGCCAGATGGTGCCGTCGGGGGTGGTGACGGTGGTCAGGCGGTCGTCGGCGTCCCAGGTGTAGCGCCAGGTGCGGGGTTTGGCGGAGAGGCGTTTGCGTTGGCGGAGGGTGATGCGGCCCTGGGCGTCGTGTTCGTAGCGGACCGCGCCGGCGCGGCGGATCAGGGTGCCGTTGTATTCGCGTTCGCCCCGCTCGTCGTCCTCGCGATCGCCACGGCCATCGCCGCCGCTGACGGCTGGCCCGGCCGTCAGCGGGTCGGCTGTCGGGCTGGGTGTTGGCCAGGTGGCGTTGGTGATGTTGCCGACGGTGTCGTAGGCGTAGCGCTCCTGCCAGTCGGTGCCGGTGATGGTGGTGATGCGGCGCATCGGGTCGAGGTCGAAGTAGCGCAGGCCGCTGGTGAGGTCGTCGATTTCGGTGACATAGCCGTCGGGGCTGTAGCTGAAGTCCCGTCGTTGCAGCAACTGGGTCACCGCCGCGCCGGCCGGGCGGGCGAGGCTCGCGGATACCGTTCCGAACGATTCCAGTGGGCCGGCGATGATGGTTTGGGATAGCAGTTGGTGGTTGGTGTCCCAGGTCTGGGTGAGTGCGACGGCCGTGCCCGAACCACCCGATCCCGAACCACCCGGTCCCGAACTACCCGGTCCCGAGCCAGTGGGTCTCAACGTGTCCCGTGCCGAATTGCCGGTGCCCAGACTGCCCGGCCTCGAGCTGCCAGGTCCAAGACCTGTGGCGCTGCCGGGTAGTAGGAGTCGTTCGGTTTCGCGGCCGGCGGCGTCGTGGGTGAAGCGCAGGGTCTGTCCGGCGGTGTGTAGGGCGAGGGGTCGGCCTGTGGGGTCGTATTCCCAGTGGCTGACCGCTCCCGACGGGGTGGTGCGGCGGATCCGTCGGCCCAGCGAGTCGTACTCGGAGACGACGCGACGGCCATCGATAGTCTCGGTGACGACGCGTCCGGCTGGGTCGCGTTCGAAGGTGACCTCGGCGTCGGGGCCGGTCGCCCGCACCATCTGGCCGGCGGGGTCGTAGGCGAATGCCGTCACGCCGGTCGGGCCGTGTTTCTCGAGGACGTTGCCGAGCAGGTCGCGGGTGAAGGTGACGGTCTGGTCGGCGCCGTTGGTCCGGGTGGTGAGCTGACCGGCCGGGTCGTAGCCGTAGCGCAGGGTCCGGCCGTTGTAGTCGGTTTCGGTGACGAGCTGCCCGGCCGGGTCGTAGCCGTAGCGCCAGACCAAACCCTGCGGGTTGGTGACGGCGATCAGGCGTAGCTCGGTGTCGTAGTCGAAGGTCAGCCGGGCGCCGTCGGGGCTGGTACGGGTGGCGGGCAGGTCGAAGTGGGTGACCTCGGTTGTGGTGGTCAGGCTGGCCGGGTCGGTGTGTTCGACGAGGTTGCCCTCGGCGTCGTAGCGGTAGGTGTCGGCGGCGCCGTCGGGCAGGGTGCGGGCGGTGAGCCGGCCCTCTGGTGTCCAGGTGAAGCGAGTGATCCCGCCGATCGGGTCAGTCACGGTGATGATCCGGCCGAGGGCGTCGCGCTCGTAGGAAGTGGCCGCGCCGGCCGGGTCGATCACAGCGATGGGCATGCCAGCGGGGTCGGTCTCGATCTGGGTGACCCGGCCGAGCGCATCGGTGACGGCCATCAGCCGGCCGCGGCCGTCATAGAGGAAACTGGTGCGGGCGCCGATGGGGTCGACGATGGCCGTCAGGTTGCCGGCGGCGTCGTACTCCCGCTCGACGCGGGCACCATCGGCGTCGACGGTCGTGACCGGGCGACGCTGCTCGTTCCAGGTGGTGGTGACGGCCGTGCCGTCGGGGCGTTCGAGTTCGGTGAGGTTGCCGGCCTCGTCGTAGCGGTAGCGCACTGTGCGCCCGAGTGGGTCGGTCTCGGCGGTGCGGTTGTCGAACCGGTCCCAGGCGAACGTGGTCGTCCGGCCGAGTGGGTCGATCTGGCGCAGCGGGCGCAGCCGGCCGGTGAAGTGGTATTCGGTGACGTGGCCGAGGGAGTTCGTCTCCCGGGTGATCCGGGCCGTCTCGTCGTAGGTGATCGTGCCGTCGAGGTAACCGTCGGAGCCCTCGGTGCGGACCACCCGGCCGGACGCGTCGTAGGTGTAGCGGTATTCGGTGCCGTTGCGGTCGGCCCAGCGGATGATCCGGCTGTCGGTGTCGTAGTCGAACCGCAGCGCCTCGCCGGAGGAGTTGACGATGTGGGTGAGCCGACCCGCGCCGTCGTAGCGGTAACCGACCAGCTCGCGGGCCGGCTCACCACCGGCCGCAACAATGTGCACGGCGGTGACCAGGTGATCGCGGGTCTCGATGTCGAGCCGGTAGCCGCCGGAGTGCGAGACCTGCGCCAGATCACCGTCGAGGTCGTAGCCGAACTCGACCGTGTTCCCGCCCCGGTCGACGACCGCCGCCAGCGGCAGCGCGACGCCACGCTGCCCGGCGGCGGGGATCGCGAACCGCAACACCTGCCCAGCGGCCGCGTCGAGAATGCTGTAGCACCCGGTCTCGTCGAGGACTAGCTCCACCCGCGGGCCCGCGGCCGCCAGCACCGCCGGGCCGCCGGGCTCCGGGTGCGGGAAGGCCAGCAGCACACCGTCCGGGGCGGTGTAGCAGACGCCCTGCTCGTCGACCTCGAGACGCAGATCCAGCGACGAACTCCAGCCCGGGCCGAACCAGCGCCCGCAGGTATAGCCGGACTGGTAGGTGCGCCGCAACGCCCAGTCCAGCACGCCGGGCAGCTCGACGTCGGTCTGGGTCAGGACCATCTGCCCGCTGGCCATGTCGATCGGATCCCGACCGACCAGCCGGCACCACGCCGACCTCGCGAACGTGTCGGCCCTGCCCAGCAGCGGGCCACGGGCCGCCCCAGCCCGCCCGATGCCGAACGGAACCGCTGAGGTGACGGTGCGCCCCACCCGGGTGAGCGCCCCACCCGCGCGGCCGAGCGTGCCGGTGACGAGCCTGGATCCACGCCCGCCAACGCGAACAGCGGCACTGGCCCCCCGAAGACCCTTCAGCGCCGGCCCGAGCGCCTTGCCACCCGGGATCACACCGACAGCGTTCAGCAGCACGGCCCCGAAAGAGGCCCTGCCTTGTCGCCACTTGACGACGCTGTCACCCAGGACGACCAGGCCGGCGCCGAGCGCGACCGCCCCGAGGATCGCCGCCGCCGCACCCCCGGTGAACACGACCGCGGCGAGGATCCCGGCCACGAGCGCCACCGTCGCGCAGAAATCGACGAACTTGTTCCACGACGTGAACGGCGCCTTCGCGAAGTCCCACGCCTTCTTCCACCACGGCCGGTTCTTGATACCGCCGTCCTTGAGCGCCTCGTCGATACCGTCGGCGCAGGTCTTGGCCGCCCCGTCGCGCAGGGTCCTCGCGTCCTGCGCGAGCCGCGCGGCCAATGTCTGATCAGCGCGGGCGTCCTGGCCCTGGCGGGCGATGACCTGGACCTGTCCGGCAAGTCCCGGCGTCTCGAGGTTGGCGGTCGCGGCCGCGACCGACTGCGGACTGAGCTCATCATTCGGCCACAACAACACGGCACGCTCAGGCGGCAACATCGCCTCGACACTGGCCAGAGCGCCCTGATAACGGACCTGCGCATCCAGACCCTGACGCAACGCGGCACCAGACTGAGTCTTCGCATCGGTCAGCGTCGTCGCATACGCCGCAAGCGCCACACCCGCACCCCGATAGGCCCGCGCAAGCCTGACGAGCTGATCCGGCAGATCACGCAACGCCTCGGCATAACCCGCCGCATACTCACCCCGCATCGCCAGATCACCACCACCACCACCGGCCGCGATCGTCCGCAACCGCGCCGTACCACCATCAGCGGTCGTCGCATGCAAATCCAGCTTGGTAGCCAGCGCCCGCACCGCCTCCGGGTCACCCGGAGTGGGATCCGCGGCCAGACCGACGGCCTGCCACTCGCTGCTCATCCCAGCGTCCTCCCACCCCGAACGCATCGTCCGGCGACCTGGCCGGTGACCGCGGTGACCGGGTCGGGAACCACTTCGGGACCGCGGGCGGGCAATCCGCACCGAGCGACTCGCACCTGGCGAGCTGACGCACCGTCGCGCCGACCGTCGGCGGATCCGATCCGGATCAGAATCCGCCCAACCGGGCATGAAGTGCGCCGTCCCGATGATCAGGACCTGGCTTCCCGGGCAGCGAGATCCCCGACGCGACAGCCACCGTTCGTCACTCGATGAGCGCGAACGGTATCGCACATCCGACGCCTATATCCCGCGGTTATGAGAGTTTTCGCCCGCGGCACCGTGACGCGGGAGGCACCCAGAAGCTAACGCCGCCAACGCCGCGCTGGACGCTACACGGGTGAGACGGCGGCCCCCGCTGTCACGAAAGGCAGGTTGGCGGCGCCGCGGACGTTCGACGAGACCTTCATGACGGCCCGGCCCGGATCAGCCACGAAGTCGGGGAAACGCTTCAGGACCTCCTCCAACGCGATCTTGATCTCCAGTCGAGCGAGGTGGGCGCCGAGGCAGCGGTGGATGCCGAAGCCGAAGAACACCGTCGACGGCTCGTCGTGGCGGTTCAGGTCGAACGCGTTGGGGTTCTCGTAGACCCGTTCGTCGCGCAGGGCCGAGCCGGTGATCAGCATGACCCGCTGGCCGGCGGGGATCGTGACGCCGTGCAGCTCGACGTCGCGGGTGGTGGTCCGGCCCTGCAGCTGCGAGGGGGCGTCGAAACGCAGGGTCTCGCCGGCGGCCCGGTCGTAGAGGGAGGGATCGGACAGCAGCAGCCGGCGCTGGTCGGGGAACCGGGTGAGGGCCATCAGGCCGTTCGGGATGGCCTTGGCGACGGTCTCGTGGCCGGCGGTGCCCAGCTCCAGGAACCGGAACGCGATCTCGTCGTCCGGCAGGGTCCGGGTCGAGCCGTCCTCGTCGTCCTCCACCTCGGTGGTGATCAGCAGGCTGATCGGGTCATCCGTCGGGTTCCGGCGTCGTTCGGCCGCCAGCGAGAGGTAGATGTTGATGATCTCCATGTTGGCGGCCACGAACTCCGCCTCGGAATCGACGCCTTCGCCACGGGCGAGCATGCGGTCGCTGCACTCGTTGATGGTCTGCCGGTACTCCTCGGGGATCCCGAGCAGCTCGCTGATCACGTCCAGCGGCAGCTGGACAGAGAAGTCGCGGACGGCGTCGAACTCGTCGGCGTCGAGGAACCGGTCGAGCAGCTCGCCGGCGCGGCGGCGGATGTAGGGCTCGAGGGCCAGCATCCGGCGCGGCGAGAACACCTTGCTGACGATCTTGCGGTGCCAGCGGTGTTCCGGCGGGTCCCTCAAGATGATCATCGGGGCGCCGGCCTCGCGGCCTTCGATCGTGACGCCGCCGGTGCTGGAATAGGTCTGCCAGTCGTTGTGAGCCGCCAGGACGTCGGCGTGCCGCGACAACGCCCAGAAGCCAAGCTCGGCGTTGTGGTGGACAGGCGCCTCATCTCGCAACGCCCGGTAGACCGGGTACGGGTCGCGATAGGTCGCGAGGTCGTACGGGTTGAACTCGACCATCCGCACTCCTGAGCAGACACCGGGACGTGCGAGGAGGGTACCAATCCGTCCCGGAAGAGGGTGGAGAACGCGTGCCGCCCAGGCGGCGACGGGCGCACACCGGACGCCAGCCAGGCGTCAGCGCCGTAGCAGGCATAAAGTATCCAATCCGCAAGGCGGATACAACCTCTACAAACCCCAGACACGGCGACGCGCCCCCGGCCGAGGAAGGACCGGAGGCGCGTGGCGGATGATCGGGTCGGGCTACCCGCGGGTGACGTCGGCGAGGACGGCCTCGAGGCGGGCG
The DNA here is from genome assembly GCF_032027725.1 of Pseudofrankia coriaricola. Taxonomy (NCBI): domain Bacteria; kingdom Bacillati; phylum Actinomycetota; class Actinomycetes; order Frankiales; family Frankiaceae; genus Pseudofrankia; species Pseudofrankia coriaricola. The sequence goes on along the minus strand of NZ_JASNFO010000001.1, from coordinate 244,389 downwards.
GCGACCTCGTCGGGGGTGCCGGAGCCGTCGACGGTGCGCAGGATGCCGCTGGCCGCGTAGTAGGCGCGCAGCGGGGCCGTGCGTTCGGCGAAGACCTTCAGGCGCCGCCGGGCGGTCTCCTCGTCGTCGTCCAGCCGGTCCTCGGAACGGGCGCGGTGCCTGATCCGCTCCAGCACGGTGGACTCGTCGACGTCAAGGTCGAGCACGACGTCCAGCGCGCAGCCCCCGGCCGCGAACCTCGCGTCGAACGCCTCGGCCTGCGCGAGCGTGCGCGGGAAGCCGTCCAGCAGGAAGCCCTGGCAGACGTCCGCGGCCGGGGTGGCCGGCCGCGCCGCGGTCAGGGTGTCGCCGGAGAGCGTGGACGCACCAGCGCCAGCGGCCGCACCGGCGTCAGACGACGCGCCGAGAGCCGCGTCCATCGAGGCGCGCGCGGTCGCGGGCACGTGGTCGACCACCGCGGCGGCGGTGGAGCCGTAGAGGCGGTCGGCGACCAGGTCGAGTACCAGTTCGTCGGGGACGAGCTCGCCCGCACGAACGAACGCCTCGGCGCGGCGGCCGAGCGGGGAACCAGCGGCGATCTCGGCATCGAGCAGCCGACCGGTAGAGATCGCCGGGACGCGGTAACGGGAGCCGATCCGGGCGGCCTGCGTCCCCTTGCCTGAGCCCGGCGGTCCGAGCAGCACGACTCTCACCGAATGGACCCTACCCCGCACCAAACCCCCATAAACATGGATGACCTGTAAGCAACCTGACCCGGCACATTCGGAACGTTGCGGGAATCACTGGCGATCCCGGAGGCCGTCAGCCCCGCCGGGGCCCGGGCAGCGTATCCGTCAGCGTCGCGATACGTCCACCCGGCCGTGGCCCATGGCCCGCCGCATGTCTTCCGGCGCCCTGGGCCGTCTGGCTCCATCCGCTTCCATGCCGCCCATGGCGGCGGAGATCCGACCGCGAGCCGCCCGGCCATAGCCCCCGGGACTACGAAGAAAATCCCATTCTCAGAGAAGCAAATCACATTCTACGAATGCCGATGGCCGGTTGCCGTGTCACTCGACACGGCAACCGGCCACGGGAATTTCCACAGGAATGTAGAAGCAATGGAACCGCGGGACGCCGAGCCTGGCGACCGCCCTATCGGCGGGTTGGGGTGATCGGGTCGGGCAGGTCGGTGGTGCCGACCAGGTAGCGGTCGACGGCGGCCGCGGCCGAGCGGCCCTCGGCGATCGCCCAGACGATGAGCGACTGGCCACGGCCCATGTCGCCGGCGACGAACACGCCGGGCACCGAGGTCTGCCAGCCGGCGTCGCGGGCCACGTTGCCGCGCCCGTCCAGCTCGACGCCCAGGTCGCCCAGCAGGCCCTCGCGCTGCGGGCCGACGAAACCCATCGCCATCAGCACCAGCTCGCAGGGCAGCTCGGTGTCGGTGCCCTCGACCTTCTGGAACCTCCCGTCGACCATCTGGACCTCGTGCATCCGCAGCGCGCGCAGCCGGCCCTCGTCGTCGCCGAGGAAGGACTCGGTCGAGACGGCGTAGACCCGCTCGCCGCCCTCCTCGTGCGCCGACGACACCCGGTAGACCAGCGGGTAGCTCGGCCACGGGTTCGCCGGCGGCCGGGACTCCGGCGGGCGGGGCATGATCTCCAGCTGGTGCACGGAGACCGCGCCCTGGCGGTGGGCGGTGCCCAGGCAGTCGGCGCCGGTGTCGCCACCGCCGATCACGACGACCCGCTTGCCCGCCGCGGTGATCGGCGGCTCGGCGAGGTCGCCCTCCTGCACCTTGTTGGCCAGCGGCAGGAACTCCATCGCCTGGTGGACGCCGGAGAACTCCCGCCCGGGCACCGGCAGGTCGCGCCCGATGGTCGAGCCGCCGGCCAGTACCACCGCGTCGTGCGACGCGCGCAGCTCGTCCGCGCTGATGTCGACGCCGACATTGCAGGAGGCGACGAACCTCGTCCCCTCGGCCGCCATCTGCTCGAGACGGCGGTTGAGGACGGCCTTCTCCATCTTGAACTCGGGAATGCCGTACCGGAGCAGGCCGCCGATCCGGTCGGCGCGCTCGTAGACGGTGACGTCGTGCCCGGCCCGGGTGAGCTGCTGGGCGGCGGCGAGCCCGGCGGGGCCAGAGCCGACGACGGCGACCTTCTTCCCGGTGCGCGTCGACGGCGGCACCGGGTCGACGCCCCGGCCGTCGGCGAACGCCCGGTCGATGATCGAGACCTCGATCTGCTTGATCGCCACCGGGTCGTCGGAGATCCCGAGGACGCAGGCCGCCTCGCACGGCGCCGGGCACAACCGCCCGGTGAACTCCGGGAAGTTGTTCGTCGCGTGCAGCCGGTCGATCGCCTCCCCCCACTCCCCCCGGCGGGCGAGGTCGTTCCACTCGGGGATGAGGTTGCCGAGCGGGCAGCCGTTGTGGCAGAAGGGGATGCCGCAGTCCATGCACCGCGCCGCCTGCGCGGTCAGCGCGGGCGAGGGGAACTCCTCGTACACCTCACGCCAGTCCTGGATCCGCACGTCCACGGGCCGGCGCGCCGGCAGCTCCCGGTGGTGCCGGAGAAACCCAGTCGGGTCAGCCATGCCGCTCCTTATTTCTGGTTCGCTTCGTCCGGGCAGCGCGCTCCGGCCTCGTACTCGCTTCGCTCCTACGAGACCTCCGCGCGCTGTCCTCCTACGCTCACGGGCGCTGCGGCGACCTCCGCTGCGGCCCAACCACTTCGCTTCGCTCGTGGCCGGGCCTCCGCGGAGGCGCGCCTTCGCGCCAGCTCGGTTGCGTCCCGCTTGAGCGTTGCTAGACCACAGCACACCGCCGCGGGGGCACATCGCTTCGCTCGTGGGCGCGCCTCCGCGCCCAGCTCAGTCGCGGGATCCTGAGCGTTCCCTGCCAGGGTTGCCCCTGGCAGCTCTCTGCGTCGCCTTACTCCGGGATCCTGACCGTTCCCCACCTGGGTTACCCCTGGCGGGTCCCCGGCTCGCCTCACTCGTGGAAGGGCTGCGGGCTTCCGCCGAGTCTGGCGGCGAACACGGTCGCCCAACCCAGCCCCCCCGCCTCAGCTGCGCGCGGAGGCCATGATCAGGTCCTCGGCGGAGATCCCCTGCTCCTTGGCCTGCTTTATCGCGGTCAGTACCCGCTTGTAGTCGCGGGGCATGATCTTGACGAACTTCTCCTGCTCGTCCTCCCAGCCGGCCAGCAGCCGGGCGGCGACCGTCGAGCCGGTCTCCCGGCGGTGGCGGGTGAGCAGGCCGACCAGCTGCGACCGGTCCTCGGCGTCAAGCGGCTCCACGTCGACCATCTCGGTGTTGATCCGCGTGACCACCGGGGCGTACAGGTAGGCGACGCCGCCGCTCATGCCGGCCGCGAAGTTGCGCCCGATCGGTCCGAGCACCGCGACCGTGCCGCCGGTCATGTACTCGCAGCCGTGGTCGCCCACGCCCTCGACGACCGCGGTCGCGCCCGAGTTGCGGACGCAGAACCGCTCGCCGACGACGCCGCGGAAGTACGCCTCGCCCGCGGTCGCGCCGTAGAGCAGCACGTTGCCGGCGATGGTGTTCTCCTCGGCGCGCAACGGCGTCTCCTTCGGCGGGAAGACGATGATCCGCCCGCCGGACAGGCCCTTGCCGGTGTAGTCGTTGGCGTCGCCCTCCAGGGTGAGGGTGATGCCGCGCGGGACGAACGCGCCGAAGCTCTGGCCGGCCGAGCCGGTGAAACGCAGCGAGATCGTGTCGTCCGGCAGGCCGACCGCGCCATAACGGCGGGTGACCTCGTAGCCGAGCATGGTGCCGACGGTCCGGTTCACGTTGCGGATCGGCATCTCCAGCCACACGGGCCGGCCGTCCTCGAGCGCGCCCTCGCACAGCTGGATGAGCGAGTTGTCGAGCGCCTTGTCGAGGCCGTGGTCCTGGCTCGCCGAGTTGCGCAGCGACCCGCCGAAGGGCGTCTCCGGGGTGTGTAGCAGCGGGCTGATGTCCAGGCCCTCGGCCTTCCAGTGCTCGACGGCGGCCGTCGCGTCGAGCAGGTCCACCCGGCCGACGGCCTCCTCGAGCGTCCGGAAGCCCAGGTGCGCGAGGTACCCGCGCACCTCCTCGGCGATGAACGTGAAGAAGTTCTCGACGAACTCCGGCTTGCCGGTGAACCGGGCGCGCAGCGCCGGGTTCTGGGTCGCCACGCCCACGGGACAGGTGTCGAGGTGGCAGACCCGCATCATCACGCAGCCGGCGACGACCAGCGGCGCGGTCGCGAAGCCGAACTCCTCGGCGCCCAGCAGCGCGCCGATGACGACGTCGCGGCCGGTCTTGAGCTGGCCGTCGACCTGCACCACGATCCGGTCGCGCAGGCCGTTGAGCAGCAGCGTCTGCTGCGTCTCGGCCAGGCCCAGCTCCCACGGGGCGCCGGCGTGCTTGAGCGACGTCAGCGGCGAGGCGCCGGTGCCGCCGTCGTGGCCGGAGATGAGCACGACGTCGGCATGCGCCTTGGACACGCCGGCGGCGACGGTGCCGACGCCGACCTCGGCGACCAGCTTGACGTGCACCCGCGCCTTCGGGTTCGAGTTCTTCAGGTCGTGGATGAGCTGGGCGAGGTCCTCGATCGAGTAGATGTCGTGGTGCGGCGGCGGCGAGATCAGGCCGACCCCCGGCGTCGAGTGGCGGGTCTTCGCGATCCATGGGTAGACCTTGTGGCCGGGCAGCTGGCCGCCCTCGCCGGGCTTGGCGCCCTGCGCCATCTTGATCTGCAGGTCGTCGGCGTTGACGAGGTACTCACTGGTCACGCCGAACCGGCCGCTGGCGACCTGCTTGACCGCCGAGCGGCGCAGGTCGCCGTTCTCGTCCGGGACGAACCGCTCGGCGTCCTCGCCGCCCTCGCCGGTGTTCGACTTGCCGCCGAGGCGGTTCATCGCGATCGCGAGCGTCTCGTGCGCCTCGGCGCTGATCGAGCCGTAGGACATCGCGCCGGTGGCGAACCGCTTGACGATCTCGGAGACCGGCTCGACCTGCTCGATCGGGATGGGCCGGCGCAGGCCGGGCCGCAGCTCGAACAGGCCGCGCAGGGTGGCGTTGCGCCTGGAGAGCTCGTCGACCTTGGACGTGTACTGCTTGAACACCTCGTACTGGCGGGTACGGGTGGCGTGCTGCAGCAGGAACACCGTCTCCGGGTTGAACAGGTGCAGCTCGCCCTCGCGGCGCCACTGGTACTCGCCGCCGACCTCGAGGCTGCGGTGCGCGAGCTCGGTGGCCACCCGCGGGTAGGCGCGGGTGTGCCGGGCGGCGACCTCGGCGGCGAGCACGTCGATGCCGACGCCCTCGAGGCGCGAGGCGGTGCCGGTGAAGTACCGGTCGATGACGTCGGAGCGCAGGCCGATCGCCTCGAAGACCTGGGCGCCGGTGTAGCTGGCGATGGTGGAGATGCCCATCTTGGACATCACCTTCAGGACGCCCTTGCCGAGCGCCTTGATGAGGTTCTTCTCGGCCTGCTCCGGGGTGACGCCCTCGATCTCGCCGTGGCTGATGAGGTCCTCGACGCTCTCGAACGCCAGGTACGGGTTGACCGCGGCGGCGCCGTAGCTGGCGAGCAGCGCGATGTGGTGCACCTCACGCGCGTCGCCGCTCTCGACGATCAGGCCGACCTTGGTGCGGGTCTTCTCCCGGATCAGGTGGTGGTGCACGGCGGCGGTGAGCAGCAGCGACGGGATCGGGGCGAGCCGCTCGTCGGAGTCGCGGTCGGACAGCACGATGACGCGGGCGCCGTCGGCGATGGCCGCGCTCACCCCGGCGCAGATCTCCTCGATCCGCGCCGCGAGCGAGGCGCCCCCGCCGGCGACCTCGTAGAGGCCGCGGACGGTTACCGCGGCGAAGCCGGGCATGTCACCGTCGTCGTTGATGCCGATGATCTTCCCCAGCTCGGTGTTGCTGATCACCGGATAGGGGATGTGGATCACCCGGCAGGTCGCGGGGCTGGCCTCGAGCAGGTTGCCCTCGGGCCCCAGGTAGTTGCCGAGGCTGGTGACCAGCTCCTCGCGGATGGCGTCCAGCGGCGGGTTGGTGACCTGCGCGAACAGCTGCTGGAAGTAGTCGAACAGCAGCCGCGGCCGCTCGGAGAGCACGGCGATCGGGGTGTCCGTGCCCATCGAGCCGATCGGCTCCGCGCCGGCGCGCGCCATCGGCGCGACGAGGATCCGCAGCTCCTCCTCGGTGTAGCCGAAGACCTGCTGGCGGCGGGTGACCGAGGCGTGGCTGTAGACGACCCGCTCGCGGGCGGGCAGGTCGGCGAGCTCGATGACGCCGGCGTGCAGCCACTCCCCGTAGGGCGACGCCGAGGCGAGCTCCGACTTGATCTCGTCGTCGCTGACGATCCGGCCCTTGGCGGTGTCGATGAGGAACATCCGGCCGGGCTGCAGCCGGCCCTTCTGGATCACCCGGTGCGGCGGGATGTCGAGCACGCCGACCTCGGAGGCCATGACGACCAGGCCGTCGTCGGTGACCCAGTAGCGCGACGGGCGCAGGCCGTTGCGGTCCAGCACCGCGCCGATCATCGTGCCGTCGGTGAAGGCGATCGACGCCGGGCCGTCCCACGGCTCCATGAGCGTGGCGTGGAACTTGTAGAAGGCCCGCCGCTTCGGGTCCATCTCCGCGTGGTTCTCCCACGCCTCCGGGATCATCATGAGGACGGCGTGCGGCAGGCTGCGCCCGCCCAGGTGCAGCAGCTCGAGGACCTCGTCGAAGCTGGCCGAGTCGCTGGCGCCGTTCGCGCAGATCGGGAACAGCCGGGAGAACTCACCGGGGATCAGGTCGCTGGCCAGCAGGGCCTCGCGGGCGCGCATCCAGTTGCGGTTGCCGCGGACGGTGTTGATCTCGCCGTTGTGCGCGATCAGCCGGTAGGGATGCGCCAGCGGCCAGCTCGGGAAGGTGTTCGTCGAGAACCGGCTGTGTACCAGGGCGATGGCGCTGGCGAACCGCGGGTCGTCGAGGTCGGGGAAGTAGGCCGACAGCTGATGGGTGGTCAGCATCCCCTTGTAGGTCAGCGTGCGCGCCGACAGCGACGGGAGGTAGACGCCGGTCGCCCGCTCGATCCGCTTGCGCAGGCAGAACGCCCGCCGCTCCAGCTCCATGACGTCGAACGGCGTGTCGTCCTCGACCGGCGCCCCGACGGCCGGCGCGACCGCGACACCGGGCAGGGTGACAAACAGCTGACGCATCCGGGGCTCGACCTCGCGCGCGGCGTGGCCCACGATGTGGCTGACGACCGGCACCTCGCGCCAGCCGAGCAGCCGCAGGCCCTCCTGCCGGGTCAGCCGGCCGATGGTGCGCACGGCCTCGTCACGGTCACCGGCCACCTGCGGGAGGAACGCGATGCCGACGGCGTACCGGCCAGCGGCCGGCAGCGGGAAACCCGCCACGTCCCGCAGGAACACGTCCGGGACCTGGACGAGAATGCCGGCTCCGTCGCCCGTGTCCGGGTCGCTACCCGAGGCTCCCCGATGGTCGAGGTTGCGCAGTACCGTGAGGCCCTGGTCGACCAGCTCGTGACTACGCCGGCCGTGCACATCGACGACGAAACCGACGCCGCAGGCGTCGTGCTCGAGGGAGGGATCGTAGAGACCTTGCTTAGTCGGCATCCGGAGGTGTCCTGTCCGTCTTCAGGGCCTGAAGGGGTGCGGACGACGCTGTCCGGGTGACGCGACGACGGCCTGGTGGCACCGGGCGCGAGGCACGGTGCCCTGGGCACAACGCGCCTCGGAGTCTTCCGGGGGCACGGAAGACCCATCCCGAGCAGCTAGGACCCGAGCAGGTGGGACCAGGTCGGCTGGGGCAGGGCGCGGTGAGCCAGTCGCGTCATACGCTGCAACGAGTGTGCCACGTGGCCGCCCGTTTCGCTGAGATCGTCAGTGTCCGCCAGGTCACATGAATGTGACAGTTGTGTTCCACACAATGCCGTCTTACTCTGGGCCGCCCGGTTCGTCCCCCTCTTTCGGGCTGTATGTACCCGCCGTCCCGGCCGTCCCGGCCGACCCGCGGCCCGGCTAGCTGACACCGCCGACAAGAACGCCGACCAGGTAGGTGGCGCCGGCCGCGAGCGCGCCGAGGGCGAGCTGGCGGGCGCCGGACAGCAGCGGCGGACGGCCGGTGAACCGGCTGACGGCCGCCCCGACGGCGACCAGCGCGACGGCGGCCAGCACGGCGCTCGCCAGGAACGTGTCGGCGCCGAGCAGGTACGGCAGGACGGGTATCAGGGCTCCGACGGCGAACGCCGCGAACGACGCCCCCGCGGCGACCAGCGCGCTCGGCAACCGGCCGGGTGTCACGCCCAGCTCCTCCTGGCTGTGGATCGCGAGCGCGACCTCCGGGTCGACGTGCAGCTGGCGGGCCACCGCCTCGGCGAGCGTCGGGTCGACGCCCTTCCTCGCGTAGGTGGCGGCGAGCTCGGCGCGCTCGTCCGCCGGGAAGTCCGACAGCGCGCGGCGCTCCACCTCGATCTCGGCGGCCATCGCCTCGTTCTGTGACATGACCGACGTGTACTCACCGGTGGCCATCGAGAACGCGCCGGCCGCCAGCCCCGCGAGCCCGGCGAGCACCGCCGTCGACCGCGACGAGTCGCCACCCGCGAAGCCGGAGAGCAGCGCGACGTTGCTGACCAGCCCGTCCATCACGCCGAACACCGCCGGGCGCAGCCAGCCACCGGAGATGTCGCGATGCGTGTCCCGGTGCTGGTGGCCCCACCGGGCCCCCTCCCGCGCGGGAGGGCCCTCCCCTCTGCCTCTGGCAGCGTCCCCTCTGCCTCGGGCGGCGTCCGGCCCGGAGCCGCCCGAGGGCGGCCCCGGGTGGGGGTCAGGCATCGCGCGGGCCACCGCCAGCGGGGCTGCCGTCGCCGTCGCCGGCCGCCGCGACGCCGCTCGCCTTGTCCAGGCCGACCCGCGCGGCGACGGCGCCGGCCGTGACGACCTCGCCCTTCTGCGCGGAGTCCGCGCTGGCCGGGGCGGGGACAGTGGCCGGCGCGGGGACGGCCGCCGGCGCGGCGGTGTCCACGGGCGTCGTCTCCACCGGCTTCGGCTCCGATGGCGTCCCGTCCGCCGATGCCGCGTCCGCTGGCGTCAGGTCCGCCGATGCCGCGTCCGCTGGCGTCAGGTCCGCGGGCTCCGCCGCGGCGCCCGCCGCCGTCTCCGTCGGCTTGGCGTCCGTCGTCGAGTTCTGCTCGGCCGGGGCCGCGGCGCCGCCGGTCTCGCTGGTCTCACCCGTCTCGGCCGTCTCGCCGGCGGTGGCCCCCGCGGGCTGCTCGCCGGCGCGGTCCGCCGGCTTGCGCAGGAGGATGAACATCACGAGGGCGCCGACGAAGACGACGGCGCTGACCCAGTCGTTGAGCCGCAGGCCGGCGATGTGTTTCGCATCGTCGATGCGCAGCGCCTCGATCCAGGACCGGCCGACGGTGTACAGCATGATGTAGAGCGCGAGCAGGCGGCCGCGGCCGAGGCGGTGAAGCCGGTCGACGAGGAGCAGGACGAGGGCGACGCCCAGGCACCACAGCGACTCGTACAGGAATGTCGGGTGGAACGTCGCGAACTGCTCATACCCGGACGGCCGGTGCGCGGCGTCGATCTTCAGCGCCCACGGCAGGGTGCTGGGCCGGCCGAACAGCTCCTGGTTGAAGTAGTTGCCCCACCGGCCGATCGCCTGGGCGAGGACGATGCCGGGCACGGCCGCGTCGGCGAACAGCAGGAACGAGACGCCCGAACGCCTCGTCTTGAGCCAGACCCCGAGCGCGCCGCCGGCGACCGCACCCCAGATCCCCAGGCCGCCGTTCCACACCTTCAGGACGTCGGCGACGTGCCCGTCCGCCCCGAAGTACGCGTCGGGGCTGGTGATGACGTGGTAGAGCCTGGCGCCGATGATGCCGAACAGCACCGCCCACACACCGGCGTCACCCGCGAGGTTCGGGTCGGCACCGCGGGCGCGCAGCCGCCGCCCCGTCAGCCAGACCGCGACGACGACGCCAATGATGATCATAAAGGCGTAGGCGCGCAGCGGCAGCGGCCCGAGGTGGATGACGCCTCGGGATGGGCTGGGAATCGCGGCTAGTACCACGGCGCAAGGCTACCCAGCGACACCGCGCCGCCCTACTCCCCCACCAATTGGCTTCCGTAGGTTCGGCCCCCGTCCGCATGCCCGGCAGCCAATCGGCGGGGACCCCGCGGGCAACTTTGGCCCAAGAAAATCTACGCAGAGTAAAAGTGGCTAAACTCTACGGCACAACCGACCAGAAATTGTGACAGGCGTCACTTCTGCTACGCGGGGCGGCGGACGCCGGCGGCGAGCTCGGCGGTGAGCGTCCGGATGCCGTCCAGGCCGGCCGAGAGCCCGCTGCCCGAGCGCTCGGCGGCGAGCAGGGCGCCGACGAGGGCCGAGCCGACGATCACGCCGTCCGCGAAGGCGGCGACGGTCGCCGCCTGACCGCCGTCACGCACGCCCAGTCCAACCGACACCGGCAGGTCGGTCACCGCACGGACCCGCTTGACCAGGCCCTCGGCCGCGGCGCCGACCGACTGGCGGGCACCCGTCACGCCCATGAGCGACGCGGCGTAGACGAAGCCGCCCGTGATCTCGGTCACCATCCGGATCCGCTCGTCGGTCGAGCTCGGCGCGACCAGGAACACCGAGTCAAGATCGCGCGCACCGGCGGCGGCGAGCCATGGACCGGCCTCCTCCGGCGGCAGGTCGGGGGTGATGGTCCCGGCGCCGCCCGCGGCGGCGAGATCGGCGGCGAAGCGCTCGACGCCGTAGCGCTCCACCGGATTCCAGTAGGTCATGACGAGGGCGGGCGCGCCGGTCTCGGCGACCGCCTCGACGGTGCGCAGCACGTCGGCGGTGGTGACCCCGCCGCGCAGCGCGGCGTCGACGGCCTCCTGGATGACCGGGCCGTCGATCGTCGGGTCCGAGTACGGCAGGCCGACCTCGACCACGTCCACGCCGGCCTCGACCATGGCGCGCATCGCCGCGATGCCGCCGTCCACCGTCGGGTAGCCGGCCGGCAGGTAGCCGACCAGGACCGAGCGGCCCTCCTTGCGCGCCGCCGCGAACGTGTCCGCGAGCCGCCCGCGCGTGCCCTGTGCCTGCACCTGCTGTCCGTCTCCCGGCCGGCTCGGGCCGTCCGTGTCCGCATGCTTGTCGGGGTGCTTGTCGGGGTGCTTGTCGGGGTGTCTGTCGGGGTGTCTGTCGGAGCTGTCTGTCAGGGCGCCCGTCGCCGGTCGCTCGCCGGCACCGGCCTGGCGAGCCCCGGGTTCGTTCTGTCGTGTCACCGTGATTTCCCGCACGTATCGCCGGAGCGGCGCCGTCATCTGACGGTTACCCGCCCGTGCCGCCGCCCCGCTGGCGCCAGCCCCGGGTCAGCCGTGGGCGGGCTCGCCGCCGTCGGCGGGGAGCACGCCGAACCAGCGCGCCGCCGTGTCGACGTCCTTGTCGCCCCGCCCCGAGCAGCTGATCAGCACCGTCGCGTCCGGGCCGAGCTCGCGGGCGACGTCGAACGCGCCGGCGAACGCGTGCGCGCTCTCGATCGCGACCAGGATCCCCTCCGTCTTCGCGACCAGGGCGAGCGCGTCCATCGCCGCCGCGTCGTCGACGACGCGGTAGGAGGCCCGGCCGGTGTCGTGCAGCCAGGAGTGTTCCGGCCCGATGCCCGGGTAGTCGAGGCCGGCGGAGATCGAGTGCGAGACCTTCGTCTGGCCGTCGTCATCCTGCAGGAAGTACGACCGCATGCCGTGCAGCACGCCGGAAGAGCCGCCGGCGATCGCGGCCGCGTGCCGGCCGGTGGCGAGGCCGTCGCCGCCGGCCTCGCAGCCGATCAGCCGGACGGAGGCGTCCGGGATGAAGCGGTGGAAGATCCCCATGGCGTTCGAGCCGCCGCCGACGCAGGCGACGACCGCGTCCGGGAGCTTCCCGGTGAGCGCCAGCACCTGCTCGCGGGCCTCGACGCCGATGATCCGCTGGAAGTCGCGCACCAGCATCGGGAACGGGTGCGGGCCCATCACCGAACCGATGCAGTAGTGGGTGCGCTCGACGGTGGCGACCCAGTCGCGCAGGGCCTCGTTGATGGCGTCCTTGAGCGTCCGGCTGCCGGAGGTGACCGGGATGACCTCGGCGCCGAGCAGGCGCATCCGGGCGACGTTGAGCGCCTGGCGGCGAGTGTCCTCCTCGCCCATGTAGACGACGCACTCCAGGCCGAGCAGCGCGCAGGCGGTCGCGGTCGCGACGCCGTGCTGGCCCGCGCCGGTCTCGGCGATCACTCGGGTCTTGCCCATGCGCCTCGTCAGCAGGCACTGGCCGAGAACATTGTTGATCTTATGGGACCCGGTGTGCGCGAGGTCCTCGCGCTTGAGCAGCAGCCGGGCGCCGCCGATGTGCTCGGCGAGCCGGAGCGCCTCGGTGACCGGGGTCGGCCGGCCGGCGTAGCTGGCGAGCAGGCCGTCGAGCTCGGCGACGAAGGCCGGGTCCGCGCGCGCCTGCTCGTAGGCGGCGGACAGCTCGTCGAGGGCGGCCATCAGCGCCTCGGGCACGAACCGCCCGCCGAACGGCCCGAAGTGCCCCAGCGCGTCCGGCACGCTCTCCCACGCGCCGGGCTCCGCGTCCAGGGACGGCGGGACAGGCGGGACGGTGGTACCGGTAGCCCCGGCACTGCTAGCGCTCACGCCCCGACTCTATCGGGGCGGGTGACTGGACGTCCCCGCCCCGTGTCGGGCGTCAGGGCGCCCTCCGGCGCTGGTACCGGGCCTGTGTACAGGACGGTGGCCAGGCCGGTCTCGGGTCGGGATGGCGGTTGCGTTGACGCTGCGCTAAAGGCGCCGTCACCCCTCAGGGTTACGTCACGCTGACCCCATCCCAGGGTGGGTGGCCGGGTTGGGTTCGAGGGCCATAGCAGTTTCGAGGGCCATAGCAGTTCAGCGGTGCGCGGGTGGCTCGGGGCGGGAAACGGTGGTGGGCGGTTGGGGCACGTCCTAGCGGCCGACTTTGGTTGCCGGGTGGGCGCCCGCGGCGACGAGGTCGGCCACGGTCTGGCGCGGGTCCGAGCCGCTGACCGCCGCCTCCCCGACCAGCACCGCGTCGGCGCCGGCCTCGGCATAGGCGAGCAGGTCGTGCGGGCCCCGGATGCCGGACTCGGCGACCTTCAGGACGCCGGGCGGCACCAGCGGGGCCAGCCGGGCGAACGTGTCGCGCCTGATCTCCAGCGTCTTGAGGTCACGGGCGTTGACGCCGACGAGCCTGGCGCCGGCGTCGAGCGCGCGCACCGTCTCGGCCTCGTCGTGGACCTCGACCAGCGCGGTCATGCCGAGCGACTCGATCCGCTCGAGCAGGCCCACGAGCCGGGGCTGGTCGAGCGCCGCGACGATCAGCAGCACGATGTCCGCGCCGTGCGCCCGCGCCTCCCAGACCTGGTACGGCGAAACGATGAAGTCCTTGCGCAGGACGGGCACGTCGACAGCTACGCGGACGGCGTCCAGGTCGGCCAGCGACCCGCCGAAGCGGCGCCGCTCGGTGAGCACGCTGACGGCGGCGGCGCCGGCCGACTCGTAGACGCCGGCAAGCGCACCGGGGTCGGGAATGCCGGCGAGCTCGCCCTTCGACGGGCTGCGCCGCTTCACCTCCGCGATCACGGCGACGCGGCGGGCGCGCAGCACCGCCAAGGCGTCGCGCGGGTCGGGAACCTTCTCGACCCGCTGCTTGAGCAGGTCGAGCGGGGTGCGCGCCTCGCGCTCGGCCAAGTCGGCACGGACACCGGCGATGATCTCGTCGAGGACGGTCACAGCCGGGCTCCTCTGGCTCTCGCTGCCATGGCGCCGATGGTAGGCCCACCCACCGGGAACGCACATGGCCCCCCATCGCCGCGTCGAAGCCTTGACCGTCCGTAGTTGCTCGGCGATTGTCAGGACTGGACATTCGCTGACAATCAGTGGATGACCAGGCCATATCCAGTATGGGCGGTCGTCTCGGCAGACACGCAGCGTCGTTGTCTCGTTGTTGCTCTTCCTTCCCCACCGAGGGATCCCACACGTTCGGGGCTCGCCGACGGGCCCGGGCCCATCCGCCGGGAGCCCACAGGGTCGTTGACGGCAAAGTCACAGCGACCGGACAGCGTCCGGCCGTGGGACGAGACCGGGGAGCGGCCTGCCCGGCCGCGGGCCCGGCGCATCGTCGGACACGCCATCCCGCGCATCATTCGTTGTTCCGGGCCGATCCCGCACGCAGGGTCCAACGCGACGATCCGGGCGTCAGAGCGTGTTCCAGGACCTAGCCCGACGAGGCTGTCGGATCGTGGCCGCGTTCGATCGCCTCCCAGTCGTCCAGCGGGCGGCGCGTCCTCGTCTGGTAGCGGCCGCCCATGCCCGGCCAGCGGGGACCGAGCGCGGCGGCCAGCACGCCCGCGCCGGTGAACGCGAGGCCCCCGAGCACCGCCGCCCACGGCGCGGCCGTGAGCCGGACCCGGTCGATCCCTGGATGCCCGCTGGGGGCGAGGTCCACGACGTGGCGCGCCGCGCGCACGGCCGGCTCGGGGGCGAAGCCGATCCGCGCCGCGACCACCATCACGCCGACGCCCGCCAGGGCGACCAGCACCCCGACGACCCGCCGGCCGACGCCCCTGGTCGCCACCAGCGCGACCGCCGCGGCCAGGCCCACCAGGCCGAGCGCGCTCACCGCGGGCGCGAGGTCGCCACCACCGAGGGCGACCGGGAGCGGCGTGCTCATCGCACCGCCGCCGGCGGCCGACGCCGCGTCGCGCACCTCGGTACGCGCCCACGTCGCGGAGCTGGCGAACAGCGTGAGCGCCGCGCCGACGAGACAGGCGATCATGGCGGCGGCCAGACCCCCACGGCCAGTCAGCCCCGCCCGGCGGCCGGCGGGACGGCCGGTGGGGTGGCCGCCGCCGACGTCGTGCACGTGCATCTGCGCGTCCGCGTGCACGGTCGCCGCCGCGCCGACCGTCGCCTCATCCCCGTCGACACTGGTTTTCTGCTTCATCTGACTGGACTCCCGATCACGTACGGAGGGCGCGAAGCGCCCCGGCGCCCAGCGCCCCGCCTCAGCCGGGGGAATGCAGGGACTCGGCGATCTCGATCGCGCGCAGCACAACCGCGGCCTTCGTGCGGCTCTCGCGATCCTCCATGTCCGGGTCCGAGTCCGCGACGATGCCGGCCCCGGCCTGAACGTACGCCCAGCCGTCGCGGACGAGCGCGGTGCGGATCGCGATCGCGGTGTCCAGGTCGCCGCCGAAGTCGAGGTAGCCGACGACGCCGCCGTACAGGCCGCGCCGGGTCGGCTCGAGCTCGTCGATGACCTCCATCGCCCGTACCTTCGGCGCCCCGGACAGGGTGCCCGCCGGGAACGTCGCCGCGAGCACGTCGACGGCGCTGTGCTCGGGCGCGACCTGGCCGATGACGGTCGAGACGATGTGCATGATGTGCGAGTAGCGCTCGATCGTGGCGAACTCGACGACCCGCACCGTCCCCGGCACGCAGACCCGGCCCAGGTCGTTGCGGACCAGGTCGACGAGCATGACGTGCTCGGCCCGTTCCTTCGGGTCGGCGAGCAGCTCGGCGGCGAGCTCCGCGTCGGCCTCGGGCGTGTGGCCACGCGGGCGGCTGCCCGCGATCGGGTGCAGCAGCGCCCGGTCGCCGGTCACCTTGACGTGCGCCTCGGGGGACGTGCCGACGACGTCGAAGTCGCCGAAGCGCAGCAGGTACATGTACGGGCTCGGGTTCGACGCCCGCAGCACCCGGTAGATGTCGAGCGCGCCGGCGGAGGTCGCCCGCTCGAACCGCTGCGAGACCACGATCTGGAAGCATTCGCCGGCGCGGATCTCCTCGATCGAGCGCTCCACCGCCTGCTGGAACTGGCCGGGGGCCATCGCGGAGGTGAACCGCGCGATGTCGAGGGCGGCGAGCGCGCCGGTCGCGGCGACGGTCGGCTCGGTCCACTTGTGCAGCTCGGCGGTCATCACGTCCAGGCGCGCGACCGCGTCGTCGTACGCGGAGTCCAGCGCCGCCTCGTCGAGCGGCACCGTGGGGTGGGTTCCGTCCGCGGCGGGCGCGTCGCCCGGCGCGCCGTCCGCGCCGGGCGCGCGGGTGAAGACGTTGGCGACGAGCAGGCACGAGCCGTCGGCGTGGTCGAGCACGGCGAGGTCGGTACACAGCAGCAGGCGCAGCTCGGGTGTGCGCAGGTCGTCGACGGCGTGGTCGGGCAGGCGCTCGATGCGGCGCACGAAGTCGTAGGAGAGATAGCCGACGAGCCCGCCCATCAGCGGCGGCGTGCCGGGCAGCCGCGGCGCGCGCAGCGCCCGCTCCACGGCGCGCAGCACAGCCAGCGGGTCGCCGCCGGTCGGCACCCCCGGCGGCGGCGTGCCGCCGGTCCAGCGGGCCTCGCCGTCCACCTCCGTCAGGGTCGCCGCCGCGCGCACGCCGATGATCGAGTAACGGGACCGCATGCCGCCGTGCTCGGCGGACTCCAGCAGGAAGGTGCCCGGCCCGCCGCCGAGCTTGCGGTAGACCCCGACGGGCGTCTCACCGTCGGCGAGCAGCCGGCGGGTGACCGGCACGACCGCGTAACTGGCGGCCAGCGCGCGGAACTCGGCACGGTCGGGTGAGATCTCACCGGTCGTCATCGGGGTCTCCCGTCGGCTGCGTCGGGCCATCCGGTGAGCCGTGCGCCGCCGGCAGCGCGCGGCCGTCGAAGCAGCTGAGCGAGCCGGTGTGACAGGCGGGGCCGACCTGGTCGACCTGGACGAGCACCGTGTCACCGTCGCAGTCGAGCGCGACCGAGCGCACCCACTGGACATGGCCGGAGGTGTCGCCCTTGACCCAGTATTCCCGGCGGCTGCGGCTCCAGTAGGTGGCCCGGCCAGTGGTCAGCGTACGGTGCAGCGCCTCGTCATCCATCCAGCCGACCATCAGCACGGTGCCGGTGTCGTACTGCTGGACGACGGCGGGGAACAGTCCGGCGGCGTCCCGCTTCAGCCGCCCGGCCAGCGCGGGATCGAGCCCGGACGAGGTCACGCTCACCGTGCCCATTCTGCCGTGTTTCTGGTTCGCTCCGTGCGGGCGGCGCACTCCGGCCCCGTACTCGCTTCGCTCCCACGGGACCTCCGCGCGCCGTCCTCCTCCGCTCACGTGCCCTCCGGCGACCTCCGCTGCGGCCCAACCACGTCGCTTCGCTCGTGGCCGGGCCTCCGCGGAGGCGCGCCTCCGGGCCAGCCCGGTTGCGTGACGATTGACCGTTACGAACCGAACTTCTTTATGCGACAGGGCGGAGGATGTTGAACTCGGCGAAGCGGTGGCGTAGCACGGGGCGGCCGTAGAGGTCGAGGCCCGGCTCGCCGGTGCTGCGGCCGGTGTGCACGGCCTCGATCGCGTCGGCGGCGTCGCGCAGCAGGTGCGGCCCGGCCTCGCAGGAGCGGGTGTGCGCGGGCATGACCCGGCTGACCTGGCCGGCGAGCTCGCCATCGAGGCGGCGCAGGCTGGTGACGAACGCCTCCAGGTCGGTGTCGTCGGTGTGCGCCCAGAAGTCGCCGGTGATCAGCGTGTCGCCGACGAAGAGCAGGCCGTCGCGCTCGTCCAGCAGGCACAGCGAGTCCGGCGAGTGCCCGGGGCTGTGCAGGACGCGCAGCGTCCGGCCGCCCAGATCGATCACCTCGCCGTCGGCGAGCGGGCGCGCCGCCGGGCCCGTCCCGATCGGGGCGGCCGCGGCGGCGGCCGTGCCGGGCGGCAGCGGGCGGGGCCGGTTGTCGGCGGTGAACAGGTGGAAGTAGCGGTCGTCGAGTGCAAGCGCCGTCTCGTAGGCGGCGAGCTGCTCGGCGGCGACCGTCAGATAGGCGCCGACGCGGTCGGCGGGGACGGGACGCGCCAGCCGTTCGACGGCGACCGGGTGGGCGGCGACCTCGTCGAAGAAGACGTTTCCGCCGCGGTGGTCGTCGTGCGCGTGGGAGTTGACGACGAGCACCGGCATGCCGGTGACCCGGCGGACCGGGGCGGAGATGTCCGCGATGCCGGTGCCCGTGTCGACCAGCACGGCCCGTTCGGCGCCGGTGATGAGGAAGCAGTAGACGTGCCACGGCTCGGCGACCAGCCACACGCCGTCGCGCAGCTTCCGCGTGACGAACCAGGGGTCCTGGCCCGCCGTCGGCTCCCCGGCCATCAGCTGCTCCCCTCCGGCCCCGCCTGCCGGCCGGCCGCGTTCTCCCGCAGGACGGCCAGATCCTCGGGGTCCAGGCCGGCCACCGGGCCGCGCTCGATGAGCGCGGCGAAACCGTCGTCGGGCGCCATGACGGTGATCGTGTAGAGGCGCTCGGTGCCGGACGTGTTGACGATGCGGTGGACGGAGCCCGGCGGCAGGACGAGCACGTCGCCGGGGCCGATCGGGCGGGTGTGCCCGTCGCTGTGGGCGAGGCCGGTGCCGACGAGCACGACGAAGGTCTCCGTCGAGACGGGGTGCGAGTTCGGCGGCTGCGAGCCGCCCGGCTCCCAGATCTCGAACACCACGGTGGCCGGCGAGCCCTGCGCCGGGCCGCTGAGCACGGCGAGCCGGACGGTGTCGGTGGGCGAGATCCGGTGCGCCGTCACCTCGGCCAGCGGCTGGACCACGGGCGGTGGGACGGCCGCGGCGGCGCTCACGCGAGCACCTTCAGGGCGTCGGCCAGGTCGCTGGCCGTGACGGTGAAACCGAAGCACTGGCGGACGTTGTAGACGGTCGCCCGCATGCAGAACTCCGGTGACGTCGTCGCGACCGCGTCCTCGACCATGACGACGTCGTAGCCGGCGCAGGCCGCGTCGGTCAGCGTCGCGAGCACGCACTGGTCGGCGTTGACGCCGGCGAACAGCAGCGTGTCGACCCGCAGGTTGCGCAGCACCGTGTCCAGCGGGGTGTCCCAGAAGCCGCTCATCCGGTACTTCGAGACCTTGACGTCGCCCGGTTCGATCGGCAGCTCGTCAACGACGGCCGCGGCCCAGGCGCCGTCGGTGAGGACCGGGGAGCCGTTCGGCAGCGGGTCGCCGATGCCGGTGCCCGCACCGTCGCCGTTGTAGACGTGCAGGACGCCCGGCGGCAGGTTGGCCCGGTCGGGACGGTTGCCCCAGTTGAGCCAGACGACCGGGACGCCCGCGGCGCGCAGCGCTGGCAGCAGCTCGGCGAGCACCGGGATCGGCGCGCGCGCCGGGGTGACGTCGACGCCGATGCCAGCGAGCCAGCCATCGGGGTGGCAGAAGTCGTTCTGCATGTCGATCACGACGATGGCGGTGCGGGCGAGGTCGAGGGTGAGCCGCTGGGGCACGGCCGCCACGGTGAGAGCCCGCTCGGGCTGGGCCGGGCGGCGCAGGTCCACCGCGCCCGGGCCGACCCGCCAGCTGTTGACGGCGGTCGGGCCGAGCGGCACCGCCGGGTTGTCCACGGTCATCGGGTCAGGGGTCATGGGGTCAGGCACCTCCGGCCGGTCTCCATGATCGCCAGTTGTGTATCGAGATCCGAGCCCCGGCGCGGGCGCGGCTCGGATTTGGCTACAGATCCACTGATCATGATCGGGTGCGGGGAGCCTGGTGAAACGGGGCCGGTGCCGGGGCGGCCTGGGCCGCGACGGAGCCGGCAGGGACGGGCTCGGAGGCGTCGAGGAGCGGGCGGACATCCCGCGCGAAGCGGCGCAGCTGCTCGTCGGTGGCGTCGTAGCTCTCGCCGGGGCCGGTCGGGAAGATCGTCAGGTCGGCCAGGCCGCCCAGGTCGGCGCGCAGCCGCAGGATCGCCTCGGCGACGTCCTCGGCGGTACCGACCGCCCACACGCCCTGCTCGACGGAGTCCTCCAGCGTCGGCACCCAGCCGGCCGGCGGCATGCCGCCGTCAGGACCGAGGTAGGCCCGGTTCCAGCCATAGGGGCCGAGGAAGCGCCAGAACTCGTCGTGGCCGGGGCGCGCGAGCTCCATCGCCCGCTCGCGGGTGTCGGCCAGGCAGGTGTTCAGCACGATCATCCGCTTCTCGCCGGGGGCGAGCGCCGCGCCGCCGTGCGTGTCGGCGTAGACCTCGGCGTAGCGGTCCCAGCGGGCACGCAGCAACGAGCGGCTGGCCAGCCAGAACACGCCGCCGAAGCCGCGCGCGGGCACCGCCGCCAGCGAGCCGGGGCTGCTGATCGCCTGCCACACCTCGTACGGGTAGGCCGGGCGCGGGATGAGGGTGAGCGACTCCACCTCGCCGCCGCGGTCGGGGATGCCCGGCGGGGGCGCCTGGAAGTAGCTGCCGCGGTGGCGGAACGTCTCGTTGTCCAGCGCGGTCAGCAGCAGGTCGAGCGCCTCGTTCGTGACGTCGCGGTTCACGGTGTCGGCGGCCAGCGCGTCCGGGTTGTCGCTGGAGCCGACCGACATCCGGCCGAGCGAGAGCGGCTCCATCTCGCGCGGCACGGTGCCCCGGCCGACACCGAGGATGCCTCGGCCGCCGGAGAGGTTGTGCAGCATCGCGAAGTCCTCGGCCAGGCGCAGCGGGTGCCACTGGCCGACGACGTTGAACATCGTGCCGATGCGGATCTGGCGGGTCCGCTCGGCGAGGAACGCGCCGAACAGCAGGCCGTTGGGCACGACCTCGTAGCCCTCGTGCTGGAAGTGGTGCTCGGTCAGCCAGAACGCGTCGTAGCCGAGCTCGTCGGCGAGCACCCCGGTGTCCAGGATGCGGCGCGTCGCCGACAGGAAGTCGGCCTGGGTGTGGCGGCGCGCGGTCGGCTCCGTGCCGCCGGCGCCGATGGTGTCACCCATCTCGACTGCCCCGAAGAGAAACACGCCGACGCGCATCGCACTCCCTTCGCCACGGTGTTGATGCCACGAACACTGCCGCGCGGGTGTTTCGACGTCATCACCCACCCGTTACGCCCCGCTCGCGGCCCGGTCGCGCCCCGCCTCGCGCCACGCCAGGTGGTCTACTGAGGCGGTTTGTCGCCTGCCACAGTCTGCCGCAGCCACCGCTGTCGCCGGCCGCCGTTGTGGCCTGCCGCCGCTTGTCGCCGTGGCCGAAGGAGCTGCCCGTGTCCCGCGACGTCCGCTTCTACGCGGTCAGCCAGTCCCCTGACGCATCCCACGGCACCGGGGTGCCCGTCGACGACCCGGCCTGGCGGGCGGGGCTGGAGGAGGCGTTCTGGCGGTACGAGCGGGCGCTGCTCGGCAACGACCTGGACGCGCTGGACGAGCTGTTCCTCGGCGGGCCGGCGACGCTGCGGGCCGACGCCGCCGGTGTGCTCGTCGGGCACGCCGAGATCAGCGAGTTCCGCCGGGCCAGAGGCACCCGGGGCGGGCCGCCCGGGCCGCGCACGGTCGAGCGGCTGCACGTCCAAGCGCACGGCCCGGCCTGCGTGGTGCTCGTCGCGGAGATCGCCCGCGCCGACGGCGGCCGCGGCCTGCAGACCCAGGTCTGGGTGGCCGTTCCCGACGAGTCCCGGCCCGACGGTTCCCAGCCCGGTGAGGGTGGCCAGCCGCGCTGGCGGGTCGCCGCGGCGCACGTCAGCGGCTCGCCGCCACCCGCGCCACCCGCCCCAGCCACCCCGGCCGCCGCGGAGGGCACGACCGGGGCCGAGACCGACATGGCGGCGGTCTGGCGGGTACGCGGGAGACCGCTCGTCGCGGGGGCGGACGAGGGGCCGCTGCGGCGCCTGACGGTCGCCGTGAAGGACCTGTTCGCGGTCGCCGGACACCGGACCGGGGCGGGCAACCCGGCCTGGCTCGCCGAGGCCGCACCCGCGGCCGAGCACGCGCCCGCGGTGGCCGCGCTGCTCGCGGCCGGCGCCGACGTCGCCGGCATCGCGCAGACCGACGAGCTCGCGTACAGCCTGTCCGGGACAAACGTCCACTACGGCACGCCGCCAAACCCGACCGCGCCCGGCGTCATCCCCGGCGGCTCCAGCAGCGGCCCGGCGAGCGCCGTCGCGCTCGGCCTGGCCGACATCGGCCTCGGCACCGACACCGGTGGCTCGGTGCGGGTGCCCGCGTCCTACTGCGGCCTGTTCGGCATCCGGCCGACACACGGCGCGGTCCTGGCCACCGGGGTCATTCCGCTCGCGCCGAGCTTCGACACCGTCGGGTGGCTCACCCGCGACGCGGCCACGCTCGCCCAGGTCGGCGCGGTACTGCTGCCGCCCGCCGATCCGGCGCTGCCCCCGCCGGCCGCGCTGCTCGTCGCCGACGACCTCGTGGCCCTCGCGGAGCCCGCGACCGCCGCGGCGCTGGCCGGCGCGGTCCCGTCGCTCGCCACGGCCCTCGACCTACCGGTCCGCCAGGTCCCGGCGATCGCGGACGGCCGGCTCCACGACTGGTTCCTCGCCTTCCGCCACGGCCAGGGCTTCGAGGCGAACCAGGCCCACGGCGCGTGGGTCGCCGCCCACCCCGGCGTCCTCGGCCCCGGCATCGCCGCGCGGTTCGCCGGGGCGGCGGCCGTCACCGGCGAGGAGCTGGCAACGGCCCGCGCGGTCCGCGCCCAGGTCCGCGCGACGTTCGGCGCCGCCCTGGGCGGCGGTACGGTGCTGGTCATTCCCGCGGCCAGCGGCCCGGCGCCCGCGATCGACCTCGCCGTCGACGCCAAGGACCGCCTGCGGGCCGCCACCCTGACGCTGACCTGCGCCGCCGGCCTCGCCGGCCTCCCGGTCGTCGTCCTGCCGTTCCCGCGGGTACGCGGTCGCGCCGTGGGCCTGGCCCTCGTCGGCGCGCCCGGTACCGACCACGCGCTGCTCGCGCTCGCCGCCCGCGCCGCGGCCGCCTGGGTCTGACCAGCGGGGCATGGGCCGACACGATCCGCCAGCATGGGCCATCCGGATCCCCCCGATGGACGGCGCACCGCCGCCCGGCGGCTTGTCGCGAACCGAAGCGTCGACACAAATGGGACGATGACGCCCATGTGTACGGAAGAGGTCGGCCGGCAGGCGCGGGCCGGAGCGAGCGAGCTGGAGGTGCGCGAGCAGATCGGGCGGTCGATCCGGGCGCTGCGGCGGCGCAGGGGGCTCACGCTCGTGCGGCTCGCGGTGCTCGCGGAGCTGTCGCACCCGTTCCTCAGCCAGCTGGAACGGGGCCTCGCCCGGCCGAGCATGGCCTCGCTGCACAGGATCGCCGAGGCCCTCGGCACGACGCAGCTCGAGCTGATGTCGATGGACACCGAGGGTGACGCCAACGATGCCGACGGCGCGGCGGCGACGTCCGTCGGACGCCAGGTGAGCCTGGTGCGGGCCGGCGGCGGCGTCCTGGCGCAGAACCCGGTCGGCATCGCGCGCTCGCTGGTGTCCGGCGCACGCGCGATGTACCCGGTGCTCTTCGAGGGCGCGCCGACCGAGTTCGGCGACACGTTCACCCACGCCGGCGACGAGTTCGTCTTCGTGATGGCCGGCCGGATCGAGGTGGACGTCGCCGCCGCGGGCCTGTTCGCCCTCGGCCCCGGCGACACCCTTTACTACCCCGGCGTCCTCCCCCACCGCTGGCGCCAGCTCCCCGGGCCCACCAGCCACGTCCTGCTCGTCCAGGAAAGCCGCGCCCCCACCCACTGAGCGGGTTCGCGCGGTCGCGTCACAGGGCGGCGATGCCGGCGGACCAGGAGGAGTGCAGGCGCTGGTAGACGCCGGGCTGGGCGACGAGGTCGGCGTGGGTGCCGCGCTGGACGACGCGGCCTGCGTCGACGACGAGGACCAGGTCGGCCGTCTCGGCGGTGGACAGGCGGTGGGCGATCGTCACAGAGGTGCGGCCGTGGGTGAGCTCAAGCAGCGCCTGGCCGATGCGGACCTCCGTCGCCGGGTCGACGGCGGAAGTCGCCTCGTCGAGGACGAGCAGGTCGGGGCCGGCGAGCTCGGCGCGGGCCAGGGCGACGAGCTGGCGCTCGCCGGCCGACAGCAGCCCGCCGGACTCGCCCACCGCCGTGCGGACCCCGGCCGGCAGGCCCGCGAGCCAGTCGGCGAGGCCGATCCGCCCGAAGGCGGCGGTGATCTCCGCGTCCGTGGCACTGGGCCGGCCATAGCGGACGTTGTCGGCGATCGTCGCGTCGAAGAGGAAGCCGTCCTGCGGCACCATGACCACCCGGCCGCGCAGGGACGAGAAGCGCACCTCGGTCAGTGGCACACCGCCGATGCGGACCTCGCCCTCAGTGGGGTCCATCAGCCGGGTCAGCAGCTTGGCGATCGTCGTCTTGCCCGACCCGGTCTCGCCGACGACGGCGACCCGGGCGCGGGGCGGGACCCGCAGGTCGATGCCGTGCAGGACCGGCGGGCCAGTCCGGTAGCGAAACATGACCTGGTCGAAGGTCACGTCGAGCGAGCCGGGCGGCAGGTCCCGGCCGCCAGACCCGGACCCGGAGCCGCCAGCGTCACCGTCGACGTCGAGCTCGGCCGGGTCGCGGACGTCGCTCGGGGTGTCCAGGATGTCCAGGACGCGGCGCAGGCCGGCCAGCGCGTTCGCGCCGTCGTTGAGCACCTCGGTGAGCATCTGCACCGGCATGACGAACAGCGTCATCAGGAACAGGAACGCCACCAGCCGGCCGGTGGACAGGTGGCCGCCGACGCCGAGGCTCACGCCGAGCAGTACCACACCGCCGAGCGCGACCGCGCTGACCAGCTCGCCCGCCGAGAACACGACGGCGACCAGCACCTGCGCCCGGCTCTGCGCCGAGCGGTAGGCCTCGACGGTGTCGTCGACCCGGGTGGCGGTGCGCCGCTGGGCGCCGTAGGCGCGCACCACGTGGGCCCCGACCACCGACTCGGACACGGCGCCGAGCATGTCCCCGACCCGCCGGCGCACCAGGGCGTAGCGGGTGGACAGCCGGCGCTGGAAGCCACGGGTCGCGAACACCATCGGGACGAAGCAGACGTAGACCAGCAGCGTCAGCGGCCATGAGTAGACCAGCATCAGCACGGTCGCGACGATCATCTGGCCGACGGAGACGACCAGCATCACGCCGCCGAACTGCAGGAACTGCGACATCTGATCGACGTCGGTGGTGACCCTGGCGGTCAGGCCGCCGCGAGCCTGGGTCGCCTGGGTGAGCATCGACAGGTCGTGGATGTGCCGGAACGCGCGCACCCGCAGCGTCGCGAGCGCTCCTTCGGAGACCTTGTAGAGCCGCACATTCATCACGTACGTGGCGGCCGCCGTCACCACGATCGCGACCGCCGCGATCGTGACGGCGGTGCGCACGAGGCCCAGGTCGACGCCGTCCGGGCCGGTGACGCCGCGGTCGAGCGTCTGCTGCACGGTCAGCGGGATGACAATCTTGCCGACGGTGGCGATCAGGGCGAGCAGCAGCGTCACGCCGATCCCGTTCGTCGCCTGCGGAGCGAGCCGGCGCAGCCGTCGGGCGGTGCTCCACAGCCCCTCCCTCGCCGAGGGCACGTCAGGCGCGTCGCCGCCGGCCGCGGCATCACCGCCGGGCGGAGCGGTCGCCGCCGCGCCGCGCTGTGGCGGAATCGGGCCGGCCGGCGCGGGAAGGGCCGACGTGCTCACGGGTCGTCCGTCCGCCGCCGGCCGCTCGTCGCCACTGACGGGCGGGGTGGCGGCTGTCATGACAGAACCTCCTCGTCGAACGCATCGCCGTGGCGGGGGTCGTCCGTGTCCAGGCCGAGGTCTCTGGGCGCGTCCAGCCCGGCCGGCGCCTCGAGGTCGGCGGCGGCGCGCTCGTAGGCCGTGAGCAGCTCGGCGTAGCCGGGCGAGCCGACGAGCAGCTCGTCGTGTCGGCCGTGCGCCGCGACCCGGCCGCTCTCCAGGTAGACGACCTCGTCGGCGAGCGCGATCGTCGCCCGCCGGTGGGCGACGACGACCACGGTCGATGACCCCGCCGAGCCGAGCGCACGCAGGCCGGCGAGGATCGACGCCTCGACCCGAGGGTCGACGCTGGAGGTCGCGTCATCGAGGACGAGCAGCCGGGGGCGGCGGACCAGCGCGCGGGCGAGCGCGATCCGCTGGCGCTGGCCGCCGGACAGGGTCGTGCCGCGCTCCCCCACCTCGGTGTCCAGGCCGCCCGGCAGTGCCTCGACGAACCGGTCCGCCTGCGCGAGGCGCAGCGCGTCCCACACGGTGTCGTCGGGCAGGTCCAGGCCGAGGGTGATGTTCGCGCGGACCGTGTCGTCGAACAGGAACGCCTGCTGGGCGACGAGGGCGACCGCGGAGGTCACCCCGCCCGCGGCGAGGTCGCGCAGATCGGCGCCGTGGCCCCCCCCCGGTGCCCCCGGCCCCGAGGCAGTGCCGGGGAGGCGGCGCCCCCCCCACCCGCGGCGAGGTCGCGCAGATCGGCGCCGTCGACCCGGACGGTGCCCTCGTCCGGGTCGACGAGGCGGGCGAGCAGGCTCACCAGCGTCGACTTCCCGGCGCCCGTGCGCCCGGTGACCGCGAGCACCTTGCCTGGGCGCGCCTCGAAGGCGACATCCGCGAGTGCCGCGGCCGGCACCGCCTCCTCGTCGCCCTCGGGCCGTTCCGCACCGCCCGCGGCGCCATCGGGGCCGGGGTACCGGTAGCCGACGCCGTCGAGGCGCAGCGTGGCCGGGCCGGTGCCGGCCAGGTGCTCCGTGCCGAACTGCTGCTCGCCCTCGGCGGTCAGCACCGCGGACACCCGGCCCCAGCCGACCACCGAGCGGGGCATCTCACTGATCACCCATCCGATCGCCCGGATCGGGAAGGCGAGCAGCGTGAACAGGTAGGCCACCCGGACCAGGTCACCGACCGACAGGTCGCCGGAGCCGATCCGGTGCGCGCCGACCACGAGCACGGCGAGCACGCCGAGGTTGGGCAGCGCCTCCATCAGCGGATCGAAGACCCCGCGGACCCGGCCCGCGCGGATCATCGCGTCTCGCAGCTGTTCGGCGGACCGGCGGAAGCGGGCGGTCTCGTCGGCCTCCCTGCCGAGGGTCTTGACGACGAGCGCGCCGTCGAACGACTCGTGCGCGACCGTGCTCACCTCGGCACGCAGTTCCTGCACCCGGGCGAACAGCGGCGAGACCAGCCGCGAGTAGGTGAGGTTGAGGACGCCGACGAGCGGGAAGACGACGAAACCGACGGCGGCGAGCAGCGGGTCGGTCGCGACCAGCAGGCCCACGGCGGCGGCGAGCATCACGACCACGCCGACCGCGAACGGGAACGGCGCGATCGGCGCCCACAGCGCCTCGACGTCGGCGTTCGCGTTCGACAGCAGCGCGCCGGTGGAGTGCCGCTGGTGCCAGGCCAGCGGCAGCCGCAGGTACTGGCGGGTGACGCGGCGCCGGTAGTGGGCCTGCATCCGGTACTGCAGCACACCGGCCGCAAACCGGCGGAAGAACATCCCGACAGCGCGGGTCGCGCCGACCGCGAACACCAGCAACGCGGCGGACACGACGCTCCCCCAGGCGGCGTGCCCGTCGCGCAGCGAAGGGACGATGACCCGCTGGGTCACCTCGCCGAGGACGTAGGAGCTGGCCACCGTCGCGAGGCCGAACAGCGCGCTGCCGAACACCGACAGCGCGAACAGCCGCCGCTCCTCGCGCACCGCGAGCCACAGGATCCGCAGCCCGCGCCAGATGACCGAGCGGGTCCCGTCGATCGCGCGCGCCGACTGGGCGAACCCGGGAGGGTTGAGGTGGTCGACGTGGCCGCCGGGGCTCGGCGGTCCGTCCGGGGCGTCACCAGGTGCGGGCACCTCACTCCTCTCGACAGCGCGCGTGCGCATGTGCTCGCGCCCGGCCGCTGTTCGCTACAGCCCTGTGACAGGCGCGTGACATCCACCCTGCAACACCTGAAACAGGCCGAGTACTCCCGTGGCCGTCAAGTGGCCGGGGCTTAACGAACGGGGACGGCGGCGGTGCGCAGGGCTTCCTTGACGTCGGCGATCCGGAGGTGGCCGAAGTGGAAGACGCTGGCGGCCAGTACGGCGTCGGCGCCGGCCGAGACGGCGGGGGCGAAGTCGGCGAGCTCGCCGGCGCCGCCGCTGGCGATCACCGGGACGTCCACCTCCGCGCGGACGGCGGCGATCATCTCGAGGTCATAGCCGTCGCGGGTGCCGTCGGCGTCCATCGAGTTGAGCAGGATCTCGCCGGCACCGAGCTCGACCGCGCGCGCCGCCCAGGCGACGGCGTCGATGCCGGTGCCCTGCCTGCCGCCGTGGGTGGTCACCTCGAAGCGCGGCCCGTCCTGGCCGGGCGAGCGCCGCGCGTCCACGGACAGGACGACGCACTGGCTGCCGAACCGCAGCGCGCACTCGCGCAGCAGCTCGGGGCGGGCGACAGCGGCCGTGTTGATACCGACCTTGTCCGCCCCGGCGCGCAGCAGCCGGTCCACGTCGGCGGCCGCGCGCACCCCGCCGCCCACCGTGAGCGGGATGAAGACCTGCTCGGCGGTGCGCCGGACGATGTCGTAGGTCGTCTCCCGGTTGCCGCTGGAGGCGGTGATGTCGAGGAAGGTCAGCTCGTCCGCGCCCTCGGCGTCGTAGAGGCGGGC
This sequence comes from Pseudofrankia coriaricola, assembly GCF_032027725.1. Lineage (NCBI taxonomy): Bacteria > Bacillati > Actinomycetota > Actinomycetes > Frankiales > Frankiaceae > Pseudofrankia > Pseudofrankia coriaricola. The sequence goes on along the minus strand of NZ_JASNFO010000001.1, from coordinate 215,974 downwards.
CATCTCGACCGGGTCGCCGGCATCGCGTAGGCCGGTGAAGTTGACGCCCTTGACCACCCGGCCGGCGTCGACATCCAGGCAGGGAATGACGCGGACCGCGACGCTCATCGCCGGGCGCCCGCCGCGGTCTCGCCGCCGGCGACGGCGAGCGCCTCCGGGAGGGTGAACGCGCCGGCGTAGAGCGCCTTGCCGATGATCGCGCCCTCGACGCCGGGGACGGTGGCGATCGCCCCCAGGTCGGCGAGCGACGACACCCCGCCGCTGGCGACGACCGGCCGGTCGGTGACGGCGGTGACCGCGGCGAGGAGCTCCAGGTTCGGGCCGGTGAGCGTGCCGTCGCGGCGGACGTCGGTGAGCACGTAACGGGCGCACCCGTCGGCGTCGAGCCGGGCGAGCACGTCGAACAACTCGCCGCCGTCGCGCGTCCAGCCGCGGGCGGCGAGCGTCGTGCCGCGCACGTCCAGCCCGACGGCGATCCGGTCGCCGACCCGGTCGATCGCCCGCCGCACCCAGTCCGGGTTCTCCAGCGCGGCGGTACCGACGTTCACCCGGGCCGCGCCGGTGGCGAGCGCCGCGTCCAGCGAGTCGTCGTCGCGGATCCCGCCGGACAGCTCGACCGCGACGTCGAGGGAGCGGACCACCTCGGCGATCAGCTCCCGGTTGGAGCCGCGGCCGAAGGCGGCGTCCAGGTCGACGAGATGGATCCACTCGGCGCCGTCGCGCTGCCAGGCGAGCGCCGCGTCGCGCGGGTCGCCGTACGAGGTCTCCGATCCGGCCGCGCCCTGGACCAGCCGAACGGCCACCCCGTCCGCCACGTCCACCGCGGGCAACAACGTCAACGTCACTCGCCCACCCTACGGGCCCGCGGGCGCGACAGCGGCGGGTGCGGCGGGTGCGGCCGGTCAGGCGCGGACCGCTCGCCGCCGCGGCGCTGCTCGTCGCCGCCGGCTCCGCGGCCGCCACGGTGTTGGCGGCCCGGGTGACCACCGGCGTCGGCGCGGCGGTGCTCACCGCGGGCGTCAGCCGAGAGACCGCAGCCAGTTGGTGAGGACCTCGGCGCCGGCGTCGCCGGACTTCTCCGGGTGGAACTGGGTCGCGCACAGAGGACCCCGTTCGACGGCGGCGGCGAACGGCTCGCCGTGCTCGGTGACCGTGTCGCCGGCGCCCGGGTCGGCCTTGGCGGCGTAGGAATGGACGAAGTAGAACCGGGTCCCCGCCGGCAGGCCGGCGAACAGCGTCGAGCCGGCCGGCGGCGCGACGGTGTTCCAGCCCATGTGCGGCAGGATCGGCGCGGCGAGCCGGCGGACCTCGCCCGGCAGCAGCCCGAGCCCCTGGGTGCGCACGCCGTGCTCGTCGCCGAGCTCGTAGAGGATCTGCATGCCGACGCAGATCCCCAGCACGGGCCGGCCGGCGGCGACCCGGTCCCGGATCGCCGGGCCGGCGCCGATCCGCTCGACCCCGGCCATGCAGGCGGCGTACGCGCCGACGCCGGGCACGACCAGCCCGTCCGCCGACGCCGCGGCGGCGAGGTCCGCGGTCACGGTGACGTCCGCGCCGACCCGCTCGACGGCCCGCTGCGCCGAGCGCAGGTTGCCCGACCCGTAGTCGAGCACGACCACCTTCGGCCGGCTCCCGGCCATCTAAAGGACGCCCTTGGTCGATGGGACGCCGGACACCCGGGCGTCGAACGCGACCGCGTCCCGCATCGCCCGCGCGACCGCCTTGAACTGCGCCTCGACGACGTGGTGGGCGTTGCGGCCGGACAACACCCGCACGTGCAGCGCGATCCGGGCCGCCGAGGTGATCGACTCGAAGATGTGCCGGGTGAGCGTCGTGTCGTAGGTCCCGATCATCGGGGCGAGGTCCGGCTCGACGTGCACGCAGTACGGGCGGCCGGACAGATCGACGGCGGCCTGGACGAGCGCCTCGTCGAGCGGCACCATCGCGTCGCCGAACCGGCGGATGCCGACCTTGTCGCCGAGCGCCGCCCGTAGCGCCTCCCCGAACGCGATAGAGGTGTCCTCGACGGTGTGATGGGCGTCGATGTGCAGGTCGCCCCGGGTGCGCACGGTGAGGTCGAAGCCGCCGTGCTTGCCCAGCTGGGCGAGCATGTGGTCGAAGAACCCCACCCCGGTCTCCACGGTGGACACGCCCGCGCCGTCGAGGTCCAGCTCGACGAGCACGTCCGACTCCAGCGTCTTGCGTTCGATCCGGGCGGTCCGCGCCGGTGCCATATCCCCTGGTTTCCTGTGTCTGTCTAGGTACGTTGCGTTCTTGGTTGCGTTTCAGGCGTCCTGGGTCGGGCCTTGCCCGTCCAGGCCACCGCCCGTCCGGGCTCTGCCTGCCGGCCGGCGGTCTGTCTCGAGCGCCGACGGGCTGTCGGCCAGCACGGAGCGCAGCGCGCCGATGAAGGCGTCGATCTCGCTCGGCAGGCCGGCGGTGACCCGCAGCCAGCCGGGCAGGCTCAGGTCGCGGACCAGCACCCCGTGATCGAGCAGGCACTGCCAGACCGCGTGCTGGTCACGGAACAGGCCGAACAGCACGAAGTTCGCGTCCGACGGCACCACCCGCACGCCGAACGCCGGCAGTTCGTCGACGATCCGGTCGCGCTGCGCCTTGACCGCCTCGACCGTTCCGAGCAGCTCGTCGGCGTGCGCCAGGGCGGTGCGCGCCACCGCCTGGGTGAACGACGACAGGTGATAGGGCAGCCGGACCAGTTGCAGCGCGTCGACGACCGCCGGGTGGGCCGCCAGGTAGCCGACCCGGGCGCCGGCGAGCGCGAACGCCTTGCTCATCGTCCGGGTGACGACCAGCTTCGGCTGCTCGGGCAGCAGGGTGAGCGCGCTCGGCACCCCGGCACGGCGGAACTCGGCGTACGCCTCGTCGACGATGACCATGCAGCCGCCGATCTCCTCGGCCGCCGCGCACACCGCCTTGACGACGTCGAGCGGCAGCGCGGTCGCGCTCGGATTGTTCGGCGAGCACAGGAACACCACCGACGGCTGGTGGCGGCGCACCGCGTCGGCCGCGGCGACGGGGTCGAGGGTGTAGTCGTCGGCCCGGTCCTCGGCGACCCACTCGGTCGCGGTGGCGAGCGAGATCAGCCGGTGCATCGAGTACGACGGCTCGAAGCCCAGCGCGCGCCGGCCCGGGCCGCCGAACGCCTGCAGGAGCTGCTGGAGCACCTCGTTGGAGCCGTTCGCCGCCCACACCTGGCTGGTGTGCACACCGAAACCGGCGTCCGGGGTGAGGTAGTAGGCGAGGTCCGCGCGCAGCGCCTCGGCCTCGCGCTCCGGGTAGCGGTTGGCCTCGGTGGCGGCAAGGGTGGCGGCCTTACCGAGTGCGTCCACCAGCTCGGCGGACGGCCGGTGCGGGTTCTCGTTGGTGTTCAGCCGCACCGCGACGTCGAGCTGCGGCGCGCCGTACGGCGAACGGCCGCGCAGGTCGTGGCGCAGCGGCAGGTCGTCGAGCGTCACCGGCCGCCAGGGCCGGGCCGACGTCATCGCCTCGTCGGGGCGCCGCGCGCTCACCCGGACCACGGGCCGGCCGGACGCGCCGTTCCCGAAGACTCCGGTGCCCTGTTCGCTCATCTGGTCACCGCCGCGGCGGGCCGGGAACCGGCGGCGGGCCGGGAACCGCCGGCCCCTCTGGCATCGTCAGCGTCTCTGAATCTGACCGAGCGCCTCATCATCGAGAGCGCACCTCCACCGCGTCGACGTGGGCAAGCAGGTCCTCGGCCGCGCCGAGCGCGGCGATGTGAGGCGCGACGTCCGCGAGCGCTTCCTGCGTGCACGCCACGACGTGCACCTGGCGCTGGAACGCGGCGACCGACAGACCGCTCGAATGGCGGGCGGTCCCGCCGGTGGGCAGTACGTGGTTCGAGCCGGCCAGGTAGTCGCCGAGCGGCACGGGCGCGTACGGGCCGACGAACACGGCGCCGGCGTGGCGGACCCGGGCCGCGACGGCGGCCGGGTCGGCGGTCTGGATCTGCAGGTGCTCGGCGGCCCAGGCGTCCACCACCCGCAGCCCCGCGTCGACGTCGTCGACGAGCGCGACCGCGCCCTGGCCCGACAGCGCCTCCTCGACCCGCTCGCGGTGGCGGGTGACCGGCACCTGCTTGCCGAGCTCGATCTCGACGGCGTCGGCGAGGTCGACGGACGGGGTGACCAGCAGGCAGGCCGCCATCGGGTCGTGCTCGGCCTGGGCAATCAGGTCGGCGGCGACGAACGCCGGGTCGGCGGTGTGGTCGGCGAGGACGGCGATCTCGGTCGGGCCGGCCTCGGCGTCGATGCCGACGACCCCCCGCAGCAGGCGCTTGGCCGCGGCGACGTAGACGTTGCCCGGGCCGGTGACGACATCGACGGCGGGGCAGCTCTCGGTGCCGTACGCGAGCATCGCGACCGCCTGCGCGCCGCCGGCCGCGTACACCTCGTCGACGCCGAGCAGCTGGCAGGCGGCGAGCACCACCGGGTGCGGCAGGCCGTCCCACGGCCCTGGGGTGCCACCGGGGCCGGAAAGGTCACCCGCGCCGTCGTTGCGCCCCCGGTGACGTTGCGGCGGGGAGACAACCGCGAGCGAGCCGACGCCGGCCTCCTGGGCCGGGACGACGTTCATCACCACGCTGCTCGGGTAGGCGACCCGCCCGCCCGGCACGTACAGCCCGACCCGGTCTACCGGGACCCACCGCTCGGTGACCGTCGTGCCTGGCGCGACCTCGATCGTCACCGGCTCGCGCAGCTGCGCCCGGTGGACCAGCCGGGTGCGCCGGATCGCCTCGGTGAGCGCCGCGCGCACCGCCGGGCCCAGCTCGTCCGCCGCCCGCGCGAGCGCGTCGGCGGGTACGCGCGGCGTGGCCGGGCGGACGCCGTCGAAGCGCTCGGTGGCGTCCAGCACGGCGGCGTCGCCGCGGTCGCGGACGTCGTCGCAGATCGGCCGGACCGCCTCGAGCGCCACGTCGACGTCGGTCGCGGCGCGCGGCAGCCGCCGACGGATCTCGGCCGAGGACAGCGCTGTCAGTGCCTCACCGCGGAGGTCCAGCCTTCTCCACACGCCATGAGAGTATCGGCCGTCGCGCGCGAATCGTCCTCCCCGCGCGCCGCAATATCACACAGTTGCCCCGTTCGCCGGCCTCCTCCAGTCATTTCGGCTACCCCGCCGGCCCGGGCATGACGGACAAGGCGGATATCGGAGGACAGTCGCGCGGCCCTGTCCGGTACCCGACTCACGCCGGGACGGCCCGGTGGCCATCGTGCCGGTTCACCCCATCTGTCCTGAGGGTTCACGGCTCTCACCGGGAGCGGCGCCCGCCCGCGAGGCGGACGAGAAGCCGGCGCCCAGGAGCCGCGGGGCGGCCCACGGTCCTTCTTGTGACGGCGAGGTGGCAGGCTGGGATGGTGACTTCCGGCGACGGCCCGTGGCCGACCGACGAGCCGGCCAGTCCCCGCGCCGCCGATGTGACCGGGCGGAACGGGCAGGCGGGCCGGCCCGGGACGGACGGCCAGGCGCGGCTCGCGGCACTGCTTGAGGCCTATGGGGCGTTTGGGCGGCCCCTGCGGGCGCTGGTCGCCCGGCTGGCGGCCGAGTACGCGGCGCCGCGCGGGGGCGGCCCCGCCGGCGGCGGCTCGAGGGGTGCCGATGCGGCCGGGCGGCTGGTCCGGGCGGCCGGGCTGCCGCGGCGCACCGTCGAGGAGGTGCTCGCGGCGCTCGGCGGCGACGTCGACGACGACCCGGTGGCCGGGCCTCGAATACGCCCCGAGCTGGCGGCGGGCTACCGCGAGCTGGTCGACGCGGCGGGACTCGCCGAGACGGGACTCGCCGCGGCGAGGCCGGCTGACCCGCTGGCCGGGCCACTTGGCGCGCATGCGGACCTGGTGGCCACGATGGGCGAGCTGATCGCCGCGGCACCCCGGCCCCGCGCTGACCTGGACCATGTCGCCGCGACGGCCGAGACCGTGGTCCGCCGGGCGCTGTGGCTCGCGGCCACCTATGACCTCGCCGGCCGGCATCTGCTCTGCGTCGGCGACCACGACCTGACCTCGCTCGCCGCGGCCGCGGTCATCCCCGGGCTGCGGGTCACCGTCGTCGATGTCGACGACGAGCTGCTCTCCTTCCTGTACGGCCAGGAGCGTTCGCGCGGCCTCAACGTGCGGCCCTACTTCGCCGACCTGCGGTTCGGCCTGCCACCGTCGGTGGCCGGGTCCGCCGACCTGGCCTTCACCGACCCGCCCTACACCCCCGAGGGGGTGGCGCTGTTCTGCGCCCGCGGCGCCGAGGGGCTGCGCGACCGCGACCACGGCCGGGTGCTGCTCGCCTACGGCTTCTCCGACCGGACGCCGACGCTCGGCTGGAAGACCCAGCGGGCACTCTCCGACGCCGGGTTCGCCCTAGAGGCCATGCTGCCCGCCTTCCACGCCTACGACGGTGCCGAGGCGGTCGGCGCCCGCGCCGATCTCTACGTGTGCCGCCCCACCAGCCACACCTGGCGCCACGTCAACCGCGCCATCGGCCCCCTGACCGCCGGCACCGCCATCTACAGCCGCGGCCGGGCGTCGCTGGAAAGTGCCCCGCGGGACCTGCTCCCCGAGCCGGCGGCGCGCGCCCTGGTCACCGCGGCTCTAGAGGGCCAAAGGAGGTGCGAAAATGCTCTTCGTTCGCACCTCCGGAGGCCCCTGTCACCGGAGGCACTGGAGGCGGTCACGCCTCGTCACCGTCAGCCCGAGGGCGCGCTCCCGGCGGAGCCCCCTGGCCAGCTGGTGTTCGTCGGGGAGGCGCCGCTCCCGGCGGAGACCGGCGGGGACCGGCCGGTGGCGCACGTCCGCCTCGCGACGGTGCTCGCGCAGGGCCTGCCGCCGGCGGCCAGGGCGCGCCGGCCGGTCACGGTCGCCGCCGATCTCACGGAGGACCCCGGCGGCTGGCTGCCCCGGCTGCTGCTGGCCGTCAACGCGGACGCGGTGGCCATGGTCGTCCACTCCGACCACCCAGCCGTCGCCGCCGCCGTCCGGGCCACCATGCCGCTGCCCGGCGGCCGCGCGCCAGACGCGTCGCCGCTGGGGCCGTTGGGCTTTCTCGTGCTCGGGCAGGCGGCCCCCAAGTGGCGCCTCCTGCCGCCGACGCGCGTCGGCGGCACCCCGGACGCCCACCGGCTCTGGGTGCTCTCCTTCGCGGCGGTCGCCTCGACCGAGCTCGACGGGCCCACGGACACCTGGCTGCGCTTCCTGCTCGATCGGGCACACGGCCGGATCGGCAACGTCTGGCGGGAGGCCCTGGTCGGCCACGTCCGCGACGCGCACGGCACGACGCTGTCGAAACGGGACGCGCGGGCCGTCATCGAGTCCGTCCTGCCCCTGCGGGTGCATGAGCTTCTCCAGGCCCGTCTGCTCGACCTGCCGCTGCGCGAGATCGCCGACGTACTCGACTCCGTGGAGTGGTCATGGAGTCCGGAAGGCCTCGCGAAGCTCGATCTCGCGACCGGGCCGCGGGCATGACGGCGGGCAGCGTGCCGCGCCTCGACAGGCCGGGGAACGGGTCAGCAGCGCCGGAGGCGGACGGGGCCCTGGTACTGGTCGTCGAGGACGACGACGCTGTCGGGACGCAGCTGGTACGCGGGCTGCGGCGGGCCGGTTACGCGGCGCGACGGGTGGCGACGGCGACGGCGGCGCTCATGGCCGTCGGTGGCGACGAGCCGCCGGACGTCGTACTGCTCGACCTCGGGCTGCCAGACCTGGACGGCACCGAGGTCTGCCGACGGATCCGGGAGCTCGGCGATATCCCGGTGATCGTGGTGACCGCGCGCGCCGACGAGTCGGACCGCGTGGAGGCGCTCGACCTGGGCGGCGACGACTACCTCGTCAAGCCGTTCGGTTTCGAGGAGCTGCTGGCGCGGATCCGCGCCGTGCGGCGCCGCTTCGCCCGCGTCGCCGCGCTCGCGGACGCCGCCCGTGCCGACGCCGTCCGCGCCGCGGGTGCCGCCGGCGCGGCGAACGGCCATGCCGGTACGGCGCACGGCGCCTCGAACAGGACCGGTGGCCACGCCACCGAGGCTGCGGTAGCCGGCGAGGGTGCCAGGGGGGCCGCCGGAGCCGAGTCCCGCGGCGCGGGGGACGTGGTCCGGCACGGCGGGCTGCTGGTGGACCGGCGGACACGGCGGATTGAGCTGGACGGGCGGCGCCTCGCCATCACCGCGCGCGAGTTCGACCTGCTCGCCTTCCTCGCGGCGGATCCGGGCCGGGTGCGCACCCGGCGGGAGATCTTCCAGGCCGTGTGGGGGCCGTGGTTCGGCTCGACGAAGGTGCTCGACGTCCACGTGGGGTCGCTGCGGCGCAAGCTCGGCCGGCCGGAGCTGATCGAGACGGTCTACGGTGTCGGCTTCCGCCTCGCCGACCCGGCCGTCGAGCCGGGGAGGGCGGGCGGCGCGCGGTGAGCAAGCGGATCCTGGCCATACAGCTGCTGCTGACGGCGTTGCTGATGATCTGTGTGTGCATCCCGCTCGGGATGGACGCCGCCCAGCACGACCGGACCCTGCTCGCCCTGCGAACCGCGGCCAGCGCCGATGCCTACGCGGCCGAGGTCAAGTGGCGCCGGCTGGGCACGGACGCGCCCCGGCTGCCCGACCAGTCCGCGGACGCCGGCTCCGGCGCCTACTCCGAGTACGGCGAGCCCGGCGACGGCCAGTCCGAGGTCGTCCGACCGGACGACGACCTCGCCCTCTACAGCCCGGACGGCCGCCTCACCGCGTCCTCGGGCCAGCCGATTCCGCTGACGGCCGCCCAGATCGCCGCCGCCCGCGAGAGACGGGTCGAGCTCGCGCCATCTGGCGCGAACGGGCACCGTCAGGTCGTCGTGACGCCGGTGAACAACTCGGGCGGCCTGCTCACGATCCTCGTGGTGGCCAGGTCCGACAACGCTACCAGGGCCCAGATCCAGCACCGCTGGGTCCGGCTGATCGTCGGCTTCGGCGTGGCGCACCTGGTGGCGCTGGCGCTGTCGGTGCTGCTCGCCCGCTGGGTGAACCGGCCGCTGCGCCGGCTGGAACGGGCGGCGGCGAGGCTCGGCGACGGCGAGCTGTCGGCCCGGGTCCGGGCCGTCGGCGGGCCCGCCGAGGTACGCCAGCTCGCGACGAGCTTCGACGCCATGGCCGGGCAGATCGAGGAGCTGGTCGACGGGCAGCGCGCCTTCCTCGCCGACGTCTCCCACCAGATCCGCACCCCGCTGACCGCGATGCGGCTTCGCCTGGAGCTGCTCGGCCAGGACCTGGCCGACGACCCGGCCGCCGCCGGCGAGGTGGGCGGGACGATCGCCGAGGTGCACCGGCTGTCCCGGATGGTCGACGGCCTGCTCGCCATGGCGCGCACCCAGGCCCGCGGCGGGACGTCGGTCCGGGTTTCGGTGCGCGTCGACCGGGTGGTCCGCGAGCGTGTCGCGACCTGGTGCGCGGTCGCCGCGGCGGCGCACGTCGAGCTGCTCGACGAGACGACGGCCAGCGATCGCGCGCTGCTCACCCCTGGTCATCTGGAGCAGGTCCTCGACAACCTGCTGTCCAACGCGCTGGAGGCGACCGCCTCGGGCGGGCGGGTCGTCGTCCGCGCGGCGCTGGCCAGCCCGGACACCGTCACCACCAGCGGCAGTGGCAACGGCGGTAGCAGTGGTGGCAACGGCGGCAGCGGCCGGCGCGGAGGCGTTCTCGGGGCCGTCCGGGCTCATGAGGCGGGCGGCCAGGCGCGGGCGAGCGGCGCCGCGCCGACGATCCGGCTGACGGTCGCGGACGATGGCCCGGGGATGACCGCCGCCGCCCGCGCCGGCGCCTTCGAGCGGTTCCGCGCCGAGCGCCCGGCCGAGCGCGCGATGCGCGCGGACCGGCGCGGGCACGGTCTCGGCCTCGCCGTCGTCCACGCCCTGGTCGTGGCCGACGGCGGCCGGGTCAGGCTCGACGAGGCAGAGTCGGGCGGCCTGCTGGTGGTACTCGACCTGCCGGCCGCGCCCGCCGGCCCGCGGCCAGGCCTCGCCGGCGGGCCCGACCGAGCCGAGGTCGCCGGCGCGGGGGGCGACGGGACGGCCAGACTCGCAGGAGTGACCAGCGCCGGGAACCGCGGCGAGGTCGACGGAGCCGGCTGAGGCAGGGCGGGGGTCCGCCTTGCCCGCCGACCGCCGAGCGGCCGGGCAGGCGGCTGGCCCCCGCCCAAGGCCAGCGGGCGCGCGCAGTGGCCAGGCCATGCGCGCGCCCGAAGGCTCGTTCGACGTGCCGGGTCAGCGCTCCCAGCGGTCATCGGTGAACCGGTCACCCTGGTCGCGGTCGACACCACGATCAACACCGCGATCGACACCGCGATCGACACCGCGCTCCGGATAGGGCTGGTCCACGCCTCGCTCGGTGTAGCCACCCTCCTGGCGCCCGCGGTCGACCCCGCGGTCAACCGGCTGGCCGGCGTCCTGGCCGCCCACGCGCCGGCCACCCGGGTACTCGCCGCCCGAGTACTCGCGCTCACGGTCGACGGCACGGCCACGCTCGGCGCCACGGCCCGTGTAGCCGCCCATGGCCGGTCCGCGCTCGCGACCCGCCACCCGGCCGTGGCCGGCCTCGCCGCTCGCCTTGACGCGACGCAGGGCGAGCAGCGTCATCAGGATCGATGTGATCAGGCCGAGGATCAGGCCGTAGCGCGCGCCCGACGAGATGCCGGGGTAGCCGAGGTAGCTGCCGTGCACGCGCGGCAGGCTGATCCACCGCACGACGATCAGCACCAGCGCCACGATGCTGGCCGTCGCGATCGCCGTCGACAGCGGGACCGAGCCGAGCCCCGTCATCTTGCCACGGCTCAGTAGGTACGCCGCGGCGAGCGCCGCGGCGATGAGCATCAACACGATCGGCACCCAGGCGAGGGCGCCGGACTGCCACGCGTTCAGGTTGGAGCGCCAGATCTGTGCCTGGCCATACGCGTTGTATCCGGAGTACCGGACACCGAACCACGGCAGAAAGCTGAAAATAAGGCCGAGAATCCCCAGTCCGATGATTCCGAGATCAGCGCCCTTCATGCCGCGGCCCTCGCGGGCCGCGAATCCTGGGCTGTCCTGGGCCGCGCGACCGCGGCCGGCCATACTCGCCATTGGCGACACCCTCGTTTCTCCCGAGCCACGGGCCGGCCACATTCACACGCGCACTCGCCGCGTGCCGCGGCAAACCCGCGCGTAGAGGATCTGAGTCCCGCGGCCGCCGCCTCGATACGTGTACGAACGTCAGGCGCAGAGACGTCGTGACGCCACGACGAAGCGGTAGCGGTGGTGAGTCAGAACCTCCCCCGTTTCCTCGGGCCGGAAACTAAGGCGGCCTATTTGGACAACGACATCCCGTGACGCCCGTGTTCGCGCGGCTCCCCGCCAGGCGAGGTTTACACCGAGCTGGAGCCGACGTCCGAGCTCGCGCTCGCGACGCGTACAAGATGTCCCGCACTACCTATTACGAGCAGCTGCCGCCAGGCAATGGCACCCGATGGGCCGATATCGGTAAAGAGGATCTTTTATAAGACGCTAAGGAGCCTGCCTGTCGGGGCGAGCGCCCTCCGCCGGGACCAGTTCCGACGGAACTGCCGGTCCCGCCGGGACCGCCGATTCCGCCGGGACCGCCGGGACCGCCGGGACCGCCGGGACCGCCGGGACCGCCGCCAGACCGTCATAGCGGATGAACGACGGCACGGCCACGATCAGCACGACCAGGCCCACGAGGCACGCGGCGCCGCCGACGAACGCCGCCAGTCCCGGCGAGGTGAAGCCGGCGAACGTGCCGTGGCCGAGGTCGCCGAGGCTCGGCCCGGCGGCCACCGACACCATGAACAGCCCGGCCATCCGGCCACGCACCGAGTCGGGCGCGGCGACCTGCTGAATGGTGATCCGCAGCACCGCGGACACCGTGTCGGCGGCGCCGGCGATGACCAGCAGGCCGATCGCCACCGGCAGCGACCCGGCCAGCCCGAACAGCGCGACCGCGACGCCCCACACCGCGATCGCCACGGCGACCACCAGGCCCTGGCGGCGTATCCGGGACAGCCAGCCGCCGGTCGCCGCGACAAGGGTGCCGCCGACGGACATCGCCGCGTAGAGCACGCCCGTGGTGCGCGGGCCGCCATGGAACTGGGCGACGGCCATCGAGGCGAACAGCACCCGCGGCATGCCGAAGATCATGGCGTCCAGGTCCACGAGGAACGTCATCAGCAGCACCGGCCGTTGCCATAGCAGCCGGAACCCGTCGACGACGCTGGCGAACCCCGCCCGCGTGCCGCCGCCCTCGGGCCGCATCGACGGCAGCCGCCAGGTCGCCCACAGCAGGCCCAGGTAGGACACGACGTCGACGGCGTAGGCGGCCCGGAAGCCGACCGTCGAGACCAGCAGGCCGGCCAGCAGCGGGCCGCCGGTGAGCGCGAGCGTCATCGAGAAGCCCTCGAGCGCGCCGACCGCCGGCATCATGTCCGGGGTGAGCAGCCGGGCGGCGAAGGTCCGCCGGATCGGCGAGTCCAGCGCGGACAGCGACGCCTGCAGGCCGATCAGGATGAAGAGCACCCACACCGGTGCGCCGAACAGCGCCTGCAGGGTGAGTGCCAACGAGGCCAGCATCATCCCGGAGGAGGTCAGCAGCGCGAGCACCCGCCGGTCGGCGGCGTCCGCGATCGTGCCGCCGGCGAGCCCGAAGACCACCAGCGAGACGAAGGTGACGGCGCCGACGGCACCGACGGCGAAGTTCGACCCGGTGTCGGCGTAGATCTGCAGCAGCACCGTGGTGACGACGACCTGGGTGCCGGTCGCGCTGACCAGCTCGCCAAGCCAGAACCGGCGAAACGACGGCGATTCCCGCAGCGGGCGCAGGTCGGCGGTGAACAGCCGGCCGAGCCGGCGCAGCCGGGAGCCTTCAGGGCCCTTGGAGCTGGCTGGGCTGGCTGGGCTGGTTCTGCCGGCCGCGGCGGGCGCCGCGGCCGGCTCAGTCACGGAACGGCATCCCCGGCCCCGGCCCCGGCCCCGCGGTGGCATGCCGCAGCGCCAGCGCGACGACATAGTGGTCGAGCCGCATGGGGGTGAAGCCGAAGTGCCGGTAGAAGGCCTTGGCCGGAGCCGAGACGGCGTGCGCGAGCAGCAGCGGCGTCCCGGCCGTCCGGTAGACGGTCGCCGCCCGCATGACCGCGTCGCGCAGCAGCCGCGCGCCGACGCCGCGGCCCTGGACCGTCTCGTCGACCGCGAGCCGGCCGATCAGGAGCGCCGGCACCGGGTCCGCCGGGCCGGCGGCGCGCCGCCCCCACCGGCGGGGCGCGGCGGCGCGGACGTGCTCGACCGCGCCGCGGGTGAGGCAGTAGTAGCCGACGGCCCGGCCGCCGTCGGCCACGACGAACGTCGTCACGCCCTCCTCTTGCTGCTCCAGGGCATGGTGGCGCAGCCAGCTGTCGAGGACGTCGTGCCCGCTGCGGAAGCCTCGGACATCGTGCTGCGCCGTGAGCCTGATCGGCGGCCCCGCGGAGCGAGGACTCACCGGCTCTCCTCGTCCGGGCCGTCCTCGAGCAGGTCACGCAGCCGCGGCGCCTCGTCCGGTGCCGGCCCGCCGAGCAGCGCGGCCAGTTCCTCCCACGCCGCGTCGGTGGCGCCGAACACCCGGCGGTCCGCCATCGCGTCGGCGGCATAGCGCCGCATCGCCTCGACGGCGAAGTCCTCCAGCGTCGCTCCAAGACTCTCCGCGGCCGAGCGGACCAGTTCCGCCGTCTCGCCCGTCAGCCGCACCGCGATCTGCTCGTCCTTGTCGGTTCCACCCACGTCCGTCAGTCTGCCTGTTCCTTGTCCCAGACCCACACCCACCCGGACATCTCCGCCATCCCGAGGCCAACGGGAGATGACGCACAACCCGGTTGTCCGGCCGGGTGGGGGCACGTAGCGTCGGTGGAGACGCCGCGGCGACGGGCACGTTCCGTGCGTGTGGCGGGTGGCCGGCCGGCCTGTTCCGCGGGGTGACCGGGTGGCTGCCAGGGCAGGGGGCGGTCGGGTGTTGAGATGGGTACGGTCCCTGTGGTCCCGGCGCGCCGGACCGGGCGCGGGCGCCTTCCGAGCCGGCCTCGGCCCGCACGACGGCGGGCTGGTCGAGGTCGAGGTGGACGACCTCACGCCCGGCGGCCCGTACGACCTCGGCCTGGCACCGAGCGACGGTGTCCGCCGCCTCGATCTGGGTGCGCTGCTGGTGCCGCTGCTCGACGGGGTCGACTACCGGCTGCGCCTCGACGGCGAGCGGGTGAGCGCGGTGGTCGCGCTCGCCGGCCGGTCGATGATGGAGCTCACGGCGCTGGCGGCGCCGAAGAGCCGCGGGGTCTGGGACGAGATCCGCGCCGAGATCTGGCTGGCGGCCGCGCTGCCCGGCCCGGCAGGCGGCCCGCGTCCACCCCGCGCGCCCGCCATGCCCGCCTCGCCGGTGCCTGTTCTCACGGGTCCGGTGTGGGTGGGCGGCCCCGTCGAGGTCGCCGCCGGGTACGGCCGGTTCGGCCCCGAGCTGCTGCTCGTGCCGACGGCTCCGGCCGTGCTGCCCGACGCACCGCCGGCGGAGTCTCCTGGTGAGCTCGACGTGGCGTTCCCCGTCCCTGGTCCGTTCCCCGCCCTCGGCGCCGCCTCCGGCCAGGCGGCCCTCTCCGGCCTGGCCGGCCCTGTCCGGCTGGTCGGCATCGACGGGCCGCGCTGGTTTCTCCAGGCCGCGGTCACCGGCCCGGCCTCCACCCCACGCGACGAGTCGCTCATGGACGACGTGCTGCGCGGCACGATCGTGATCCGCGGCGGCCGCGCGATGCCGGTGCGGGCGCCGCTCCCCCTGCGGCTGCCGACCGACACCGAGGACCCGGTCGGCCCCGACGACCTCGTCGATCCGATGGCCGCCGCCGACCCGGACGGCCCGCCGCTCCTGGGACGCCACGCCGACCAGTCCGCGGCCTGGCGAGCCGCCGCGCGGGGCCCCGCGTCGCCGACCGACCTGGAGTCGCTGCGCCCGAAGCCCACCGGTGCGAGCAGCGCCGACCCGCGCCGGATCAGCTACGGGCTGGTCCCGCCGCCGAGCGGCGGCCTCGGCCGCAACCTCATGACCTGGGGCTAAGCACGCGGCCCGCGGCCCGCGGTTTTGGGCGGGCTGAGCCGGGCTCACTCGTCCGGCTCGGCCTGGTCCTCCCACGAACGGCGTCGGTCCGGGGTGCGCGGTGCCCAGTCCGGCGGGCCGGCGAGGCGGGAGATACCAGCGGCGGCGAGGCCGGAGGCGAGGGCGAGGCGGCGCGCGAGCGGGCGGGCGCGCTCGATCTGGTCGCGCTCGTCGACCACGGCGCAGGTGTGGTCGACGACGAGGCGGCGCCCGTCGACCCACACGTCGCGCACGGCCCGCGGGGAGGCGCCGTAGACGAGCTGGCCGCACGGGTCGTGCAGCATCGAGACGCAGACCGAGTCCTGCAGCAGCACCAGGTCGGCCCGCTTCCCGGGCTCCAGGCTGCCGACCAGGTCGCCCTGGCCCAGCGCCCTGGCGCCGTCGAGGGTCGCCATCCGCAGCACGGTCGGCGCGTCGAGGACCGCCGGGTCGACGGCGTGGACCTTGGCCAGCAGCGCCGCCATCTTGACCGCCTGCAGCATGTCCTGGCTGTCGTTGGAGGCGGCGCCGTCGGTGCCGATCCCGACGGTGACGCCGGCGGCGCGCAGCCGGGGAACCGGGCACACCCCGGAGCCGAGGATCATGTTCGCGACCGGGTTGTGGGCGATCGCGGCCCCGTTGCCGGCGAGGATCTCGACGTCGGCCTCGGTGACCCACACCCCGTGGCCGGCGATGAGCGGCCGCTCGAACATGCCGAGGCGCAGCGCGTGCGGGATCGTCCGCCGGCCCCAGCGGGCGCTGGCCGCCACCAGCTCCTCGCGCACTTCGGCGAGATGGGTGTGCACCGCCCAGTTCCTGGCGCGGCAGGCGTCGACGCCCGCCTCCAGCAGCTCGTCGCTCTGCCCGAGCAGGGTGCCGACGCCGTAGCGGAAGCCGACCGGCGCGCCGTGGGCCGCGGCGAGGGCGACGGCCGCCGCCAGGTCGTCCTGCTCGTCCATGATCCGCTTGACGTCCGCCCAGGGCGCACCCGGGTCGTAGGCGTCCTCCGCGCCGAAGGAGACCACGCCGCGCAGGCCGGCACGAACCAGCCCGTCGACGACGCCGAGGCTCGCGAACTCGTCGCGGTTGCTGTGCACGAACATGTCGTTGACGGTCGTGACGCCGGTCAGCAGCAGCTCCACGGCGCGCAGCAGGGTGCCCTCCCGGGCGTCCTCCTCCGTCAGGACCGTGCCGAGCGGCCCGACGATCCGCTCCCCCCATTCGAACAGCGTCAGCTCCGAGCCCATCCCGGTCGTCAGCGCCTCGGACAGGTGGGTGTGCGCGTTGACGAGACCCGGGATCAGCAGCCCCGTCCCGTCGCCGACGACCGGGACGTCGGCGAGCCCGGCCCGCAGCTCGTCGTACCCACCGACCGCGACGATCTCGCCGCCGCGGATGTGGACGGCGCCGTCGGCGATGTCGCCCTCGGGGCCGACGGTGAGCACCCACGCCGCCCTGACCAGCGTCTCCACGCGTTCCGGCAGGCCGTCCGGACGCGGCACCGTGTCGGCCACAGCGCGATTCTCACATCCGGCACCGCATCCGACGTGGCCCGGCTACGCCCGCGACCACACCCACGCCCATGCCACGCCCACGTAGACATCAACGTCGACACGCGCGATCGGTCCGGGTGACCGCCCGCGCCGGGCCGTGTGGTCAGCTGTGGGCGTGGAGGCGCTCCCGGACCGGCAGGAGATCGTCCGGTACTGCCAGGAGTGCGCCCGGCACAGCGTCCTGCTCGCGACCGGCCACGGCCCGCTGTGGGAGTGCGCCGGCTGCGGCACCTGGCTGCGGTGGCCGCATCAGCCCGCCGTCCCCGACCTGTCCACCGTCGCGGTCCTCGACCACCACCGGGCCAGGCGGCGCAAGGCGTCCTGAGCCGGGTCACCTGGGCGTGCTCGCGCCATGCCCGAGCCGCGCCGGTACCGCCACTCAAACGGCGGCTGGCGGGCCGGCCGGCGCGGCCGAATGCCCTTGTCAGCGCCCAAGGTGGATTGTGCGTCTCGCCTCGCGAGAGTACGGTTTCCGGCACGAGGCAAGGCCGTTTCGACATCGAGTCGGCGGGCCGCGCGGATTGCGGGGCCGCTGTGCGCCTCCGCCGACGACGGCCCGGCCAAGAGCGGGGCGTGAGCCCCTGACGCCGGTGGGAGACCGTATGGCCGTGGCAGGTACCGACGTGACGGGCACGGACACGGCGGTCACGGACGCGGCAGGCGCTCGGGCGGCGGGCACCGGCGCGGCGGCCACCAGGACGGTTCGCAGCTTCTGCCGGGTGTGCACCTCGGTCTGCGGGATCCTCGTCGAGACCTCCGGGGACCAGGTCTTACGGGTGCGCGGCGACCGGGACCACCCGATGTCCGCCGGCTACACCTGCCCGAAGGGCCGGGCGCTTCCCGGCGTGCACCACCACCCCGACCGGCTCGAACACCCGCTCCTGCGCGACGGCGACGGCCTCCGCCCGACCACCTGGGAGGAATGCCTCGACGACCTCGGCTCCCGGGTACGGGCGATCATCGACGAGCACGGGCCGTCGGCCGTCGGGATCTTCTTCGGCAGCGGGGTCGGGATGGACGCCGCCGGCTACAAGGTGGCGCAGTCCCTGCACCGGGCCATCGGGACGCCGGCGAAGTTCAGCCCGCTGACCATCGACGGCACGGCGAAGGTGCTCATCTCCGACCTCGTCGGCGGCACGCCGGCGCTCGCCGGCCGGCCCGACTACGAGACGGCGACGTTCGTCCTGTTCGTCGGCAGCAACCCGGTCGTGTCCCACGGACACACCGTCGCCATGCCCAACCCGATCGGGACGCTGAGGGCGCTGCGCGACCGCGGCGAGATCTGGGTCGTCGACCCCCGGCACACCGAGACCGCGAAACTGGCCACCGGCCATCTCGCGCCGCGTCCCGGGATGGACCACGCCGTACTCGCCTACCTGGTCCGCGAAGTGCTGCGCGACGGGGCACGCCAGGACGTCCTGGACAGCCGCTGCGTCGACGCCGACACGCTCGCCGCCGCGGTCGAGCCCTTCACGCTGGAGCACACGGCCGCGGTGTGCGACGTCCCGGCGGACGAACTGGCCGCCCTGCTCGCCGCGGTCCGCCGAGCGGAGCGGGTCGCCGTCGAGACGGGCACCGGCGTGACCATGTCGGCGAGCGCGAACGTCACCCAGTGGCTCGGATGGGCCCTGATGATCATCACAGGGTCGATGAACCAGCCGGGCGGCGCCTGGTTCCACCCGGGGTTCGCCAGCCGGCTCGAGAACGTGCAGCTGCCGGTCTCGCCGGCGGACGGCTCGTTCGGCCCCGGGCCGCGCAGCCGCCCCGAGACGCACTCCTTCCTCGGCGAGTGGCCGTGCGCGGTGCTCGCCGACGAGATCGAGGCCGGCAACATCCGGGCCGTGCTGAACCTCGGCGGCCACCTCGTGACCGCCTTCCCGGACACCGAGACGCTGGTGCCGGCGCTGCGCAAGCTCGACGTGTTCGCGACGATCGAGATCATCGCGAACGAGACGACCGCGCTGTCGACGCACGTCCTGCCGACGAAGGACCAGCTCGAGCGCGCCGACATCACGCTCTGGGACAACCTGATGCCGCGGGTGGCGACCCAGTACACGCCCGCGGTCGTCGGGCCGGTCGGCGACCGGCGCTCCACCTGGTGGGTGCTCGCCGAGCTGGGCCGCCGCCTCGGCCATGACCTCGCGGCCACGTCAGGCGAGGCGGCCACGGACGGAGCCAGGCTGGCGAAGGTCGTCCCCCGGGGCACGTTCGGCGAGGACCTGACGACCCGGCAGTGGGCCGAGACGGACCGGCAGCTGCCCGCGCCGTGGGTCGAGCGCCACCTCGACCGGCTCGGCGGCTGGCGCCTCGCGCCCCGGCTGCTCGTCGACCAGCTGGCCACCCTGACCGAGCCCGCGCCGCTCGTCTTCGTGCCGCGGCGGCAGAAGCGGCACCTG
The DNA here is from genome assembly GCF_032027725.1 of Pseudofrankia coriaricola. Classification (NCBI taxonomy): domain Bacteria; kingdom Bacillati; phylum Actinomycetota; class Actinomycetes; order Frankiales; family Frankiaceae; genus Pseudofrankia; species Pseudofrankia coriaricola. The sequence continues at coordinate 196,913 of NZ_JASNFO010000001.1, read as the reverse complement.
AACTCCCAGTTCGACTTCCTCGGCGACCAGGCCGAGATCCTCGTCCACCCCGACGACGCCGCCACCGCCGGCGTGCGCGACGGCGAGCCGGTGGTCATCCGCGCCACCCACGGCGAGATCACCGGCATCGCCCGCGTCGACCCAGCCGTCCGGCGCGGCGCCGTCTCCATCCCCCACGGCCACCAGTCCGCGAACGTCAACCGCCTCACCGACAAGAACGACCTCGATCCCATCACCGGCATGGCCCACTACTCCGGCATCCCCGTCACCCTCCGCCCGGCCTAGACCCGCCCGGCCTAGACCCGCACAGCCCAGACCCGCACGGCGGGACCGGCGCACGGTTCGTCAGGAATCTGACGAATTGTTCGGATTCGGCGTGGTCGCCGACGGCCGAACCCAGATGATCAGCCTGCGCACCGGCCGGCCGCCCGCGGCCTGAGGAAGGGCCGGTCAGCGGGCCGCGCGCGGGACGACCAGGCCGGACTCATAGGCCGCGACGACGGCCTGGGCCCGGTCGCGCAGGCCGAGCTTGGCCAGGACGCGGCTGACGTGGCTCTTGACGGTCTCCCCGGACAGCGACAGACGCGCGGCGATCTCGGCGTTGGACAGACCTTCGGCGACGAGCCGCAGGATCTCCGTCTCCCGCGGAGTGAGAGCGGCGAGCGCGGGTGACGGCACAGGCGGGTGGGGCCGCAGGCGGACGAACTCGCCGATGAGCCTGCGGGTGACAGCTGGAGCGAGCAGCGCGTCCCCGGCGGCCACCACCCGCACCGCGTCGAAAAGACGTTCCGCGGTCACTTCCTTGAGCAGGAAGCCGCTGGCACCGGCGGCAAGCGCCTCGTAGATGTACTCGTCGACGTCGAATGTCGTCAGGATGATGATGCACGGCCCGCCGTCGCCCGGGGTCTCGGCGACGATCCGCCTGGTCGCGGCGAGCCCGTCCTCGACCGGCATGCGAATGTCCATGAGCACCACGTCCGGGCGGCGCTCCCGGCAGAGCCAGACCGCCTGCGCGCCATCGGCGGCGCCGCCGACGACCTCGAAGTCCGGCTGGGTGGCCAGCAGCGCGCCGAAGCCCGCCCGGACGACCTCCTGGTCATCGGCGACGACGATGCGGATCGCCCCCGTGCCCCGGATGGCCGTCATCCGAACCGCGCCGGCTGTAGGCGGTCGGCGGCGGTCGGCAGCTCCGCTTCAATGAGGAAGCCCTCGGTCGAAGACTGGCCGGCGCGTAGCCGTCCGCCGACCATGGCGACCCGCTCCCGCATCCCCGCGAGCCCGTGCCCGGCTGTCACCGGGGCACTGGAGGGCCGCCCCGGGCCCGCGTCGCGGACTCGCACGAGCAGCGCGCCGTCGTTGTAGCGCAGTTCGACATCGACCGGGGCGCCGGCGGCGTGCCGCCGGGAGTTGGTCAACGCCTCCTGGACGATCCGGTACGCGGTGAGCTCGACGCCGGGGTCGAGCGGCTCGACCCGGCCCGCCACGATCAGCCGGGTGCTGACGCCGGTGGCGGCCCGCGCCTCATCGATGAGGTCGATGAGCTGCTCCAGCCCCGGTTGTGGCTCCCTGGTGGGCCGGTGGCCCGGGCCCTCGCCCCCGCCGCGCGCCGCGCCGTCCGGGTGCGCCGTCTGGTGCTCGGCCCGCTCGGCGTCCTGGGCGTCGTCGCGCAGCACGCCCAGCAGCCGGCGCATCTCGGCGAGCGCCTGACGCGCCGTGTCCCCGATCGCGCTCAGCTGCCGCGCTCCGTCCGCCGGCAGGCCGGCTGTGGTGAGCCGGGCGGTCTCCGCCTGCACCGCGATCAGGGAGATGTGGTGCGCGACGACGTCGTGCAGCTCGCGGGCGATGCGGGCGCGCTCACTCCGGGCGACGTGCGCGAGCAGGCTGTCCCGGGCCGCCCTGTCGGCCGCGGCGCGGCTGCGCGTCTCGGCGCGCTCGCGACGCGCGGCGCCGCCGCCCAGCGCCACCGCGGCGAGCGCGAGCAGCGTCACCCCGAGGTAGCGGCCACCAACCGGCGCGTCGCCGAACGGGACGACCGCGTCGAGCGCGAACGGGACGAGCATCGGCAGTGCCACCCCGCGCCGCCGGCGCAGCCCGACCAGGAAAAGCGCCGTGAGCAGCCCGAGTGTCCCGGCGATCGTCGGCGCCTCGCCGCTGGCCAGGGTCAACGCGGTCGCCGCCGTGATGACGGCGGCCGCCGTGGCGGGGCGGCTTCGCGCCATCGCCAGGGGCGCCGTCGCGCCCAGGCCCAGCAGCATCGCGGTCGACAGGTCCGCGGTGGTGCGGTCTGAGTACGAGCCCGCCCGTACCACGACCTCCAGCAGCGCGACCAGGCCGAGGAACCCGGCGGCGACGAGCGGCGTGTCCGGCGCGCCGACGACCCGCCGCGTGGCCATGGCCACCCGGTAGACGGCTTCCCGGTCGGCCCGCGGGCGTTGCCGGCTCACCCGACCCAGTGTGCCCGTGACCGGCCGCGGCGCGTATCCCTCCGTGGAGGGACACCCGCTGTGGCTCTCACCCCGGCGGGGGTGTTGGAAGGAGCCGTTGGGCGTGACGACAGGCCGTTCCCGATCTCCTAGCGTCCCAGCCATGAACGGGACGATCGAAGTTCGCGGGCTGCGCAAGCGATACGGGCGGGTGACCGCCGTCGACGACCTGTCGTTCACGGTCCGCCCCGGCCTGGTCACCGGTTTCGTCGGGCCGAACGGCGCAGGCAAGTCGACCACCATGCGTGTCATCCTCGGCCTGGACGCGCCGGACGCCGGGCACGCGCTCGTGGGCGGCCGGCCCTACCGCTCGCTGCGCGCCCCGCTGCGCCACGTGGGCGCCCTGCTCGACGCCGGCGCCGCCCATCCGGGCAGGTCCGCTCGCCACCACCTGCTCTGGATGGTCCGCTACAACGGCCTGCCTGCCCAGCGGGTCGACGAGGTGCTCGAGACCGTCGGGCTCGGCGCGGTCGCCCGGCGGCGGGTGGGCGGGTTCTCCCTGGGGATGCGCCAGCGGCTCGGGATCGCCGGCGCGCTGCTCGGCGACCCGCCGTCGCTGCTGTTCGACGAGCCGGTCAACGGCCTGGACCCCGAGGGCGTTCGCTGGATCCGCGGCCTGCTGCGGACGATGGCGGCCGAGGGGCGCGCCGTGCTGGTGTCCAGCCACCTGATGGGCGAGCTGCAGGACACCGCGGACCACCTGGTCGTCATCGGCCGCGGCCGGCTGCTCGCCGACACGAGCGTCGCCGACCTGGTGGCCGCCGCGTCCGGCGGCCGCGTGCTGCTGCGCACCGGGCAGCGGTCCGAGGCGATGACGGTGCTCGCGAACGCCGGCGCGACGGTGGCGGCGGTCGACCGCGACGCCGTCACGGTCACCGGCCTCGCCGCCGAGCACGTCATCGGCCTGCTCACCGAGAACCAGCTGCGGTTCTCCGAGATCACCCAGCACCGGGCGTCGTTGGAGGAGGCCTACATGGAGCTCACCCGGGACGCCGCCCCCTACCAGACCACCGAGTACCACGCGGGCGCGGCGGCAAGGCCATGACCACGACCCAGCCGGCCGGAGACGAGCGCGTCACCTTCCGGCAGGCCGCCTTGCCCGCGCGGGACGGATTCGGCCAGGCGCTGCGCGCCGAATGGACGAAGCTGCGGTCGGTGCGGGCCACCGTCGTCACGGCCGTCGCCGCCGTCGCGCTGACGGTCGGCCTCTCCCTGCTCGCCGCGGCCGGAGGCAGAACCGACGCCAATGACGGGCCGCACTTCGTCGACCAGCTCCATCTCGTGCACCAGCCGCTGACCGGCGACGGGACGATCACCGCCCGGGTGCGCGGCCAGCAGCCGAGCCACGAGTGGGCCAAGGCCGGCCTCCTCATCACGCGGGACACCGCCAGCGGCGCTCCCTACGCCGCCCTGATGGTCACCCCTGGGCACGGTGTCCGTCTTCAGGCCGAGTTCGACACCGAGCTGGCCGGCTCCCACGGCGGCGCGCCGCGATGGCTGCGGCTCGCCCGCGCCGGCACGGCGGTCACCGGGTACGAGTCGGCCGACGGCGTCACCTGGGACAAGGTCGGCACGGTCACCGTCGCCGGCCTGCCCGCGACCGCCCGGGTGGGCCTCTTCGTCACCTCACCGGCGAGCCAGGAGGCCGAGGCTTCCCCCGGCAGTACCCACATCGTCCTGACGGCCACACCCGGCGAGGCGACCTTCGACCAGGTCAGCGTGACGCCGGCGGGGGCGGCGAGCCGCACGGGCCCCGCGGGCTGGAGCGACACGGACGTCGGCGCCGAGCAGGCCGCCGCCGAGGACCAGGACCAGCAGCCCAACGCCGGCGCCGCCAGCCCGCCCGGCGGCTCCCGCTGGGCGGGTGGCACCGTCACGGTGACCGGGAACGGCGACCTCGGCGGGATCGGCATCGGCGGGATCGAGTCCGGGGACGACGACGTCGTCAGCAACGCCCTCGTCGGCGCGCAGATCGGCCTGATCGCCGTCGTCGCGCTCGGGGTGCTGGCCGCGACCGCCGAGTACAGGACCGGCACCCTGCACACGACGTTCCTCGTCAGCCCCCGGCGCGGGCGGGTGCTCGCGGCGAAGGCGGTCGTGGTCGGCGGCCTGGTGCTCGCCGTCGGGCTGGTCGCCAGCGTCGGCGCGTTCCTGCTCGCCCAGCCAATCCAGCACGCCCGCGGCTTCGGCCCCCCGTCCTACCCGGACCGGTCGCTGGCCGACGGCCCGGTGGCGCGGGCGGTGGTCGGCACGGCGTTGTTCCTGGCGGTGCTCGCCGTGTTCAGCGTCGCGGTCGGCGTCCTGCTGCGCCGCGCCGCCGGCGCGATCACGCTCGTGATCGCTCTGGTAACCGTCCCGCAGTTGGTCACCTCGGCACTGTCCGTCGACGCCACCCGATGGGTTCAGCGTGTCACCCCGATCGCCGGGCTCGCGATTCAGCAGACCCGCCACCGCTTCGACACCGCAATCGCCCCGTGGGCCGGTTTCGGCGTGCTGTGCGGGTACGCTGCGCTTGCCCTGGGGCTGGCGCTGTGGGCGCTGCGTCGCACCGGCGGTTCGGGGCCCCGCCGCGAGGCCGCCGCGGCCGCGCGCGCCGCGGCGGCGCCGCGGGCGGACGGGCCGGGGACGGACGGTCGTCGTCGGGTGACGAACGGTGCCGGGTGAGAGACGCACTGCGCGCCGAGTGGACCAAGATACGCACGGTCAGGACCACCGGTGCCTGGGCGGCCGCGACGGTCGTGGCGGCCGTCGCGCTGAGCTGCCTGGTCGCCGCGGCGGTCGAGGCTGGCGGCTGCGCGCCGGAGGCGACCGGGTGCGCCGACGACCCGACCGCGCTCAGCCTGTCCGGCGTCTACCTGGCCCAGGCGGCGGTCGTCGTGTTCGCCGTGACGGCGGTGACCGCCGAGTACGAGACCGGGCTCGCGCGCGTGACGCTCGCGGCCTGCCCGCGCCGGTCGACGGTCTACCTGGCGCGGGCGGCGGTCGTCACGGCGGCTGTGTCGGCTGTCGGCCTGGTGGCCATGGCCGGCGCGTGTCTCGCCGGCCGGGCCGTCCTGGCCGGCGGCGGCATGGCCGCGCCGCTCGAGGTCACCCCGCCGGGGCCGGCGGACCTGGCGACGTCGCGGGCGGTCGTAGGCACCGCGCTGTATCTCTGCCTGCTCGCGCTGCTCTGCCTGGGCGTCGGCACCGCGCTGCGGCACAGCGGCGCGACGGTCGCGGCGGTCCTCGCGTTGCTGCTCGTCCCCGCGGCCGTCGCCGCGATCGTCCCGTTCCCGCCGCGCGTTCTGGAGGCGATCCAGAGGTCGGCGCCGATGACCGCCGGTCTCGCCGTCCGCGCCACCGTGGAGCCCGCGGGCGGGGCCCCGATCGGCCCGTGGGCCGGGCTCGGTGTGTTCGCGGGCTACGCGGGCACGGCGTCCCTGCTCGGCTGGTGGACGTTTCGGCACCGCGATGCCTGAGCCGCGCACGGCGACGAGCGGCCTGGGAGCCGGGCAGTGCGCGGCCGGCTTCCAGCCAGGGCGCGAGAAGGACAAGATCCGATCTTCGAGTTCAGACGCGAACGGTCGGCCGCGCGCAGCCGGGCTGGACAATGGCGCCTGTGCGAATCCGGCGGATCAAGGCGTGTCTCAACGGGAGCCGTCGGCGCTCCGAGCATCCGGCGGTGCCGCTGACCCCGGGCGAGCTGGCGGCCGCGGCGGCGGGAGCGGCCACGGCCGGAGCCGACGCGGTGCACCTGCACCCACGTGACCGCTCCGGCGCCGAGTCGCTTGCCGCGGCGCACGTGGGGGCGGCGGTGCGCGCCGTGCGCGGGCACTGCCCGGGGACACCGGTCGGCGTCAGCACCGGACTGTGGATCGCCGGCGGTGACCCGGGGGCTCGGCTGGCGGCCGTCGAGACCTGGGCGGGGCTGCCAGTCTCCGAGCGGCCGGGATTCGCGTCCGTGAACGTGAGCGAACCCGGTTTCGAAGCGGTCGCCGGGTCGCTGCTGGCGTGCGGCATCGATGTCGAGGCGGGCGTCTGGTCGGTCGCCGACGCCGACGCGCTGGCCGTGTCGGGGCTCGCCGGCCGGTGCGCCCGGCTACTGGTGGAGATCATCAACGTGCCGATGGCCGACGCCGAGAACGTGGCGACGGCTGTCCTGGCCCGGCTCGACGCCCTGGACGTACCCGGCCCCCGGCTGCTGCACGGCGAGGGCCAGGCCACCTGGCCGATGATCGCCCTGGCCGGGCGTCTCGGCCTTCCGACCCGCATCGGGCTGGAGGACACCGTCACAGACCCCGCCGGCCGCCCCGCCACCGACAACGCCGGCCTTGTCCGCGCCGCCCTCGCGCTCTGGACGTCGCCAGACCCACGCGCATAGAGGGAACCTCGTGACCGTCGTTCGGAACGGTGCCGACGATCCCACCAGATCACGGCTCGGCTCATGATCCGGTGGGATCTTCGACGCCAGGGCGCCGAAAATCCCACCGGAGCATGGGGTCGCTGGTCGCGGAGCGCGATCTCGGCTGTGCGTGGCCGCGGGTGGATGTCCGCGAGGAGGGCCTCGGCGCCGGGCACGGCCGCGGCGTGGCGATGCGCCGGTTTCACCTCTACTGGCCACGCCGTCCGAACCAATCGCGGCCTCATGGCGCGTGCGGTTCAGGAGCGCTGGGTCGGCCAGACGGTGAGTTCGGTGACCTGGGCGCGGGCGGGTAGCGCGAGGGTGTGGGCGACGATATCGGCGAGGTCGTCGGGCCGCAGGAGACAGTCCGGCCGCCAGGCTCTGTATTCGGCCTGGAAGATCTTCTCCTGCATCGGGGTCGCGGTGCGGCCGGGGTAGATGCTGCATACCCGGACCCCGCTGCTGGACATCTCTGCCCGCAGGCTGTCCGCCATGGCGCGCAGGGCGTGCTTGGTGGCGGCGTACTGGCCGACGCCAGCGCTCGCGGCGAGGCCCTGGGTCGAGTTGACGAAGACGACGTCGCCGCTGGTGCACACCAGGTCGGGGATCAGCCGCTGGGTGAGTGCGTAGGGAGCTTGGACGTTCACCGCGAACTGTAGGTCCAGATCGGTGACCCGTGCCTGCGCCACCTGGCCGCGCCGGTAGGCACCCGCCGAGTGCACGAGCACCGACACCGCGCCGAGGCTGCCGTGGACCGCGTCGAGCAGGCCGGTCTGCTCGTCCGCGTCCGTCAGGTCGGCGGGAAAGTGGTCCAGCGTGAGGCCGGCGCCGTCCGCCTCCTTGGCCAGGCTCTCCAACGCCTGCTCGTTGCGGCCGGTCGCCAGCACCCGGACGCCGTCCCGGGCCAGCCGCAGCGAGATCGCCCGCCCGATCCCGCTGGAGGCCCCGGTCACCAGCGCCCCGCGCCCCGCGAGGCCGGGCACGAGTGGTGGAGGCCCGCCGGTCATCTGCCCGCGCTCCACGTCGCCGTCCGTGCGGCTGGTCATGGTGCGTGCCCGGTCACCCGCCGGCCCGGCTGCCTTGCCAGCACCGCGCCGATCTCCAGCCATCCTGGTCGCACCTCCCGCCCGCACTCCTCGGGCTTTCGTCGAGCCCGGTGCAGGCAAATCTACCCTTACGTAAGAGTCGATTTTCGGGTGGGGTCGGTCGTCGGGGCGGCGGGATTTCGACTGGAGGTGGGCCTAGGCCCCGTTCGGGTTCGGGGGGCGGCTGGATGGGATGGCGGTCGCCTCCCGCCTAGCGTGATCGTTGTGGACGCGCACGTGGCACCGACTGGCCTCGCCGGCCCCGCGGAGACGACGGAATGGGACGGCTGGCCGCGGGAGGATGATGATCGGCCATGGGGGAGCGGCCTACTGCGGCTGGGGCTGCGAGTCGTGCTGCCGCCGGTCGACCTGGTGGTGGGCCTCGTCGGGTTTGTCGTGACGGTGCCGTTGCTGGCGCTGTCGGTCGGCCTGGTGCCGCTGATCTGGCTCGCGCTGCCGTTCTTCCTGCTGCTCGGCGTCGTCGCTCGTGGCCTGGCCGGGTTCGAGCGGCACAGACTGGGGCTCTTCCTCGGGGTCGAGCTCGGGCCGTCGCCGGCGGCGCCGCGCGGGTTCAGGGCGCGGCTGCGGGACGCCACCACCTGGCGGGCTGTCGCCTACCTACTGGTCCGGTGGGTGGTCGCGACGCTGTCGTTCGCGCTGACGATGTCCGCGTGGGGGGTGTCGCTCGCACTGCTGTCGATGCCCGCCTGGCTGCACCGCGTTCCTGGCCAGCGGGCGAACCTCTTCCTGCTGCACGTCACCGACACACCGACGGCCTGGCTGCTGTGCGTCGCCGGGCTCGTCGTGGGCATCGTCGGCCTGGCACTTGCGTACGGCTTCGGCGCGGCGGCCGCGGCGATGAGCCGGGGCCTCCTGTCCGGGCAGGGCAGGCGGGACGGGCGGGGCGAGGCGCTCGCCGGCGCCGGCCACCCGGGCGGCGCGCCGATGCGGCTGACCGCCGGTAGGGCGGCGGTACTCGCCGTCGGCCTCCCGGTCGTGCTCGCGGTCGCGTCCTTCAACGCGGCTGACTTCGTCGGGCTGATGGCCCAGACCAGCGCGCACCACACCGCGCGCTACTCCTGGAACGGCGGGCCGATCACGCTGACCACGAGCGCCGGCGATATCCACGTCGTAACCGGCGACGACACGCAGGTAGGTGTCGCCTACACCGAGCACTACGCGCTGCGCACCCCGGCTGTCGCCGGCGAGGCGACCGCGGACGGCGGCGTGGCGCTCACCGCCCATTGCCGAGGCGGAATCTTCGACCAGTGCGCGGTGAACTACGCCCTGACGGTTCCGCGTGGCGCCCGGCTGACGCTGCGCACCGGGGACGGGTCCGTCGACGTCTCCGGCGTGGCTGGCCCTGTCTCGCTCCGGACCGGCGGCGGCTCTGTCCGCGTCACCGACACCACCGGCCCCGTCACGGCGCGGACCGGCGACGGAGGGATCGACGTCTCGCGGTCCAGCGGCTCGCTCGACCTGCGCACCCGCACCCAGGCGGCGAACGCCTCGATCCCGTCGACGACGGCCTCGAAGCGGGGCGAGTGGAACAGGTCGAGGGCGTGCTGGCCGCCGGGCAGCTCGGCGTAGACGACAGGGCTCGACGACACGGCGCGCAGCTGCGCCACGAACTCAGATAGGTCACCTTGCCAGGCCCGGCGGCCGGCGCGGCGGAGCGAGCGCGACCAGCACCGCGCCCCCGATCAGAACGACGGCCACCAGATATCCCAACGGCATCGCGCGGTTCCTTCCATCAGGCGTATGGCCAGATCCCTGCCCGTACCGCACCCACTAAGTGATATCACTTTTTGTCACCCGTGGCGATCTCGTCCTCCGCGGCCGGCTGTCGCTTGGGTGACGGACATTACGGGCAGCGGCCCGGCGGGCGGAGCTACGTTTGCGGGCGGCGTGCCCGACGGACGCGGCGGCGGTCACCGCTGCGGCTGGACGCTCGCCGGCCCTCGGAGGTGCGCTGGTGACGTCGGAAGGCTCCGTTGGCTCCCTTGAGGGGCGGGGGGACCGGAGCCTCGACCGCGCGATCGTCGCGCTCGCCGCCCCGGCGCTCGGCGCGCTGATAGCCGAACCCCTGTTCCTGCTCGCCGACACCGCGATGGTCGGCCATCTCGGCGCGTCCGCCCTCGGCGGCCTGAGCCTCGCGGCGTCGGTGCTGCAGACTGCCGTAGGGCTCATGGTCTTCCTCGCCTACGCGACCACACCGACGGTCGCCCGGCTGCGCGGCGCCGGCGATCTGCGCGGCGCGGTGTCCGCGGGCATCGACGGGCTGTGGCTGGCCACGGCGCTGGGGGTGGCCCTGGCCGCCGTCGGCTGGTGGGTGACCCCGGCGCTGCTGCGCGCCTTCGGGGCAGGCGCCTCGGTGGCGCATGAGGCGTCCGTCTACCTGCGGATCTCGATGGCCGGCCTGCCGGCGATGCTGCTGGTCTACGCCGCGGCCGGGTTGCTGCGCGGCCTGCAGGACACCCGCACCCCGCTCGTCGTCGCGGGGGCGGGCTTCGCGGCCAACGCGGTACTCAACGGCACCCTCATCTACGGCGCGGGCTGGGGCATAGCCGGCTCGGCCGTGGGCACGGTCCTCGCCCAGTGGGGCATGGTCGCCGCCTACCTGGTGATGGTCGCCCGCCATGCGCGCCGCGTCGGGGCGAGCGGCGCTCCCCGTCTCGTCGGCGTGCTGCGCGGCGCGCATACCGGGTTCTGGCTGCTCCTGCGCACGGCGAGCCTGCGCGCCGCCCTGCTGCTCGTCACCTATGTCGCGGCCGCGCTCGGCTCGAACGAGCTCGCCGCGTTCCAGATCGCGATGACGCTGTACTTCACCGCGGTCTTCGCCCTCGACGCCCTCGCCGTCGCCGCCCAGGTGCTCGTCGGCGACCGGCTCGGTGCCGGCGATGTGGGCGCCGCGCGCGTCGTGCTGCGTCGCTGTGTCGCCTGGGGGATCGGCGGCGGCCTCGCGCTGGGGGCCGTGTTCGCGGCCCTGGCCTGGGTGATCGGCCCGGCCTTCACCAACGCGGCCGACGTCGCCGAACTGGTCGTTCCCGCGGTACTGGTGCTCGCCGCCACCGCGCCGCTGAGCGGGCTGGTCTTCGTGCTCGACGGCGTCCTCATCGGCGCGGGCGACAACCGCTACCTCGCCTGGACCGGTCTGCTCAACCTGGCCGTGTTCGCCGTGCTGGCGGGAGCGGTCCTGCTGTGGCGGCCGAGCGGCGCGACGGGCGTCGGCTGCCTCATGGGCGCGTTCGCGGGCGGCTACCTCGCCGCCCGCGCCGCCACCCTCGGCCTGCGCGTCCGCGGCAGTCGCTGGCTCGTCGCCGGTGCCACCCGCTGACGGATCGGCCCGATCCGCCCCGGCCTTCCCGCCGCGGACGGACGGCCTCGGGGGTGAGGAAACCTCGTCCGCGCCATTCCGGCGAGATCCGGCACGGTCGCCACCCCCGGACACGGGCAATGGCGATGGCCGGTCGACACCTCAGTGCCAGAACTGAAGTGCCATCCATTGATGATCGTTGCGCGACGAGAGGCCCGCGGATGGCCGACCAGCGGGTTTCCCTGCCTGCTCACGACCGTCCATAGCGCGCACAGCCGCCACATTCAAGATTCGAGCCGTAACGGCGACGTTTCTGTCGCATTGCCTACCTACCAGTAGGTAACTATCTCCACCCGCCCTCTCCGATCTCAGCCGGCCCGGGCCCGGCAGGCACACGGAGCAGACCGGCGGCGGCACCAAGGAGGTAGTCCCGTGCAGCTCACCCGTCTCCGCAACCGATTAACCCGCGGCACCGCGCTCGCCGCGCTGCCAGCCCTGCTGACGGCCGGCCTGGTGACCGGCGCCGTCGCCACGGCCGCGCCCGCGTCGGCCGCGGCACCCCTCCCGGTCATTTACAACTTCCCGGCGGCGGTCGTCATCTCGCTGGCGCACCCGAACGCCGACCCGCCCGGCGCGAACGACTTCTCCTGCCGGCCCAGCGCCGCGCACCCGCGGCCCGTCGTCCTCGTCCACGGAACGCTGGCGGACAAGACCAACGAGTGGCAGGCACTGTCGCCGCTGCTGAAGAACGACGGCTACTGCGTGTTCGCCCCGAACATCGGCGGCGCCTCGCCGACCGACTACCTCCAGGGGACCAGGCCCATCGAGGAAAGCTCCGCGCAGCTCGCCACCTTCGTCGACCAGGTACTCGCCGCCACCGGCGCGTCCAAGGTCGACATCGTCGGCCACTCCCAGGGCGGGATGCTGCCCCGCTACTACATCAACAACCTGGGCGGAGAGGCGAAGGTCAACGCCCTGATCGGGCTCGCGCCGTCCAACCACGGCACGACGCTCCTGGGCCTGACGAAACTCGCCGACGTCTTCGGCCTCACCGGGCCGATAGAGTCGATCTGCCAGTCGTGCACCCAGCAGATCGCCGGCTCGCCGTTCCTCACCGCCCTCAACGCCGGCGGCGGCACCCGGCCCGGCGTGCGCTACACCGTGATCGAGACTCGCTACGACGAGATCGTCACCCCCTACACCTCGGCATTCCTGCCCGGCCCGAACGTCCGGAACATCACCCTCCAGGACAGCTGCATCCTCGACGGCTCCGACCACATCTCGGTCGCCTATGACCGGGTGGCGCTGCGCCACGTCCAGAACGCGCTGGACCCCCAGCACCCGAGGCCGCTGATCTGCGTCCCGGTCCTCCCCGCCATCGGCGGCTGACCACGCCCTGACTGTGCGCCCCCGCCGTCCCGGCCACGCCGTGCCCAGACGGCCATGGCCGGGACGGCCGGTTCTTGCGGTTCTCGCGGTTTTGGCGCTTCCCGCGGTTCTCGCGGTTCTCGCGCCGCGGGCACCGATATCGCTTGCGACCGGCGCGGTGTCACGTGGAGTGTGGTGGGCCGACGAGGTGGACGACCTGGCCGGGCGAGCGGGCCACGAACCGAAGGAGAGCGGGCGGTGGACGGGTTACGGGAGGATCATGCGCAGATCAGCGAGGTGCTGATCCGGTACGCGACCGGGATCGACCAGCGGGACTGGACGCTGTTCCGGACCTGCTGGACCGACGACGTGGAGGCGGACTACGGGCTGCGCCTCTCCGGCGCCGACGCGATCACGGACTACATGACCGCGGCCCACCGGGACATGGGCGACACGCGTCACCAGCTGTCGAACCTGGTCATCGACGTGGCCGGCGACCGGGCGACCGCCCGTTCCTATGTGCACGCCGTCCTCATGATCCGCCCGGACGACCCGAACGCCTTCATCGACGTCATCGGCAGCTACGACGACGTCCTCGTCCGCACCGCCGACGGCTGGCGCATCAGCAGGCGTGCCTTCCACCTCGTCCGCATGCTCACCACCGGAGGCAGCCCCGACTGGGAGGCTCCGCTGAGGTCCCTCCGCTCCTGACGCCGGCGGCCCTCCACACCGGCCCCTTCCTCGCGGTCGGCGGTCACCGCTTCCCCGGCCTCGCCAGGTGACGATGACCGGCCGGCAGGGACTCAGTTGCCCTGCATGGTCCTCTCGCGGTCAGGGGCGTGCATCGTCCAGGGGTCCTGTGGGAGGACGTCGCCTGTCTCCAGCAGGGTCTTGAGGTTCGCGAAGACGGCCGGCCAGCCGAGGGAGATCGACTCACGCCCGGCGGCGTCGGGCAGGTTCGTGTGGGTGACGGTCAGGCGCACGATCTCCGCGTACGGCTCGATCGTGAAGGTGACGACGGACGGCTCGAAGGTCGGGTCGTCGAAGCGCGTGGGCGTGTCGAAACCGAACACGAGCCGCAACGGCGGGGCGACCTCCAGCACCCTGCCGACGGCGTCGACGACATCCGAGCCGTCCACCCGCACGTGCTCGACACGACTGCCCACCGCCCAGTCGGAGACCTGGGCGTGGCCCCAGAACCGGCCGGTGAGATCCGGGCTCGTCAGCGCCCGCCACACATCGTCGGGCGTGCTGTGGATGTATGTCGTGTACACGTAGGCGGGAACCGGTTCGATCATCGTGATCTCCTGAGCTCGGGCTTTGACCTGGTCGAGAAAGCCCAGGCTGGACTCCTCGAACTTCCAGATCCATCGGGTCCGGATGTCGTGGATGGGCACGGGGTTCAGGTAGTGGAGCCTGCGCCGGCCGCTGCGCACGACCGTGACGAGACCGGCCGCCTCCAGCAGGCCCAGATGCTCACTGACCGACTGGCGGCGCATCTCCAGTCCGTCGCAGAGCTCGCCGAGAGTCAGGCCAGCCCGCTCGTGCAGGACGTCGAGCAGGCGACGCCGCGTCGGGTCCGCGAGGGCCTTGAACACCATGTCCGCATCCACACCGCAATTATGCAGGTATCTGCCTGCATAACGTCAAGCGACGACCGGCCACGTCCTGCCGGGCGAACGGCTGCGCGAGCGGCATCGGCGACACCGGCCGTGCCGGACGGTCACGGCATGGGCCGGAGGATGGCACCGCGCCGAAAATGCTTTGCCCGGATGATCGGGAAGCCGTGACACTGGGCCGGTGACACGGGGGCGGACGTTCAGCGCGGTGGTGACCGCGGGCGGCGACTGCCTCGGGACCTGCGGGCCCTACCCGGCAGCGACGCCGTGGTGGGCCGACGTCGAGCCGGTCGTCGCCCGGCTGCGCCGGGAGCTCGGCGTGCCGGTGATGGTGCTGCGCCTGCTGGGCGTCGACGGAAGTGACGGCGCCCGGGACGGGCATGTGCGCTACCACGTCGAGGCCTTCGGCCGGCCCGCGGCCCGGCGGCTCGCGCCCTGGCCGGGCGACCCAGACGAGCTGGTCCGCCCGGTCCCGCTGCGGGCGAACTGGGCGACGTCGGTCGGCCTCGCCGAGATCCTGGACTGGGCGCGGGCGGCGCTGCGCGCCGCGGGCCGGCCGGCAAGCGGGCCGGCGGAACAGGTCAGAACCTGGAACCTGGCGGGGCTGTTCCGGTTCCCGACCGCGCGCGGGCCGGTCTGGCTGAAGGCCACTCCCCCGTTCGCCGCTCCCGAGGCCGCCGTGATCGACGCCTTTGGGCGGGTGGACGCGGAGCTGGTACCGGATGTGATCGCGGCGGACTCCGTCGGCGGCCGCCTGTTGCTGGATCACGCGCCCGGCGCCGACACGTGGGAGAAGTCGCCGGTCGCCATCCACGCGGCGGTGAGCCGGCTGGTGAACGCCCAGGCGGTGCTGGCCCGCGACCCGGCGGCGATACCCCGCAGCCTGCCGGACCGGACGATGCCGGCGCTGATCGGCCAGGCCGCCGAACTGCTCGACGGCGAGGCGGCCGACGAGCTCACTCCCGACGAGCTGGCCACCGCCCGGGAACTCACCGGGCACCTGCCAGACCTGGTCGCCCAGCTGGCCGCCTGCGGGCTGCCGGACACCGTCGTGCACGGCGACCTGCACCCGCGAAACTGGAGATCGGACGGGCGGCGCACGACCATCCTCGACTTCGCCGACAGCCACCTGGGCAACCCGGTCCTGGACGGCCTGCGCGTCCGCGACTTCCTGGCCGACCGCCAGCTACGGGCGCACGCCACCGACACGTGGGTGACGGCCTGGCGGACGGCGCTGCCCGGCAGCGACCCGGCCCGCGCGCTGGCCGTCGCCGAGCCCCTCGGCCACCTCTCCTACGCGGTCCGGTACCAGGAGTTCCTGGACAACATCGAGCCCAGCGAGCGCGTGTACCACGCCGGTGACCCGGCCGTGACCGTTCGCGCGGCGCTCCGCCACGCCACCGCCGTGGCCACCACGGCCGAAGCATGACCGGCGGCCGAAACGGGCGGGCGACTCGCCCGGGGCCGCTGAACCACTGGTGTCTCGGCGACGACCTGCTGACGCTCAGCGCCGTTCCCGCGGCGCATCCGGACGAGGGTGTCGTGACCAGCTGGCTGCGCTATGAGCGCTCGCGCGACGGCCGGCTGGTCGAGACCGAGCTACAGAACCTCAGCCTCCAGCGGTACGACCTGGATGGGTTCGCCGCCCTGCTTCGGGAGGCCGGCTTCACCGCCGTCACCGTGCACGCCGACTACCGGGCCGGGCTGTCTCCCACACCGGATTCCCAGGTCTGGACGTTCGTCGCGGCCGCCTGATCATCCACGCGCCCCGGTCACCTACGCACCGAGCGTGGCTCGACGCCGCGCGCGAGCGGGCGGCGTCGAGCCGTTCGAGTGCCGCTAACCGGACGTCGTCCCGGCGCTGCCGGAACCGTGACCGTGGCCGGCCACGAAGTAGACGACGACCGCGACGACGACCAGCACGGCGATCACGGCGAGGGCGATCTTCAGCCTGCTCCACGGGCGCTCGCCGTGGACCTCGCCGGTCAGGCCGTTGACGAGGATCTGCCAGTTCTTGCCCGCGTAGATGAAAGTCGCGATCCACACCGGCAGCAGCATCAGCTTGAAGGTGACGTCGTTGTGTCGGGTGTTGACCGAGGTGACCCGCTGCTCGTCACCGCCGATGTCGTGGCGGCAGTCCTGTTCGATGACGGGCGCCATCCTGCCCCGCGCCTCGGTGAAGCCGTTCTCCGGCTCGACGTCGTAGCGCAGCGCGAAATGCCCGGCGAGGAACTCCGGCTGGTAGGGCTGTGCCTGCTGGACCGGCCACGGCGCGAGGTCGTCGACCTTCTTGGGCGGCAGCACGGCGCTGGCCGGCACCAGCACGTCGTCGAACGCCCGGTTGACCGTGCCACCCGCCGGGTGCCAACGGGTCCGCTGTACACGGCGCGTCTGGGTCTTGCCCTCGCTGTCCGTGTATGTCTCGGTCACCCAGTAGTGCTCGCCACGCTGGCCGCTGTAGTCGGAGACCGTCTGGGAGTCGAACGTCCAGTGCGGGACGTACGTGCTCTTCATCGACTCGGTCTCGCTGACCTTCTTCAGGCCGGAGGGGGCGAACCACCGCGACTTCACCCAGGAACGCATCGCATCCCGGACCTTGGCCCGGTCGAGGGCGAACGGCAGCACGCCCTCGGGCACGATCTGCCCGGACGCCGCCGCGTCGATCACCAGTGGCGCCCCGCAGAACTGGCAGACGCTGGCGGTCTCGTTCGTCTCGGTTCTCGCGGCGCAGCGCTGGCAGACGAAGACATACGCCCCGATGCTGCCGACGGGTTTGCGGGGAAGCGTCGCCAGCTCCCCGTACGCGATCTCATGGATCTCCCGGCCGCCCGCGGCGATCTCCTGGCGGAACCCGCAGTACGGGCACTGCATGCCGGTCGAACCGGGCGCGAACTCCAGGCGCGCCCCGCAGCCACCGCACGGGTAGGTCGTCGCGGCGACCGGAGCCTGCTGGTACGTCGGTTCAGTCATCGTGTTGGCTCCCGGGCCGGCGCCGTCAGGCCTGCGGCGGCAGCGGCGGCGGGACGTTGGCGAACAGCGGCGCGACCTCGGGCACCTGGCCGGCGGCCGTCCAGGCGGCCATGCCGGCCTTCCACACCAGCGTGTCGTGGCGCAGCTCGCCCGCCGCGACCCGCTGAGCCAGGCCGGCCGCGTCGAACGGGCCCTGCTGCTGGCCGCCGACACCGATGAACCACTGCGCGGCCTGCGGCAGGGGCGGTGGCGTCGGCGCGCCCGGCGGCTGCTGGTAGCCGGGCGGCGGGTATCCCTGCTGGGGCTGGTAGCCGGGCTGCGGCATGCCACCCGCGGCGCGCTGACCGAGCGCCATGCCGAGGCCGATACCCAGGCCCTCGCCCGCTCCGCCCTGGTTGTTCGCGGCCGCCTCGATCGCCTGCGCGGTCTGGAACTGGGTGTACTGGTTGAGGTTCCCGAGAATGCCCATCTGGCTGCGCTTGTCGATGGCCTCCTCGACCTCGGGTGGCAGCGAGATGTTCTCGATGACGAACTTCGGGATCGCGATGCCGACCGCGGCGAGTTCCTTGGTCAGCGCCTCGCCGAGCGTCGCGCCGATCACGTCCTGGCGGGTGGCGATGTCCAGAACCGGCACCCCGGAGGTCGCCAGCGCGTTGCCGAGCCGGCCGACGATGAGCTGGCGCAGGAACTCGGAGACCTCCTCGGTGCGGAACTGCGGGTCGGTGCCGGCGAGCTCGCGCAGCAGCGCCGGCGGGTCGACCACCCGGATCGAGTAGGCGCCGAACGCCCGCAGCCGGACCATGCCGAACTCCGCGTCCCGGACGATGACCGGGTTCTGCGTGCCCCACTTGAGATCGGTGAACTGCCGGGTGTTGACGAAGTACACCTCGGCCTTGAACGGTGAGTGGAACCCGTACTTCCAGCCCTTGAGGGTGGACAGGATGGGCATGTTCTGCGTCTCGAGGGTGTACATGCCCGGCCCGAAGGCGTCGGCGACCTGCCCCTCGTTGACGAACACCGCCGCCTGCGACTCGCGGACGGTGAGCTTGGCGCCCATCTTGATCTCGTTCTCGTAGCGCGGGAAGCGCCACACGATGGTGTCCCGGCTGTCATCGGTCCATTCGATGATGTCGATGAACTCGCCGCGGACCCGGTCCATCAGCCCCACGTCTGCCGCCGCCCTTAGCTCTGGCCGACCGGCGGCGCTGTCCCGCCGACGGCGCTGTCGCACCAGTCGCCACGCCTGATGCGTACACGTTCGTGGCGGTACCCTAGCGGCCCCGAGCCGGGCCGGTCGCGACGTGTCCTGCTCCGGACAGCGCGCCCGACCCAGCCCACCCGCGTCAGCCACCCGCGTCATCGTCCCTGGCCAGCGCCCGGCCGGCCGCGATTGTGGCGCGCGCGTCAGCTCGTCAGTGATCCTGGGGACAACGGCCGCCGGGTGTGCGAAGGAAGATCATTTTCGCACACCCTTTGGCCCTCTAGCGGCTGGGTGAGCCGACCGCGGGCAGCGCGGGCCGGTTGCGCTCCAGCCACCCGTCGAGGATCTCGTCGAGCCGGGGCAGCTCGTCCGTCGGGAAGCTCAGCCCCTGGGTGGGGACGCTCGCGCCGAGCTCGACCAGCAGCGGCCGCAGGGTGAACTCGACCGCGAGCGTGTGCGCCGGCGAGCCGATGGTGAACACGGGGAACGCGGTGACCCCCCGCAGCCCGGCGGTGGGGTACCGGTCCAGGAACGCCTTGAGCAGCCCCGTGTAGGCGGCCTTGTAGGTGGGGCTCGCGACGACGAGGAAGCGGCTTGCGGCCACCTGCTCGGTCAGGGCGTCGAGCCCGGGGTGCGGCCAGGTGAAGACGTCGCCGGCGTGCTCGGCGAGGTCCAGCCGCAGCCCCTTCTCGGCACCGAGCAGCGGGCGGAGCCGGTCGGCGAGCGCCTCGGCGACCGCAAGCGTCCGCGACTCGGCCTTCGGGTTGCCCACCACGACACTCAGCGTCGTCATCTCGGTAGTCCTCTCTGGTCGTCAGCTCTGGTCGTCCGCCGGCCGCGAGCATCATCCTGGTACCTCGTGCCGCCGGCCGTCGCCGAGGCGGCGCGCGCTCTGCTGCCCCCGCGAGCTCCCAGCTGATGTCAGGAACTCGTGAGGATGACGAGCTGCTGGGTCGCCCTGGTCATCGCGACGTAGCGGTCGACCGCTCCTTCGATGCCCTCGCCGAACTCCTGCGGGTCGATGAGGACGACCAGGTCGAACTCGAGCCCCTTCGACAGCTCCGGGGGCAGGTACCGGACGCGGGACGTCGCCCGGACGGTTGCGTCCTCGATGTCACCAGTGCCGATGACGCAGGCGATCCCGTCGGCATGCGCGGCGAGCCAGGCGTCGAGGATCGAGCCCAGATCAGACGTGGATCCGTGGGCGACAGGGATGCCGCCGGCGCGGATGGAGGTCGGCACGTTGGCGTCCGGGAGCACGGCCCGGATGACCGGCTCGGCTTCCGCCATGACCTCCTCCGGCGTCCGGTAGTTGATGCTCAGGGAGGCCAGCCTCACCTGGTCGAGCCCGACCCGCCTGAGCCGCTCCTGCCACGACTCCGTGAACCCGTGCCGGGCCTGGGCACGGTCCCCCACGATGGTGAAGCTCCGGGACGGGCAGCGCAGCAGCAGCATCTGCCACTCCGCGTCGGTCAGTTCCTGGGCCTCGTCCACGACGATGTGCGCGAACGGGCCGGCGAGCAGGTCCGGGTCGGTGCTGGGTAGCGCCGTCTCGTCGACCAGGGCGTCCTGGAAGTCCTCGCCGCGAAGCATCGTCACCAGGCCCACGCCGTATTCGTCGCCGGTGACGTCGATCAGGTTGTCGACGACCCTGGCCCTGCCCTCGCGTTCGGCGGCGGCGGCGGCGTGCTGCCGACGCCTGCGTCGGGACGCCTCCGGGTCGCCGAGCCGCTGGCGGGCCGCGTCCAGGAGCGGCAGGTCGGACACCGTCCAGGCCTGGGCATCCGGGCGCTGCAGGGCCCGCACCTCGTCGGGGGTGAGCCAGGGAGCGCACTTGCGCAGGTAGGCAGGTACCGACCACAGGTCCCCGACGAGGTCGGCCGCCTCGAGCAGCGGCCACGCGTTGTTGAGGGTCGTGAGCAGCTCCCTGTTGCGCAGCAGCGACCTGCGCAGCAGGTGCGCCGGGGTGTCGCCGTCGTACTTGTCCGTCAGGATCGTGAGCAGCTCCGCCAGGATCAGGTCGCGCGCGTCGTTGTGCGCCGTACCGGGATCGGGTGCCTCGAACGCCTCGGCCCAGTCACCGGCGCTCAGCGAGATCTCGGACCCGTCGGCCGTGACCGTCATCCCTTTGGCGGGTGGCTCCTCGTAGAACCTGACGGCCGTCTCGATCGCCTTCACCAGGTCCGCGGACGACTTCAGGCGGGCCACGGCCGGGTCGGTCTCGATCGCCGCCGCGGATCCCTCGGCGACGAGGTCCCGCAGGGTGCAGGTCTGCGCACCCTCCTCGCCGAGGCTGGGCAGGACGTCGGCGACGTAGGCCAGGTAGGGCTGGTGCGGGCCGACGAACAGCACGCCGCCCCGGTGGTGGCCGAGGCGGGGGTCGGAGTAGAGCAGGTAGGCGGAGCGGTGCAGCGCGACGACGGTCTTCCCCGTGCCCGGGCCGCCGTCGACGACGAGCGCGCCGCGGGATCCCGCGCGGATGATGGCGTCCTGGTCGGCCTGGATGGTGCCGAGCACGTCGCGCATCCGGTCCGTCCGGTTGCTGCCCAGGCTGGCGATGAAGGCGGACTGGTCGTCGAGCGCGGCGTGCCCCTCGAACCCGTCGGAGGTGAACACCTCGTCCCAGTAGTCCCTGATCCGGCCGCGGATCCAGCGATACCTGCGGCGGCTCGCCAGACCCATCGGGTTGGCGTGAGTCGCTCCGAAGAACGGCTCGGCGGCTGGGGACCGCCAGTCGAGCAGCAGCCGACGACCCGCGCTGTCCGTGAGGCCAAGCCGCCCGATGTACACGGGCTCGGGACTGTCCGCGCTGACGATGCGTCCGAGGCACAGGTCGAGACCGAAGCGACGCAGGACGCGCAGGCGAGCGGTCAGCCGGTGGATCTCCAGGTCTCGGTCCATCGCCGCCTGGCCCAGGCCGCCGGGCGCCTGACGCTCGGCATCGAGACGGTCGGACAGGTCGGCGATCGACTGTTCGAGGCTTTCCGCGATGGCCGCGAAGTGCTGCTCGTCGCCGGCGATCAGCGCCGGCTCGGCCTTCGCGGCGAGGCGGTCGGGCAGGTCGAACGCGCTGGTAGCGAGGGGATTCACGCCATCAGCTCCGGTCGAAGGCCGCCCGCGACAAGTGCCCGCGACCGCACCGCGGCTCGCCCCAGCGGTTCGACGTCCCTGCGCGACCCATACTTCGACAACAACACACGCACCTAGCGACTCCCATTTCCGCTGGTCCTGGCCTCGGCCAGCGATTCTGCGGCATGACCCGGGTCTTGCCGCAAGCCCCCCGGTGCGCTATACGTTAGGAGTGGCGAGGAGTACGTACTCTCCTTCCGCGGGCCGCGGGCCGTCTCCGACCTTCTGGGTCTTCAGAACTTCAGGGTCTTCGACCTTCTGAGTCTCAGGACTCCCGGGGCTCAGCACTTCTGAGTCTCAGGACTCCTGATCTAGGCCCTGAAGAGGGTCGCCGACCAGGCGAGGGTTCGGGAGCTTCCGGCCGCTGAGCACCAGGGCGAGCTCCTCGGCCGGCCCTCGCAGCGGCCGGCCGGCACCGGACGACCAGTCGAGGTCGGAGGCGCTCAGGAAGCGGCCGGTGGCATGGATGCCGCACTCGCTCCCCCGTGCGGCGTCTCAGTGTCGGTCCGGGGAGAACTCGAGGACCTGGGTGAGGCGGACGTTGTTGCCCGACGGGTCACGGAAGGACGTGTCGATGCCGTAGGGCTGCGGTGTCGGCGGGTCGTTGAAGACGACGCCCCTGGCGGACAGCTCGTCGTAGGCGGCCTGGCAGTCGTCGGTCTCCAGGAACAGGGTGCCGCCGGCGCCCTTGGCGACCAGCTCCGCGAGCGCCTCACTGCTGCCCGCGTCGATCATCGGCGGCCCGGGGACGGGCATCAGAACCAGCCCGACGTCGGGCTGGTCGCGCGGCCCGACGAGGAGCCAGCGGAACGACCATTCCGCCATGCTGACGTCCGCGCGCACCTCCCAGCCGAGCTTCTTCGTATAGAAGGCGGCCGCCTCGTCCTGGTCGTGCACCCAGAACTGCGCGTTGGCTATCTTGATCACTGCGGACTCCCCTGGTCGACGCGTCGGCTGGGCGCGACGCTATGCGCCGGGGTCAGGTGCCGGCTTCTCCAAACGTGCGGTGTTCGGGCCGGCCGTAGGCCCGGGCGACACAGTCCGGAATCCGGATGTGGCGGCGCGCGGGCGGGAAGCTCGCGCGGTACGCCGTCGGCGTGGCGCCGTACACCCGGCGGAAGCTGGTCGTGAACGAGCCGACGCTGGTGAGCCCGACGTCGAAGCAGACGTCGGTCACGGGACGGTCCGTGTTGCGCAACAGCGCCGCCGCCCGCTCCAGGCGGCGGGTCAGCAGGTACTGGTGCGGCGACTCGCCGAACACCCGCCGGAACTCCCGGCTGAAGTACGCGGGCGACAGCCCCGCGGCACGCGCCAGATCCGCCACGGTGAGCGCTTCGAAATACCGGCCGTCGGCGAGGTCCCTGGCCCGCAGCAGGTGACGAGAACGGGGCACCACATCGGAAGTATCACCCGGACCGGTGCCCGGCGACGCGTGCGATCGAGCTGCAGGTGGGGCATGCCATCCCAGCGGAGCAGTGGGCGGCCAGGGAATCACCGAGCTGGGATACCAGCCGCGGCCATACGAGACTCACCAGTCCATCTAGTTAGACGCTGATGTCTAACTTTCTAGCCGCATGAGTCCATGAGGGTAGCGTGTGCTCGTGGCCACCGACACAGCGGGTACGAGCGCCGCCGTGCCGGCCCGTGGCCGGCTGGCCAAACGCGAAGCGATCATGAGGACCGCATTCGAGGTCTTCGCGCGGCAGGGCTATGCGGCGACAAGCCTCGACGACATCGCCTCCGCCACCCCGGTCTCCCGCCAGACCGTCTACAACCACTTCGGCGACAAGGAGAAGCTCTTCCTGGCCGTCGTCGACGAGCGGATCTCGGCGAACCTCGACGCGCTGCGCGACGCGACGGACGCTTTCCCCAACCGGATAGACGGTGTCGACGACGCGGCCGCCTACCTCCTCGACCTCGCCCGCCGGCTCACCAGGGTCTACGCCAGTCCGAGCACCACGTCCCTACGCCTGCTCGTCCAGACCGAGGCACCCCGCCACCCACAGCTTCTGGCTCTGTGGCGTTCTCGCGTCGCCACACCCGTATGGCCAGCCCTTATCGGCAGCCTCGCCCGCATCGCCCACGCCGGCGCGCTGTCCATCGACGACCCGGCCCGCGCCGCTGGCCAGTTCGTCACCCTGGTCACCGGAGCCTCCTGGCAGATGACCGAACTCGGCACCTTCGCCCTCTCCGCGCCCCCGGACCTCGACGCCCCGGGCCTGGACGCCGCCATCCGCGCCAACGTCGCCCTCTTCGTCCGCGCCTACGCACCCCTCACCGCCAAGCCCTCCGGGCCCAGCTACGGCGAATAGCACCACCGGTGCGGGGGTCGTCGAAACGGCGAGGCAAGCCAACGATCCGCGCCGGCGCGACCAACGACGCGCCACACACCGGCACTCCCAACCTCGGCCCGAGCGCCAGCACATTGGCAAGCCGAATCGGAGCTCCAGCACAGTGCAGGCGTTCAGTCTCCGATCGAGCCAGAGTCCCCAGGCAACGAGGACCGACGTGTTCCCCAGCCCACCAGCGCCTGCGCTCGTCGGCACCTGACACGCTCCTGGACGACCGTCCCGCGCGGTGCCAGCCGCTGCCGGAGCGGCCTCCGACCTCGGAACGTGGCATCTGGGCACGTCCATAGGCTGGCCAGTCCGCCACAGTTCGCCTCGGGCCTTTCGATGTGTGGCAGATGGGCAAGCCTGGGGACATGCTGATCTGACACGATCCGCGCTTGGGCCGGTGCCCCGGCGGACACCATCCCGTCCCGGGCCGCGCGGACTGGGCGAGTACCCGCCCCGGCCGCGGTCGTCCTTCCACGGCCGCTTCAGCCGTGCGCACGCGAACACTCTCTGTGCAGCGCAGGTGAGGCTCCGCCCGGAACGCCGTCGGACAGGCTGTCCCGCTGGCGTCCAGGTCACGCGCCGGCCGTCGGGCTCAGTCGTGCAGGTCGAGCAGGCGGCATGCGTAGTGGAAGACCCGCTGCCGCAAGACCTCTGGGTCGAGCGCCGCGAGCGCGGGCTGGCCGACGGCAGTGATGGCGGCGGCGAGCATCGCCGCCGGGATGCTCCAGTCGGTGTCGCTGTCGTCGTCGGCGAGCAGGGCGAACATGCGCTTGGTGAGGCCGCTGAACGGCTCGTGCTTCGCGAGGACCCGCATCATCGCGGGGTCACCCTGCCAGGCCCGGACCTGCGCGCGGTTGCGCACGGAGAAATCGACCAGCTGAAGTAGGAGGACCCGGCGCGCCTCGACGCGGCTGGGCGCCGCCTCGGCGTTCTCGACGGCCGCCTCGAGGGTGACCAGCTCGTGGTCGGCGGTCGCGATGACGATCTCGTCCTTGGTCTTGAACTGGTGGTAGACCGCCGCCTTGGTGACGCCCATCGCGTCGGCGATCATCTGCAGCGATGTTCCGGCCACGCCGTACTCGGCGAAGAGCCCGAACGCGGCGGTGATCACGCGCACCTGGGCCGGGGTGTGCCTGATCTCTGCCAGGCGCGTGCCCGAGCGGAACGGCGTCGTCGAAGCCATGGACGACAGGATAGCCGATCGGCTAGACCGTAGAGTAGCCGATCGGCTATCCTCGCCCCTCATGCGACGAACTACCGGCGAGACGATCATCTTCTGGACATTACCCGCGGTGGCGGTTATCTGGGTCGCGGCGTTCTTCCTCTTCCCTGGATTTCTGCCACCAATGTCTCCGCGGGCGCCGGCCGCGGAGGTCGCGGATTTCTATCTCGACCACACCGCCCGCGTCCGCTACAGCATGATCCTTCTCAACTGGTTCTGCGTGGCGTTGGTCCCGATCCTGATGCTGATCGTGGAGCGGATGCGCGATATGGCTCACCGCACCCCGGTCCTGCGCTACTGCATGATCGGTTGCGCGGGAGCCGCCCCCATCACGTTCCTGACCGCGACCGTCTTCTGGCTGCTGGCGGCGTTCCGGCCAGATCGGTCGCCCGACCTCACGCTGCTTTTCAACGATCTCGGATGGGTCACGTTCACGTGCGGCGTTCCTTTTCTCGTCGCACAGAGCCTTTTCCTGGCCCTGGCGATCTATCTCGATGAGCAGGAAGAGCCGGTGTTCCGGCGGTGGGTCGCGCACTTCAATGTCCTCGTCGCGGCCGCGCTTGTGCCGGCCGGGTTTGCCGGGCTGACGCTGAGCGGCGTGCTTGCCTGGGACGGGTTCCTGTCGTTCTGGGTCAGGAACGTCGCCATCGCGATCTGGATCGTCGTGATGTCCGTCGTTCTGGGCCGGTCACTGCGGCGCGACAGCGCCGCCGCCGAGGCCGCCGAGGCCGCCGCATGAAGCGTCTCGCCTGGCGCGGGGACCCGAAGCGCGAGCTGTGGCTTATGTGGTACGCGACTCTCATCTTCTACAACGTGTTCACGGTCGTCTTCTTCGTGCTCACACGTACCCAGCCCCCGGCGCCCCCGTGGTATGACGCCGACCAGGCGACCGCGTGGTTCGCGCACCGCCATCAGGGCCTGCTTGTCGGGTTCGCCCTGATGTTCGCGCTGGGTGGTCTCTCGATGACGTCCACCGCGCTGATCACATACTCGATCCGGCGGATGTCGGTCAGCCGTGCCTTCGCCTACTCCTACCTGATCCTGTACGCGGTCAGCGCGGTCCCCGGGCTTCTGCTCATCTGCCTGGCGATGACGGTCGGCGCCATGCGGCCCGACCGGGACCCCGCGATACAGCACTGGCTCTACGACTTCGGGTTCCTGTCGTTTTCCGGCACGATGGGCGTCTTCCTCGTCGGCTCGCTGATCTGGATGGCCGCGATCCTGCTCGACAAGAACCGCGTCCTCCCCAGGTGGTTCGGCTACCTGAACCTCTGCAACGCCCTCACCGAGGTCGTCGTCTCGCCGGCCTGGATCCTCGATCGCGGTGCCTTCTCCTGGAACGGCACCATCGCCTGGTGGATCAACGTGGCCGTCTTCGGCATGTACACCGGCGTCTTCATCACCTTGCTGCGCAATATGATCATCCGTGAGGACTTCGGTACCGGTCCGCTACCTGACCTCCCGCCGAGGAAACCGCGCCAGCGCGCCGCGGCGGAGGTGGCGGAGGTGGCGTCATGACGACCACGCAGACGGTGACCGCGTCGACGGAGAAGACGCCAAGGCGGGTGCCCGGCGAATCGGGCATGTGGTTCTTCGTCCTCTTCGAGTCCCTTGTCTTCACCTCGTACTTCGGTGTCTATCTCTACTACCGCGCTCAGCACGAGGCCGCATTCCTGCGGGCCCAGTCGCACCTCGACCTCTGGCTCGGAGTCCTCGGCACGATCGCCCTGCTGACGAGCTCGTGGTCGGTGGCCCGCTGCGTCCAGACGGCGCGCGTCGGGCGCTACCGGCTCGCACTGCGGGACGCGGCCCTCACCGCGGGCTTCGGCGCGGTCTTCCTGACCCTCAAAAGCATCGAGTGGGCCCGGCAGATCCACATGGGAAACACGTTCACCAGCGGCGACTTCTTCCAGTATTACTTCTTCTTCACCGCGATTCACTGCGTCCACCTGCTGATCGGCTTCGTCGCTCTCGGTGTCCTCGCCTATCAGCTCGCAAGTCCGAGAAGACGATCCCAGGAGATCGTCGAGACCTGCGCCACGTATTGGCACACGGTCGACTTCCTCTGGGTTCTGATCTTCGCTCTGCTCTACGTCGCGAGGTGAGCCGTGGGAACTACATTCAACAAAAGACTCCTCGCCGTCTGGCTCGTCCTGTCAGCCATCACGGTGATCTACCTCTGGATCGACCGCTCGGCCGACGACCGCGGCGCCCCGACGGCGAGCACCGTCGTCACCGTCAGCGCGATCACCCTCGCCCTGGTCAAGGTCAGGATCATCATGCGGGAGTTCATGGAGGTGCGGCACGCGCCTCCGCTGCTCTGCCGCCTCACGGATCTCTGGGTCGTGCTCATGGCAGCCGCCCTGCTCGGCATGTATTTCGTGGGAAAGGCGGCCGCCTAACGGGCCAAAGGGTGTGCGAAAAGGATCTTCCTTCGCACACCCGGCGGCCGTTGTCCCCAGGATCACTAACAGGTCGACACCGTCGCCGATGATGTCCCGCCGCGCGAGCAGGCCGTCCGAGGGGGCACCGGCGCAGCGAGTTGATCAGTGGTGTGCGAGTTCACCGGTGGCTTCGGCGGTGGCGGCCCAGCTGGCGAGGAGCTTGAGCCCGTCCGCGGTCGGGGTGCCGGCTGGCGCGGTGTAGACGAGGAGGGTGAGCCCTGGGTGTGACGGGAACTCCATGGCCTCGAAGGTGAGGTCGAGCGCGCCGACCACCGGGTGGTGGAGTTTCTTGTGGCCGGCACGGTGGAAGCGGACGTTGTGGGCGGCCCAGCGGGCGCTGAAGTCCTCACTGCGGGTGGACAGCTCGCCGATCAGTTCGATGAGCTGCTTGTCCTGGGGGTTGCGGCCCGCTTCGGAGCGCAGCATCGCGGCGATGTCGTCGGCGGCGCGTTCCCAGTCGACGAAGAAAGCACGCGCGGCGGAGTCGAGGTAGACGAAGCGGGCGGTGTTGGCCGGCCGCCTCGGGTCCGCGAGCACGGGTGCGTACAGGGCGCGGGCCAGTCGGTTGGCGGCGAGCAGGTCGTGGCGGGCGTTGCGGACCCAGGCCGGGGCGTCGGTGATGGCGTCGAGGACCTGCTCGATTCCGTCGGTGACACCGGTGGTCTTCGTCCGCCGCTGCCGGGCAGGAGCGGGCGCTGCCGCGCGGGCGAGGTCGAACAGGTGCTCCCGCTCGGCCTCGTCGAGCTGCAGCGCGGTCGCGAGGCCGTCGAGGACCGCGTCGGAGGCGCCGGCGAGGTTCCCGCGCTCCATCCGGACGTAGTAGTCGATGCTCACCCCCGCCAGCAGCGCGACCTCCTCGCGACGTAGGCCCTTGACGCGGCGGTTGCCGCCGCCGTACGCGGGCAGCCCGGCCTGCTCGGGGGTGATCCGCTCCCGCCGCGAGACGAGGAACTCGCGGGCCTGGGCCCGGTTGTCCGCGTAGCTGTCCATGCCTCCACGGTAGGCGCGCCCGACGGCCGGAAGGAGGTACCGCCGTTACCTGGAAAGCCAGGCACTCCCCGGGCGCCGCAGCTGACGCCAGAGTCGGTGACGTGACCGCCTCGACCACCGCGACCGCCTGGCGGGCCGCCACGCCGTTCCTGGCGATCCGTGCCTGTTCGGCCCATTCGACGTATCGCGAAGAGGTGTTTCTATACATGCGACCGTGATGTACGGGGCCGGCGACGTCCGGGTCGAGAACGTGCCCGACGCCCGGCTCGTGGAGTCCTCCGACGCGGTGGTGCGGGCCGTGGCCGGCTGTATCTCAAGGTCCTCATTCGCCCCTGAACACCGACATACTCCCGTGATAGTCGGCCCTCCGAGGGGAGCCCGGACAAGGGGACACGAGCCGGCGAGGACGTTCGCCACCGCGGGACTCAGGATGAAGCCCGGCGCGCCGTGCGCCGAGGCCGACGCCATCGGGACCGGACACCTGCCACAGCGCCGCCCGGCCGAGGCGGCGCGGAAGGACCTGACTATGAAGCATGCCAAGCTGGGCAATCTTGATGTTTCACGGATCGGCCTGGGCGCGATGGGTATGTCGACCGCGTATATCGGGCCGGGCGACGACGACCAGTCGATCCGGACCATTCACCGGGCGTTGGACCTCGGAGTCACCTTCCTCGACACCGCCGAGGTCTACGGGCCGTACATCAACGAGGAACTGGTGGGCCGGGCGCTCAAGGGCCGGCGGGACGCCGTGGTGCTCGCGACGAAGTTCGGGCTGATCTCCCACACCGGCCGCGGCGGGCTCGACAGCAGCCCGGCGAGCATCCGGGCCGCCGTCGAGGGCTCGCTGCGCCGGCTGGGCACCGACTACATCGACCTCTACTACCAGCACCGCGTCGACCCGGACACACCGATCGAGGACACCATCGGCGCCCTGGCCGAACTGGTCGCCGAGGGGAAGATCCGTCACATCGGGCTTTCCGAGGCCGGTGTGGCCACGATCCGCCGGGCCCATGCCGTCCACCCGGTCACCGCGCTCCAGTCCGAGTACTCCCTGTGGACCCGCGACCCGGAGCCGGCGGTGCTGCCGCTGCTGCGCGAGCTGCGCATCGGCTTCGTGCCGTACTCGCCGCTGGGCCGCGGCTTCCTCACCGGCCAGATCCGCTCCGCCGGCGAGCTCGACGACGCCGACTTCCGCCGGAACAACCCCCGGTTCTCCACCGAGAACTTCGACCGCAACCTGCGCAGCGCCGACGAGGTCGCGGCGGTCGCCTCCGAGGTGGGCGCCACATCCGCGCAGGTGGCGCTGGCCTGGCTGCTCGCCAAGGGCGACGACATCGCCCCGATCCCCGGCACCAAGCGGGTCTCCCGCGTGGAGGAGAACGCCGCGGCCGACCAGGTCACCCTGGCCCCCGAGCAGATCGACCGGCTCGACCGCCTCACCCCCGCGGCCGGCGACCACCACAACGAGGAGCAGATGCGGATGATCGAACGCTGACACGGCCGTGGTTGGGTCAGCGGGGCCGGCTTCCGGTCGATGGCTGGGTTAGTCGGCGGCGGCGCCGCGGCGGGCGTTGTAGACGATGACGTCCTCGCGGCTGCCGTAGTCCGCGAAGACCTTCAGGGCCTCGTCGCGGAGGATGTCGGTGCGCACGGTGATGCCGCGGCGGGCGAACTGCTCGGCCCAGTCGTCACGCATGGGTCCCTCGTCGAAGCCGGTGAGCTGTTCGAGCTCCTCGCCGTCGCCGGCGATGGTCAGCAGCTGGACGCCGGACCACAGGACGGCTCCGTAGCACATGACGCAGGGGCGCCAGTTGACGACGAGCTCGACCGGGGTGCCGGCAGCGCTGAGGTCCCAGAGCCCGAGGCGGGTCTGGGCGAAGGAGAGGGCGACGACCTCGGCGTGCATCGCGGACACGCCGGTGGCGAGGACGAGGTTGACGCCGGCGGCATAGATCTCGCCGGTGTCGGGGTTGGCGACGGCGGCGGCGAACGGGCCGCCGCTGCCTTCCTGGTGGTTACGGGCCGCGAGCCGGTGCACGAGGCGCATCCGGTCCTCGACGTCGGGGAGCACGCCGCCGGCGGCGCGGGCCTCCTCGTCGACCCAGGCGGGCAGGACGACGTCGAGCGCGGTGGCGGCGCGGATGGCGGGTGACGCGGGGCTGGGGTTCATCAGGGCTGGGCTTCCTGTTCAGGCGGTGAAGAAGTGGCTCAGACCGAGGGCGCGCAGGCCGCGCCGGTAGGCGACGGAGCTGCGGTCGGCGGCGATGTTGACCTCGATGCGGGGGTCGAGCGGGAGGTTTTCGGGCCGCTGGGCTTCGACGATGGCCCGGTCTTCCTCGAAGATCCGCAGGTTGAAGTCGTAGATCTCCTGGTCGGGCTGGTCGGTATCGAAGTTCTTCGCGATCGGCGCGAACATCCTGGTTCGCCGGGCGGAGACGGGCGACGCGGCGTTCATGATCACAAGGCGGCCGTCGTTCGGGAAGTGCACGACGAGCGTGCCGGTGAACGGCAGGTGGGCCTCGAAGTGGCGCAGCCAGCGAAATCCGGGGTCACCTTGCCGGCCGCCGCGGGGGTAGTTGGCGACGGTGCTCCAGTAGTCGGCGACGAAGCCGTGTTCGGTCGGGGTGGGCGAGTACTCGGGGACCTGGGCGTTGTCCGGGTCGGCAAAGGTGGCGGTGTGTACGAAGGCGAAGTGCGCGACGTCGAAGAAGCCTTCCATCTGCCGGCCGGCGAACGCGGCCACGTCGAAGGGCGGGCAGGTCACCCGCTGGTATCCGGGGTCATCCCAGTGCGGCATCCGCGGGATGACCGCCGCCGGCGGTCCGCCTGGGGCCGGGTCCGGATCTGGGCGTAGGCAGGTCCAGACCAGCCCGTACCGCTCGACGGCGGGGTAGGTCGTCAGGGTCATCCGGGCCGGGATCTTCGCCTGCGGGTGCGCGGGTATCGCGACGCAGGCGCCGGCGGGACCGAACCGCAGGCCGTGGTAGGCGCAGGCGATGGTCTCGCCGTCGCCGTTGCCCAGGGTCAGCGGGACGCCGCGGTGGGGGCACAGGTCGCGGGCGACGACGGCCGCGTCGCCGGCCCGGTACACGACGAGCCGCTCGTCGAGCAGGCGAGCCGCGACCGGCTGGTCGCGGACCTCGCGGGACAGCGCGACCGGATACCACTGCCGGGCGAGGATCGCCCAGTCGTCCGGGTCGAAGGAGCAGTCAGTGGGAAGCGTCACCGGAGCGGCGAGCGCGGCGGGTGCGTCAGCCATCGGAAGCCTCGGAAGGTTCGGAGGGTCCAGAAAGTTCGGAAGGGCGGGGATCGCGTGCCGCCGGGCACGCAAGAGGGACTGGTGGGCTGGCACCGGACGCGGCATGACGAGGCGGCACCCGGAACGGGGCCGACCGGAGGTCTGGTCGTCGGCGTCGTCGGCGTCAGGCGCCGTGCGCGATCCGCCCGCGGGTCCAGGCATGCCGGTGGACATGGCGGCGCACGTCCACGCGACGGTCCTGCCTCATCCTCATCCTCATCCGGCACACCTCCTTCCGTCCGCGGGGCCATCCGGCCACGGAGCTACCCGACTCTCCGCCACCGTCGTTACGAGCCGGTGGCGTTCGTCGAAAAACGGCGTGTCAACCGGCGGGCTCCCGCGCGGGGTGGCCGAGGTGGCGGAGCGGACAGGAGCAGGTCACGGCAGGTACACGAGCGGGTCAGGGCAGGTGTCGAGTGCCGCCCGGGTGGGTGTCCGCGCGCAGGCGCGCGGCGTCCTGGCCCGGTGGGGCGCCGAACAGGCGGCGGTACTCGCGGCTGAACTGGGTGGGGCTGTCGTAGCCGACGAGATGTCCCACGCCGGCGACGTCGCCCGCGCGGGAGAGCAGCAGGGAGCGGGCCTCCTGGAGGCGGATGCGTTTCTGGAACTGCAGCGGGCTCATCGTGGTGACCTCGCGGAAGTGCCGGTGGAACGCGGACGGGCTCATCCCGGCCAGCCGGGCGAGGTCGGGGATCCGCGCGGGCTCGGCATAGTTGTCGCGGATCCACCGGATCGCCCGGCTGACGTGGGACAGGCTGCTGTCGGTCAGGCCGGCCTGGCGGATCACGGCGCCGTGCGGGCCGGTGAGCAGCCGCCAGAGGATCTCCCGCTCGGTCAGCGGGGCGAGCACGGACGCGTCCGCGGGGTGGTCGAGCAGCCGCAGCATCCGCGCCACGGCGTCAAGCAGGTCGATATCGGCGTCGCTGGTCGCGATGGCGGGAAGCCCGGCCGTGGTGCGCGACCACCGCCCGGCCGGGGCCTCCAGCCGCGAGGCAAGCCTGATCCGGGCGAAGTCGAGAGGATTAGGCAAGGCGCCGCGCGGATTGGCCTACCGCGGGACACCCGGCTCGCGCTTCGATGTCATCGACCACTTCCGAGATCATTCCAGCTCGCACGGGAGCATCCTCGGCGCCAGGCGCGTGGACCACCTCGAGACCAACCTCACCGGCCTGGAAGTGCGGCTCGGCCCGGACCACCTCCGCCTGCTGGACGAGGTCTCGGCCCCCGACCTGGACTACCCGGGACTACCCGGCACCCATGCACGGCGCGCAGCGGGCGATGCTGCAGTTCGCCGGCACCACCGTCGACGGCGAGACCTCCACGGTGTATCCACCCTTGCTGCAGAGCGCCGTCCGCTACTGAGCTACGGAGACGCGCCCCCGTAGCGGTCCAACCGTCATGTGCGGTGAACTGGTACCGAGTGCTGCGTGAGACTGGTATTGCCGCCCGCGGCTGACTGGTACTCGGGTACGTGTGAGTCTGGTAGCCGGTACGGCTGGGACCGTCGGGCTGAGGCACCGCCCACAGGAGGCCGGATGATCACAACCGGAGCACCGAGAGCGCCGGTGTGCAAAGAAGGCCTGTGACGAACCGAACAGATACGATTCCAGCCTTCGGGCGGTCGTCAGGCACGGTGGGCAGAGCGCACGGGAGCGGGTGAGAGGTCACCCCGGACTCGGCGGAGCTGTGGTCCCTGCCGACGACACGCAATTCCGAGACAGGAGCATGCTGATGTCCGGGCGCTCTCCCCAGACGCAGGCGACCACCGGGTCCACGATCACCGATCGGCGGGGGGCGCTGGCGCTCGCCCTGGTGACCGGCCTGACCGAGACGGGCACGGGTGCCGGCGGCCATCCGGAGGTCAGGGTCAGTCTGCACGTCACGGGATCGGGCTTCGCGTTCGACACGGCGGCCAGGCTGCTCGCCGGCGAGAGCCGCAGGGCGAGCTTAGACGCCGGAAAGATCGTGGTGCTCGTCGATCCGTCCACGCACGCCATCCAGATCGACTGGGCCCGCAGCGCGCTGGTCAACGGGCTCGTTCCGGCGCTGTTCACCCTGGCCGAGGACGACACGACCTACGACCTGAGTGGGCAGATCGGCCCGCTGATGGAGATCCTCCAGGTTCTCTGGGCGGGCGGCGTCTCACTGAACCGGACGGTCGACGCGCACTGCGACCCGGCGCTGCGCGGGCAGCTCCAGGCGATCATCCGCCGCGCGCCCGCCCAGCCACCGAGGACCGACCGGCCTGAGCCTGAGCTCGACGCCTGAGCTACCGCCGAACGCGCCGCCGACCTGATCAGTCATGATGCGTAGGTGCGCCACGGCTGATCAGGTCATCCGGCGGGCGCCGGGATCAGACGCGGGTTCGCCGATGCGAGCCCTGGTGAGGGATCTCGACGGTGCCGCCCTCGGCGGGCGGGCCAGCGTCGGCGTGGCCGGGCCACCAGGCGGCGTGGCCGATGAGCGCTGTCAGCGACGGGGTGAAGAACATCGCCATGACGAAGGCCGCGACGGCGATGCCGAAGGAGATCGCGAATCCCATCTGGGTGAGGGTGGAGTTGCCGGCGAGCATCAGCGAGGCGAACGTCCCGGCCAGGATGACTCCGGCCGCGGCGACCGTGGGGCCGGTGTGGCGCAGCGACATCGCGGCGGCCTCGCGGGGGTTGCGGCCCTCGCGGGCCTCCTCTCGAAGCCGGGCGATCATCAGGATGTTGTAGTCGGTGCCGAGGGCGACGACGAACAGGTACATGATGATCGGCAGCATGAAGATCAGGCCGGGCTCCCCGCCGGCGTTCTGGAAGATCAGCACCGTGGCGCCCAGGGTCGCGGCGAAGCCGAGCCCGACGGAGAGCATCAGGTACAGCGGGGCGACGACGCTGCGCAGCAACAGGCCGAGTATCAGCATGATCAGAACGGCGGCGATGGGGAAGACGACCGTGTAGTCGTGGTTGACGGCCTTCTGGATGTCGACATAGACGGCGGTGATGCCGCCGACGATTGCGGTGGTGCCGGGCGGTGCCGCGGTGTGGGCGGTGGAGCGCAGCGGGCCGTCGACGGTGTCGATCGCCGTGCTCGACTCGGGCTTGTCGGCGAGCGTGACCTGGTAGTACGCGACGGTCCTGTCCGGGGACAGCTCGGCGGGGGCGACCTGGCCGACGCCGCCGACCTTGGCCAGCGCGTCGTGGTAGGCGGCGGTCTCGGTGTCGGTCAGGGCCGTGTGCCCGGTGGAGCGCAGGTAGATCTGGGTGGGCTCGGTGGCGCCCGCCGGCAGGCCCTTGAGGAGCTCGTTGCTGTAGACGCTGGACTCCGCGTCACTCGTGGTGGAGCCGCCGCTGAGGTCGAAGTTCGGGTGGAAACCGAGCGCGGCGATGGACAGCGCCACGAGGACGCCGCCCGAGGCGAGGGCGAACCGGCCGGGGTGGCGGCCCATCGCGGTGCCGATCGCGGCGAAGCGGGCACCGGTCGGCTCGCGCCGCCAGCTCTTCGACGGCCAGAACACGCGGGTTCCCAGCAGGGACACGATGGCCGGGATGAGCGTGAGCCCGGCGAGCAGGGTGACCGCTACGGCGATGGCCAACGCCGGGCCGAGCGACTTGAACAGCCCGAGCGTGGACAGGCTGAGGATCAGGAAGGCGATGATGACGGCGCCGGCGGCCGAGGTGATCGCCTCGCCCACCCGGGTGACGGCGGCGATCATCGCCGTCTTCGGGTCCTCGCCCGCGCGTAGGCGTTCCCGGTAGCGGAACATCAGGAACAGGATGTAGTCCGTACCGACGCCGAAAAGCACCACGATCAGCAGCGACGTCACGGAGCTGTCGGTCTTGAGGTTGAACGCCTCGTTGGCCCAGCCGATGAACCCGGTCGCGATCTGCGAGACCAGGCCGATGGTCACGATCGGCAGCAGCGCGATGATCGGACTACGGAAGATCACCAGCAGCAGGATGATGATCAGGCCGATCGTGGCCACGCCGATGATCGCCTCGGCCCGGTTGCCGGACTTCTCCGAGTCGAGCGCCTGCGCGGCGGTGCCGGTGATGCCGCCCTTCAGCCCGGTGCCCGCCAGCTTCTCCTGAAGGTCTGCGCGCAGGACCTTGGCCGCGTCGCTCTGGCGCTTGTCGTTCGCGCCGGAGAGCTCGGTCATCTGCACGCCGATCGTCTGGATCAACTTGTTCGGGGACGGCTTACCGGTCTGGACCGCGGTCACGTTCGGCACCTTGGCCGCCGTCAGCGCCGCGCCGATCTCGGCCACCTTCGCCGAGTCGGCCGCGGTCAGCGCCGCGCCGTCGGCGCGTTCGAGCACCACGATCGCCGCCGGTGTCGCCGCCTGCGGGAACGCCTCCTGCTGCACGTTCTGCGCCTGGATCGACTCGTAGTGGCTCGGCAGGAAGGACGCCTCGTCGCTGGTCGACTTCAGCTTCGGCGCGCTCGCCACGATCGCGACCGCCGCCACGACCCACGCGGCGATCACCCACCACCGGCGACGCACCACGAATCGGCCGAGCGCGGCGAACATGTGCGGCTCCTTTTCCGAGCTCGGGAGGTCCGGCCGTGCCTGGCCGGCTGCCGGTCCCGGGTCGCGAAGCGGTCGAACCGACCGCGCCAACGGAAGGCAGCATACCTGTCGCCCGACAAGGGACTTACTAGGCGCCCGTCAAGTAGATTCCGTGCGTCCACGGAGGTGCGCTGGACGTCCGACCGGGCGCACGTCAAGTGAATGTGAGGATGTCAATGCCTACAATCAAGCCCCCGTCCCGGCCCGAATGATCCGGGCGACGGACACTGCGATGAGGAGAAAGCCCGTATGGCCAGCACTGCCGCCACGGCTCTGACGGGCGGCGTGACCCCGCCGGCGGGCACCCGAGAGCAGATCCTCAGCACGGCGCGGGAGCTGTTCGTCTCCCAGGGCTTCGCGGCCACCACGACCCGCGAGCTCGCCGAGCGGCTCGGGTTCACCAAGGCCGCCCTGTACTACCACTTCCGTACCAAGGACGACCTGCTGAAGGCGCTGGCCGCCCCCTTCGTCGAGCAGATGCGCGCGCTGGTCACCGGGACGCCACTGAGCGCCGCCCCCTCCGCCCGCCGCGCGCTGCTCGCCGCCTACGTCGACATCGCCGGCGCGGACCTGGACCTGATCCGTGTCCTCACCCAGGACCCGTCCGTCACCCACCGCCCCGCGACCGCCGAGCATGCCGACCTGTCCCGGCGGATACTGCAGCTGCTGTCCGGCCAGGCCGAGCCGGACACGGCGGCCCGGGCCAGGGCCCGGGCCGCCGTCGGCGCCATCTGGGCCGGGCTTGTCCACGCCGACCCGGACGACGACCCGACCGCCGTCCGCGCCGCGACACTCGCCGCCGCGTGCGGCGCGCTGGGCATTCCCGCCCCGTCGACGCGCCATCCCCTAGGTCACCGAACAGCCGCGCGGTGAATCGCGTGATGATGGGCACAGGTCTTGTCAGGACGACACAGGCCCTGTGGAGGTAGTCAGATGAGCTTCGACACGCAGAACGGCACCCGCGGCGCCCGGCAGCCCGGCAAGTGGGTCAACCTGCCGAACAAACTGATGGCGAAGAGGATCCGCAAGGGCGGCCAGGCGGGCGGATCCGACGCCCTGGTCCTGACCACCGTCGGTCGCAGGACCGGAACCGCGCGCGAGACCCCGGTCGCCTGTTTCCCCGGCGACGAGGGCAGCTGGCTGATCGTGGCGTCGGCCGCTGGCGCGCCCCGCAACCCGGCCTGGTACTACAACCTCGCCGCGCACCCGGACGAGGTCCAGATCGAGACGGCCGGCCGCAAGGTGGCCGTGACCGCCGAGCAGCTCCACGGCGGGGCGCGTGATGACGCGTGGCAGCGGATCACCGCCAACTCCCCCCGCTTCGCCCAATACCAGCAGAAGACCGACCGCGAACTCCCGGTCATCCGCCTGGCCCCCCGCTCGACCTGACCGCGCCCCACCCGTACGCGGACGCGCCCGAGGCCGCGTCGGCCACGGTCCGCGACCCCTCCGGACGCGCCGGACGCGCCGGAGGAGTGCCGGGGCGCCGCCCCTACCGCCGCTCCAGCCGGAATGTCTCGGTCGTGGACAGCGCGGGGTCACCGGGCCGAAGGCGTAGTTCGCCAAGCCCCGGCAGCAGGACCGCCGCCGCGACCGTGCGCTCGCGCCGGATGTCGCGGCTGTCCGGTACTCGGATCGGCGGTGCGGACAGCAGCGCCAGGTGCTCCTCGGGCTCCGTCCCCGCGCTCGCGAGCGCCGCCCTGGCCGCCTCGAGCCGGCGGACGGAGGAGTTGCGGGCGAACACGTTGATCTCGTCGTGGGCGGCGAGGTCCGGGTGCAGGAAGTGGTTGGTGTGCACGGTCTGTGGCGCCCGCATGGTCCGCTGCTCGTCTCCGAGGATCTCCACACAGACGGCCTGGGTGGCATCGCAGAGGGTCAGCGACCGCGAGCTAGCCAGCCGCAGACCGCCCAGGACGTCGAGTGCTTCCTCGACGCTCGCCGCCGTGTCGAGAAGGTGCCGGATCGCCAGGTACGGGGGCAGGCCTGCCCGCCAGTCGCCGCCGAGGACGAGGTTGAGCCCGACGGCGAGGCCGCGGCTGTTGAGGCCGAGGTATCCGAGCAGGCCCCCGAAGCTCAGCACGAGCGAGCGGCCGATCGGCGAGGCGAGGTCGAGCACGGCGATCTGGTCGTCCAGGCCGCCGTTGAGGTCGACGGTCTGGGCGAGCAGAGGGGTCTGGGCGAGCAGAGGGCCGGCGTCCCGCGCGTAGGTGGTGCAGTCTCCCGAGGTGGGGATCTTGGTGTAGCCGAGGATCTCGCGTCGAAGCTGGAGCAGCCAGGCCTCGTCCTCGTCCAGGCCGGCGCCGGCCGCGAGCCCGGCGACCTCCTCGGCGAGCCGCGGTGTGGCGCGCTCGATCTGGGCGCGGTACCGGGCGATCGTCGGGCGCAGGCCGTCGACCGTCACCGGCTCGGGGAGCAGCCGGCCAAGCCGGCAGGCGTCGTCGTCGATGAACGACCGCAGCCGGCCCGCGAGTGCCGCCCCGTGAGCCCTGCCCAGCTCCGCCGGCTCCCCGTCGGCCCTGACCAGCACCGTCACGGGCGCACCTTCGGGTGCTCGCTGAGTGTCTTCTTCAGGCTCGGCCATTCCTCGGCCAGGACGCTGTAGTAGACCGCGTCGCGGCGGCGCCCGTCCGGCATGGGGTTGTAGCTGCGGAGCACGCCCTCCTCGACGGCGCCGATGTTGCGTAGGCCGCGCCGGGCCTGGGTGTTGAGCACGTCGGTCTTGAACTCCACCCGCAACGCGCCCAGGCGTTCGAAGGCGTGCTCCAGCAGCAGCAACTTGGCCCACCGGTTGATCCCCGCGCCGCGGAAGTCGCGGCCGAGCCAGGACCAGCCGATCTCCAGCCTGGAGTCCGGTTCGGACAGGTTGCCGTAGCTCATGCTGCCCGCGGCCCGGCCGGTGCGCCTGTCGGTGATGACGAAGACACATCGCCGGCCGGCTCGGTGATCGGCCAGCGTGGCGTCGAAGAACGCGTCGAAGTCGGGGTCGGATTCCACCCGGGACACGAAGTACCGCCAGATGTCCGGGTCAAGGGCGATCGCCCGCAATGGTTCCCGGTCGGGCTCGGTGACGGGCGCGAGGCGGACATGGTCGTTACCCAGGACGGCCGGACCGTCCGTGCTCCAGGCCACCGGTCAGGTCCCGGCCGGAAGGTGCGGCGACAGGATGTCCACGCAGTCGCGCAGCGTGTGCATTCCCGCCAGATCGTCCTCGGTGAGGCGCGCGATGTCGACGCCCGTGTCCCTGCACAGCGAGGTCAGGAAAAGAACCTTGTTCAGTGAGGTGAGCCCATAGGTGCCGGTCAGGTCGACGTCGCTCGCCAGGTCGGCGGGGGCGACGTCGAACGTCAGCACCGCCGCCAGGTTCTCCCGGGCCGCGGCCTCGATGTCGGCTGGCACGCCTCCGGCCGCGCAAGGCTTCGCCATTGTCGCGCGGCCTTTGGCTGGGTCGGCTGGTACGCCTCCGGCCGCGCAAGGCTTCGCCATTGTCGCCGCCGGGGTCCCCAAAGATCGGCGCCAGCCGATCTTTGGGGGAGCGTCTTTGGCTGGGTCAGGCAGCATGGATTCCCTTCCTCGGGTCGCCGATCTCGCGCAGGTAGCGCGCCCGGATCTGCTTCCGCCTGGGCTTGTACTGCGAGGTGAGCAGGCCGTTGTCGATGCTGAACGGCTCGTCGGCCACCACGACGCGGTGGATGTACTGGTCACCGCTGAGCGCGCGGTTCGTGGCCGTGAGCTGCGCCGAAATGGCGGCCGTGTCCGCCGGCGCCGACGCGGGCGAGACGACCGCCACCAGCTCCGTCTGGGCGGGGCAGTAGAGCACGCATTCCGCGATGGCCGGGCTGGCCTTCAGGTGTTCCTCGATCTGCCGGACAATGACTTTCTTGCCGTTGTCGAGCACGATCGTGTCATCGGCGCGGCCGAGGATGAAAAGGAAGCCGTCGGGGTCGAGATATCCGAGGTCGCCGGTGCGGACCGTGCCATCAGGGCCGAAGACGCGTTCGGAGTCGCCGGGCTCGCAGTAGGCGTACCGCCGGTTCACCGGGTGCTCGGCGCGCACGTGGATGACCCCGTCGTCGTCGACGATCACCTGCTTGCCCGGCAGCACCCGGCCCACGCTGCCCTCGCGGTGCGCCGCCGGGTGGTTCTTGGCCACGATGCAGGTCTCGTTGAGACCGTAGCCCTCGTAGATCGGCAGCCCGAGCCGATTGAAGAAGGCGAGGGTGGCGGGATCGGCGGGGGCCGAGCCGGTCCACAGGTAGCGGATGCGGTCGCCGAACAGGTCGCGAGCCACCTCGGCGAGGTCCAGGCCGGTGCGCCGGGCGCGGCGCTCGATCTGGCTGCGGGCGCCCTCGAAGAAGCCGGGCACGCCCATCACGACGGTCGGGCGTACCTGGGTGAGCGCCGCGAAGGCCGCCTCGTAGGTGCACACCGTCACGTCATGGCCGTACCGCAGCGCCGAGTACACCCAGTAGCGCTGCTGGAGCAACGACAACGGCAGGAACACGAGCAGGTTGTCGCCGGGGCCATGGCCGAACATGTCCTGGACGGCGTTCAGCGAACTGTCGACGCTGCCGATGGTGGCGCCCAGGCCCTTGGGTGTGCCGGTGCTTCCCGAGGTGAACTTGATCGTGGTGACCTCGTCCGGGGCGTACGTCGCCGGCGCCGGTTGCGCCGCGCCGGTCAGGTCGGTCAGGTCGTCGAGCAGCGTCCCGAGCTGCTCGACGCCGGGCTCGTCGCACGGCCGGTCGGTGAAGAGGAGGGACAGGCCGTAGCGGCGCATGAGCTCGCGCGTGGGCATGAACTTGCCTGGTTCCAGGCCGGCGGTCTCGACCTTGCTGCGCAGGGCGGCCAGGTCGAGCACTACCCATTCGAGGCTGTTGGCGCCGAGGATG
This sequence comes from Pseudofrankia coriaricola, assembly GCF_032027725.1. Classification (NCBI taxonomy): domain Bacteria; kingdom Bacillati; phylum Actinomycetota; class Actinomycetes; order Frankiales; family Frankiaceae; genus Pseudofrankia; species Pseudofrankia coriaricola. The sequence goes on along the minus strand of NZ_JASNFO010000001.1, from coordinate 155,627 downwards.
CCGATCCGGTCGCCCGCGCCGAGGCCGCGGGCACGCAGGCCGGCCGCGACCAGACCGGACAACCGCCAGACCTCGGCGAGCGGGACCTCGCGGGTGCCGGCCAGCCTGCTGATGTGCAGGGTCCCGCGGTCCGGCGTGGACGCCAGGAGCTCGTTGATCACGAGAGGTTCCCGCTGGTCGGGCGGAAGAACGTGGCGTCGGCGAGGGTGAGCTTGCTGCCCGGCGGTATCAGCTCGACGGTGCTCGGCCACCGGTCGGGCGGCGGCTGGCCGAGGGCCTCGGCCAGCCGGCCGGCGAAGCGCGGCATCACCGGCGCGGCGCCGCGCGCGAGCAGCGCGGCGGCGGCCAGCTCGAGCGCCGTGGCCGTGCGCGTCTCGTCCGGCATGCCGCCGGCCCGCGCCAGCCCATCCTCCGCGCGGCTGAACCGCGACGCGTCCGCCACCAGCGCGTCCAGTTCGGCGGCGGCCTGGTTGAGGGAGAACCCGCCGGGCCGCAGGCTGGCGGTGAGCGCGCGGAGCCGGGCCTCCAGCCGGCCGAGAAACCCGGCGTGCTCGGGCGTCCAGTTGCCGGCGTCGGGCGCCACACCGCCGTGGCGGTCGGCGACCCGCCAGCCGAGGTCGTTCAGCCAGGACTGCCAGGTACCGATCAGGCTGGTCGACAGCGTGTGTTCGTAGTCGGCGAGCGTGAAGTTCGTCCGCTCCACTTCGGGGCGGTTACGGGCGAGGAAGTACCGCACGGCGTCCACGCTGTCGGCGTCGAGGATCTGCTTGCCCCAGATGGCGTGCCGGCGGCTGGTCGAGAACTTCTGGCCGTCGTAGAGGAGGAACTCGTTGACGTGGTAGTCGATGTCCGGTGTCCAGCCGGGCAGGGCGAGCCGGTAGAGCACCGGGTAGAGAATCGCGTGGTAGAAGCTGTTGTCGTAGCCAAAGAAATGGACGATCTTCCAGTCGTCGGCCGGCTCGGCTGCCGTCCAGCCGTGGCCGAGCCGCTCGCCCAGCTTCTGGATGCCATACAGGAAACCGAAGGCCATCTCCGGCCACACCCAGATCACCTGGCCGGCGCCGTCCGCCTCGCGCGGGGTGACGCCCCAGTCGCTGGGGTGGCTCACGGGGAGGTCGATGCGTTCCCGGCGGAACAGCCGCGCGGCGAGCTCCCGCAACCGGGCCGGGACGCGGCCCCGGCGGTGGTGGTCGAGCACCGTGCCGGCGTGCTCGTGCAGCCCGAGCAGGTAGCGACGGGCCGTGCCGGCGGTCGGTGCCTGGCCGGACGGCGCGGCGACCGGGTCGGCCAGGTCGGCCACGGTGTTCGGCTCGCCGCACTCCTCGCAGATGTTGCCGCCGGTGGTCTGGCCGCAGCCGGGGCAGCGGCCGCGGACGTCCACCTCGTAGAGGTACTGGCCGGTCCGCGGGTCGAACAGCGCGGGGCCGTCCGCCGCGGCGATCGCGCCGCGCTCGACCAGCCCGGTGAAGAAGTCCCTCAGCACGGGGACGTAGGTGGGGTCGGTGCTCGTCGCGGTGTACTGGTCGGGCGAGATGTCTATCAGCCGCAGGGTTTCCGCGATCTCGGCGCTGTAGTGCGCCGCCGTCTCGGCGTTCGACCTGCCTTCCCGGCGAGCGCGGTCGACCACGTAGGACTGGAAGTCGTCGCTGCCCGTCAGGTGCCAGACGCGGGCGCCGTGCATCCGCTGGAACCGGACGTAGACGTCGGCGCCCAGGTAGGGCCCGGCGAGGTGGCCGAGGTGAAGGTCGCCGTTCGGGGTGGGCGGCGTCGAGAAGACGAACACCGGCCGGCCGCGATGCTCGCTGGTCACCGGCGCGGCCGAGGACACCGCGCGGGCGCCGTCGCGCCAGTACTGGCTGAGGAAGACCAGATCCCGGTCCCCCGTGTTGCGCACGACGTGGTCCTCGAACGGTTCGAACAGCAGGGCGGTACCCGCCTCGACCGGGTGGTGCCCCGCGCCCACGACGACCTCACCGCGGCCGGCGACGACGACGATCAGCTCGGTCTCGTCGTGCCGGTGGTGCATCGAGACGCTGTGGGGCGCGACGCGGCCCCAGGCGGCGGCGGAGCCCAGCCCGTCGACCGAGGCCATGTCGATCCCGAAGGCCTGGGAGAGCGCGGCGGCGTCATAGCGCTCGATGATCATGCACTGTCCTCCTCGTCGAGCCAGTCGGCGCACTCGGCGGCGATCGCGGGGGCCAGCCGGTAGCCGGAACCGCCCGCCGCCCCGGCGAACATCACCCGGCCGTCGGCGGTGATCGGGCGCACGATCGGCGCACGGTCAGGGCTGTACGCGTCGCAGAAGACCCGGCCCGAGACGCAGTGCGGGCGCAGCGCCGGGGCGTGGTGCGCCAGGAGCGCCCGACCGCGGTCGAGGTCTTCGGCGGACAGCCCGCCGGCCAGCGCGTCGGGTGTGACGTCCCAGTCGGTCGAGGTGTAGCTGAACAGCCAGTGGCGACGGTGGGCGAGCGGGAGCAGGAACGCGTCCTCGTCGTGGAAGACGGTCGCGCGGTCAGTCAGGGAGGCGGGTCGTTCGACGTGCAGGGCGACGACCTTCTTGACGCGGATGCCGAGCGGGGCGAGCAGCTCCGGCCAGGCGAGCCAGGGGCCGGGCGCCAGCACGACCCGGCTGGCGGTGAGCCGCGCGCCGGTGCCCAGCGTGAGAACGACGCCGTCCGCGGTCGGACTCACGGAGGTGACCGCCGTGCCCTCACGGATCGTCACCCGGTCGCGCAGCCGGGCGGCCAGCAGCTGGGTCAGCGCGCCGACGTCGGCGTACTGCGCCCCGTCGCAGTCCCAGCCGCCGTCGACCGGGCGCAGCCGGACCTCGGCGAGATAGTGCTCCCGGACCGAGGCCTCGTCGGCGCTGACCACGGTCATGCCGACCGGGTGGATGGGCATCTGTGGGTCTCGCCGGCGCAGCTCCTCGTACCAGCGCCCGCTGTAGGCGGCCATGGCCCGCACCCGCGCGGAGGCCCCGCGGGGGAAGTGCAGGCCGGCGGAGAACCGGGAGGCCCCTCCCCCGACCAGCCCCTTGTCGATCACCGTCACCCGCCGCCGGGGCTCGCGGGCCATCGCCTCGGTGGCCACCAGGCAGCCGACCACTCCGGCACCGACCACCACGATGTCGGCGTCCACGGTCGGCGTCGCCTGGGCGGCGGCCTCCGGGCGCGCGGCTTCGCCATGATCGCACGCCCCTTGGCCCATCAGTGGGCTCCCGTCTTCGGTGACCACTCGACGAACGCCGGGTCCTGTGCCCTGGCCCGGACGCCACGGATCCGGTCGACGATGCGCTGGCTGCGCCAGGCGTTGAGGCTGAGGTTCACCTCGGCGAGGCCGCGCTGCGCGCGGGTGGCGTTCTGCAGGAACAGGTTCCGGTCGGCCGGGCCGTCCCAGCGGGCGGCGAAGTCGGCGTCGACCCGGTACTCGTCGCCCTCCCGCTCCAGGCGCCCTTCCAGGGGCGCCAGGAAGTCCATCCGAGCCGGCCGGAAACCGGTGGCCCAGATGATCACATCGGCCTCGAAGATCTCCAGCCCGCCCGCCAGGTCGTTGTGCTGGGCGGAGATGCTCCAGCCGTCGGGCGAGCACGCCTCGACGCTGACCACCTCACGGTTGGGGTAGAGCCCGGCGAGCTGCGGGGCGCCGGTGATGAACCGGTGGATGTAGACCTGCTGGTAGATCCTGCGCGCGGTGGCCTCGGAGATGCCGTCGCTGGTCAGCACGTGCTGGATGTTGAACTCGGTCCGCACCGCCGGGTCGAGGTCGGCGAAGTAGTCGGAGTGGCAGGGCATGTAGAACTCGTTGGTGAACGGCGAGTCGTCCATCGGGAAGTAGTTGCGCCGCCGGGACAGCCACGACACCCGGTGAGGCAGCTCGCTCTCCGGCCTGGAGATCAGGTCGAGGAACGCCTCGGCCCCGGACTGCCCGCCGCCGATCACCGCCACCCGCCGGTCGCGCAGGCCGACGGCCTTCGACCGCAACTCGCTGACGTGGAACTGGGTGGCGCCGCCCAGGTGCCGCCGGGCGAACGGCGGCACCCACGGCGCGGTTCCGACGCCGACCACCACGTTGTCCGACCGGAGGGTGCGCCGGTCGGTTCGCACCACGAACGCGTCGTCGACGAAGTCGACGGACCGCGCCTCCTCGCCGAAGACGACGTTCTCGTTGCGGCCGCAGGCCCAGCGCAGGTAGTTGCGGAACTCCTCTCGGGGCACGTTGTCGAACCGCGCGTTGAGGTAGTGGTAGATCCGCCCGCGGTCGTGCAGGTAGGCCATGAACGAGAACGGGCTGGTCGGGTCGGACAGGCTGACCAGGTCCTTGAACAAGGACACCTGGAGGGTCGCGCCCGGGACGAGTTGGTCGTCGTGCCAGCTGAACTCGGCCTTCCGGTCGATGATCAGGTTTGGCGTCGCCGGGTCACCGTGCAGCAGGGCGGCGAGGCTCAGGTTCGCTGGTCCGGCGCCGATTCCGACACAGCGGTACCGCGGAGACGTACTCCCCATGAGTAGAGCTCGCTTTCAGCGTCTGGCGAGATCAGGTCGTCGAGCGCGGTCACGTCGACCGGCGGCGGGTTCGCCGACCACCCGGCGTCGAAGGGGGGTGGTGCGGACGGAGAGGGGTGTTACGGGCAGGGGGTGTTACGGGCAGGGAGCGGTGTGGGCAGGGAGTGGTGTGGGCAGGGTGGGTAGCGGTCCGGACGGTCCGGCGGTGTCATCGGGCGAGCGCACCGTCCCGGCCGCGCGGCCCCAGCGCGTCGGCGACGGCGAGCCGCAGCACCTCGGAGGCGCCCTCGTAGATCCGTAGCGACCGGATCTGCCGGTACAGCCGTTCGGGCAGGCTGTCGCGCACCAGCCCCGCCGCGCCGTACACCTGCACCGCGGCGTCCACGACCTGCTGGGCGGCCTCGGTGGCGTACAGCTTCGCGATGCTGGAGTGCCTCGCCAGCGGGGCGCCCCGGTCGGCCTCCCAGGCGGCCCTGGCCACCAGGAGCGCGGCGGCGTTGAGCCTTACCTCGATGTCGCCGAAGGTGGCCTTCACCGTCGGCAGGTCGAACAGCCGCCCGCCGTACGCCGCCCGCTGCCGGGCCCTCACCAGGGCAGCGTCGGCGGCCCGGCGCGCGAAGCCAAGCGCCGCGGCGCCGACGGTGAGGCGGAACCGTTCGAGCAGTTCCATGGCCACGACGAACCCGCCGCCACGGGCGCCCAGCACCGCGTCGGCCGGGACCCGGCAGCCGTCGAACTCCAGCCGGGCGATGTCACGCGGCGCGACCAGGTCGATCGGCTCGATCCGCAGCCCCCGTGTGCCGGCCGGCACGAGCAGGGCGGTCAGGCCCAGCGCGGCCGGGCCCTCGCCGGTGCGGGCCACCACGCAGAAGACGTCGGCTCCCGCGGCGCCGGCGATCCACGTCTTGTGCCCGTCCAGGACATACCCGTCGCCCTCGGGCACGGCGCGTAGGGCGAGTGCCCCGACGTCCGAGCCGGCCTGCTCCTCGGACAGCGCGAACGCACCGGCCAGCTCGCCGCGCGCCATCCCGGGAAGCCAGCGCCGCCGCTGCTCGTCGGTGCCATGGCGCCGGATCGGCCAGGCGGCGAGGACCTGGATGGAGAACGCGAAGTCGGCCAGGTCCTCGGTGTAGGCAAGAGCCTCCCTGATGAGGCACAGGCTGCGCAGGTCGGCGGGGTCGAGCAGCCCCGCGGCCCCCAGCGCACGCAGGACGCGGGCGGCGTACTTCTCCGGCGCGTCGGCGCGGGCCGTCACCACGAGCTCCGGGTGGGTGTCGCAGAACCCGCGCAGCGACTCGGCCAGCTCTCGGTGCCGCTGCTCGTAGAACGGCAGCGCCACCAGTTCCGCGTCCAGGCTCACGGCGCCCCCCGCCCCGCGAGCAGGCGCCGGGCCAGCCGCGGCTCGACGAAGAGCGCGAACGAGGCGTAGCCGCGCCACACCCGCCGCCACGCTGGCTCGACGGCGGCCGGACCGGCGGCGCGGCCGACGTGGTCGAGGTGGTCGACTATCAGGTCGGCCGCCTGGCGGCTGTGGCCCGCCGAGACGTTGTCGATCGACAGGTGCACCGACTCGTAGGCGGTGTCCATACGGTGGTGGCGCAGCTTCTGCACCTCGTGCAGCCGTAGCTCGCCGAGGCCGAACATCTCGAGGCCGAGGTGGTAGCCGAGGATCTCCTCGTAGTGGGAGTCCGGGAACAGCGCCAGGCTGAGCTGGTAGGTGGCGTAGGGGTAGCCCAGGTCCGGCAGCTCGGTCTGGGTGAGGAACTCCCGCGCGCGCAGGTGCGGCAGCTGGATGTCCATGCTGGCCAGGGCCTGGTGGATCAGCGTGATGTGGTTCTTGGCGACGTCTCCGCGGCCCATCTCGTCGGCGTAGATCGCGAACAGCGCGGCGTCGCCAGGCCGGTCACGGCCGGTAGCGCCGATCCGGTGTGTGCAGGCGCCGTCGACGAGGTTGCCCAGCGCGAACCGCTTCTGGTTGTTGATCACCTCGTCCCGCGGTGGGATGTCGGTCAGCGGCCGGAACGGCTCGACGAGCTTCGTCCAGTAGATGGTGTCCATCCGTCGCCGCAGCGCCACGGGGCTGTAGTCGAACCAGGTGGCGTCGGTGTAGCGCCCGGCGGCGCCCAGCTCGAACAGCGCCTCGGCCGCGGCCAGCACCCGCTCGACGCGGGTCCTGGCCGCGGCCAGCACGCCCGGGAACCGCTCGACGTTGACCAGGCGGTAAAGGAACCGGCGTTCGTCGAGAACCGCCGGCTCGGCGACGACGACGTCGCCGGGAGCGGCGGCCACGAGCGCGCGCCGCCAGGCGGCGGCCTCGTCGTCCCCCGCGGTACAGGGAGCGAGCGTGGCGCGTGGTTCGTCGCCGCTGGCAACGGCCGACGCCCACCGCGTGATCGTGCGCGCCTCGACCTCGTCGAAGATCCCGAACATCGGTCCGCCGAACCTGATCGCCCTGGTGAAGCGGCAACCGCCGGACGGCGACGGTCTCAGCTGGCTGGCGGAGCGGAGGCGGTGGACGAGCGCCGCGGCGTCGAAGTCCGGGCCGGCGAGCAGATCGCGCAGCGCTACACCGGAGATTTGCACGTTGTCGTGCTGGCGGCCGGCGTACGGCGCGTGCCTGGCGACGATCAGCGCCATGCGGTCGTCTAGCGAGAGGCCCTCGTGCCAGCCGGCGAGCTCGGCGAGCATGGCGACGTGCGCGCGTTCCAGGCCCACGACGAGCTGGATGGCCGCGAGCAGCCGGGCCCTGTCGGCCGGGCCCGTGGGTGCCCGCTCGGTGAGCGCCAGGTACTCCGACAGCAGCGGCGCGGGGTCGTACCCGGGGCCGTTCATCCCGGACAGGCCGGTGTCGGTGCCCAGTGCGCGGAAGGCGCAGTGCGCGCCGACCACCTCCGGCAGGAAGGTGGCCGGCAGCCGGGACAGCGCCAGGTAGAAGGCGCCTGTCACCGCGGTGAGCGGCCGGGCCCGCGCCCCGGCCAGGAAGTCGGGAGACGTCAGGCCGGGGAGCAGCACGCCGTGGTCGTCCAGCAGCCGGCGGCGGCGCTGGGCCAGGGTGCGTTCGGCGACGCCATGGCCCAGGATCTCCAGTCGCTCGGCGAGCAGCCGGTTGACGATCACGGCGGGCTGGGTCGCCGGCTGCGACACGGCGTCGAGCCAGCAGCCCTCGATCAGCGCGAGCGGGGCCCGCTCGCGCAGCACGGCGGCCAGGGTCTCCGCCGACGCGGCGCGCAGCCGCGCGGCGGCCGTCGCGATCGCGGCGCGGGCGTCGGCCAGCTCGGCGAGCACCCGATCCCGGTCCAGGCCCGCGCCATCCGGCAGGAACGCGGCGAGCACCCGGCGGGCGGCCACCAGCGCCGCCTCGGACTCCTGCTCGACCAGCAGCACCCGGTAGAGCGCGCCCGGCGGCCCGGCGACCAGCGCGGCCGCCTGCGCGGCGGCGGCCGGGCCGCACTCGAACGGCTCGGGCGGCAGCGACGTCGTCGGGTCGATCATGAGACCTGGCTCCTCGCGGCCAGGTGGGCGGCGAGCGCGCACATCTTCTCGGTGGCCTCGAAGGCCTGGCCGCGGCAGTTGAGGTGCAGCTTGTCGCCGCAGTAGAGACCCGGGTCGGCGCAGAGCGGATGGTCGGTGAACGAGACGAAGATCGCGCCGTGCTCCTGGGACACCTCGCGGGTGATCCGGGTGAGGATCCTCGTCGCCTCGCCGATCGGTCCCGCGAATCGCTCCGAGACGACGCCCGCCCGGCTGATGTCGAGCATGCCGATGGTGAGGATGTCGGCACCGCTCCCCCGGACCCCGGAGACGATCTCGGTGAGCTCGGCGCGGGCGACGACCGGGTCGAAGCCCGGCCTGATGAAGTCGTTGCCCCCGCCCGAGAGGAACACCAGGTCGGGCGCGAAGTCCAGGGCGGGCGGCAGCTGCGCCCGGCGGATCTCGGCCAGCGTCACGTCGCGCCGGGCTAGCCGTATCTCGTCGAAGTCGGGGTGGATCCGGCGCAGCACGGCGCTGATCCGGTCCACCCAGGACAGGTCCTGGTAGCCGGGAACGACCTCGCGCACTCCGGCGGAGATGCTGTCGCCGATCACGGCGATCCGCTTCCACGGCGCGCCCGCCAGCAGCTGCACGCCGGCCTCGGTGGGGGTGACGTACGGGTCGGTGGCCTCGGTCGGCTCGGTCATTCCGCGGCCTCGCCGTCGTCAGCGGGGCCGGCACCGCGGGCGACGGCCGAGGAGACCTCCCGCCGCCGGGCGGCGAGCTCCGCCTCGGCGATCTCGTCGGCGATCCGCTCGTCCTCGGCGGAGAGCTCCGCCCCGTCCACCTTGCCGAACCCGAGCACGCCCAGCGCGCGCAGGGTCTCCCGCATCCTGGGACCGAACAGGTTGATGTCCTTCAGCGTCGGGACGATCCGGCTGAACAGCCGGCGCCGGAACTCCCGCTGGGCCGGCGAGCGGTTGGCCGCCGCGATGCATTCCTCGGCGCCGTGGTCGAGGTTGCGCCACATCTCCTCGCCAGTGAACCGGTCCTTGAGCACCCAGCACGTCTCGGCCGCGAAGTCCTCGCGCTCACGTAGTTCGGCGGCGCTGAGCTGGCCGTAGTAGTCACGCAGCGCCAGCCGCCCGAACGCGACATGACGCGCCTCGTCCTGCAGCACGTAGGCGTTGAGCGCCCGCGCCAGCGGATCGCGCATCCGGTCGCGCTGGATGCTGAACGACGCCAGCGCGAGGCCCTCGATCATCACCTGCATGCCGAGGTAGGTGATGTCCCACCGGCCGTCCCCGATGATGGTCTCGAGCAGGCCGCCCAGGGCCGTCGAGATCGGATACTCAACCTTGATCTTGGTCTGCAGCATGCGCTGGAACGCCTCGACGTGCCTGGCCTCGTCCATCACCTGGGTGGCGCCGTAGAACTTCGAGGCGATGTCCGGCGCCGACTGGACGACCTTCGCCGAGCACACCAGGGCGCCCTGCTCACCGTGCAGGAACTGTGAGTAGAGCCAGCCAGCCAGGTGCCGGCGGACGGTCACCCGCTCCGCGTCCGGCAGGCGCTCCCACACCGGCGAGCCGGCGATCCAGACGAACTCGTCGGACAGGCCGAGCGGGTTGTCCGGGTCGACGTCGTGGCTCCAGTCCAGCCGCAGCTCGGCGTCCCACTGACGCTGTTTGCCGCGGGAGTACAGGTCCAGCATCTGCTCGGTGCCGGCGCTGTAGTCCCAGGTGAACAGCGCGTCCCCACCCAGCGGAACGGCCCAGTTCCCGGCCAGCCGCGCCATCGTGTCCGGCTCCATGACCATTCTCCTCAGGCCCGCGCGGCGGCGCGCCGCAGGCGTGAGGACACGGCGGCGACGGCCCAGGCCGGGGCGGGCGAGCCGTCTGGCGACAGGAACAGCGCGGCCGACTCGGCCACCGCGCACGGCAGCACCCGGTTGAAACGGCCGCCGCGGCAGGCCGTCTCGAACCTCGCCGCGCTGTCCCGACCGTGCTCGGCCGCGAGGTAGGCGAACACGGGGTCCAACGGGCGCCACTGGCCGTCGAGGTGAACCTCGCACCAGCCGTGGTCGTTGCCGATGAGGCCGAGCAGGAAGCCGCGGCGCGCCCTGGCCTGGAATCCCTCGGCCCGCAGCCGGTCGGCGAGCACCCTCCCGGCCACGACGCAGTCGGCGACACCCAGTTCCCAGGACCGCCGGTGGTCGGCGCGCAGCGGCTCGGCGATCGCCTGGTAGTGCACCGCGCCGCCGTGGAGCGCCGCGAGAACGTCGTCGAACGCGGCGTGGATCCGGCGGTCGGTGACGTCGTACCGCTCACCGGTGAGCCGGACCCGCACCTGGTACGGATCGGCCTGATGCCCATCCGGGACGACCGGTCGCGGCAGGTCGGCGGCCGGGTCGTCCAGGAGCTCCACGCCCTCGGCGTCCAGATCCGGCACCGCCATCTGGAGGGTCTCGCCGGTGGGCGGCTGGTGGACCGCCACCGTCCAGTCCAGAGGCGCGTACCACCGGTCGGGCTCGCCGGCCGCGAACCGCATGAGCAGCCGCCTGGCCATTTCCGGCAGTGTGGTGCCCGTCCCGGAGTGCAGCGCCGCGTTGGCGACGTCCGTGAAGTCCAGCAGGCCACCGACCTGGGGAAGGCCGAGCGCGGCCACCGCGGCCTCGTCGGCGCACAGCACGGTGGCCGCGGCGGCGAGGGTGGTGTCGAAGACGGCCAGGTCGGGCGGGGTCGGCTCGAAACCGAGCCGCGCGCGCCGCCACCCGAGATCCGGTTGACCGGCGCGGCCGCGGCCCAGGTCCTCGAGGGTCTGCCTACTCACAGGGACTCATAGGGCGTCCTTCACGGTCTGCTGGTGGAGGTCCACGGCTGCCTGGTGGCGACCTTGCCGGTGGTGGCGAGCGGTGTGACGCCGAGCGGCCCGAGTGCGCGCCGCTCCGGGCGGAGGCAGGACGGAAGTGCGGGGCGGTGGCCACTCTGCCGACGTCCGTCGGCGCGAGCCGTTTCCTCCGGCCCGCCACGACCGGCCAGGCGTCAGGGCCCGTCGCGGTGGCGGAAAAGCCACCGGTCCGCACATTTGCGTAGTTGTTCGGCTACACGAGTTCGAAGGGCGAGAAGTGCCCACTGACGGACGCCCGCGCCCATCGCCCGCCGAGGAGCACTCACCAGGAATCCTGTCAACAACAGTGTCGGTAACAAGACGAGAATGAGTTCGGAAGCCCCGGTTGTCGATGGAACGGGTGGAAGCGAATCACGGGATCACGTCGGGCGGCAAGGAGAATACCTATCTCCAATCAGCCGTTCGATTTCCATGATCCTGCCGACGGCCAGGGGCGGCCGGGAATGTACTGGGCGGATAACGATCGACGCCCACAACTATGACCAACCACGGCTGCGCCCGGTCGGCCGCGAGGGGTGACGTGGAGTTGATCAGGATGACTCCAGTGCGGTACCGCCTTGTCCGAGTGCCGCCGGCATGACTGTCCGCACGCCGTACCGACCGGTGAACCACCTGAGGGCCAGCCGCGTCGGGGCCGAAGGACGGGGGAACGCACTGCCTCAAGACGGTAAAGATCCTGCTTCCAGGCCGCTCGTCATGATCACTCAAGGCCGAGCTGCAACTGGCTACTAATTGCAGTCATACCATGACGTCCCGGCACCTCCAAGCCGTGATTGATCCGCCGACGACGGGACCGGCCGGCGCTCGGGGCTGATGGTGTGGTCCGACCGGACGGCGAAGAACTTCAGCGCACCGTCCGACCAGCGGACGGAGAACCATTTCTCCGGCATCTTCGGCTGAGTTCGATCTGCCATGTTCCTGACCGGATACTGCGGCACTCGTCTCCCACCTGCCCGGGCCGCGCCCGGTGACTGGTGGCCGCCCGCAACGGGCACACTGGATCTATGAGCCGCACCCGGAAGCGCACCGGGCCGTCAAGGTCGCCGGCGGTCCGTGCGCACCAGGAGACGCACCAGCCGGAGCGACCCGGAGGCTGCCGCTGCGCGGCCTGCCGGGAGGAGCAGAACCGGGTGCGCCAGCTTGGCGACCAGCTTCTGACTTCGGGAAGGAGCCTGCTGCGCACCGACGACCCGCTTGAGGCCGAGATGCTCGGCGCGATCTTCGCCTCGGTCGACGAGCAGACGGACGGCGAGCTTCTGCGGACCGTCGTCGAGAAGGTCCTGCCGCGCTTCGCCCGCAAGCCGAGCAGGCAGGCCCTCGCGGTGACCCTCGCGCTGCGCGCCGTCGCGCCCGGTCCTGTCCGCGAAGCCCTCGGCGCGACCGCGGACCGGCTCGCCGCCGCCGGGACCCACCTGCCCCGCTGGGCCGGTGACCTGGCCGAGCCGCTGACCGCGACGCGGTTCCAGCTGCTCACCGATGAGAAACCGACCGACGTGGTCGTCCTGACCGGCGTCTTCGAGCGGGCCGGCCGGGCGCACGCGTTCCTGCTCAGCGCCGACCCCGACGACTGCGGCGCCGCGATCGACATCGCCACGATGGACGCCGACGAGATCGACGGTGTCCTCGACGAGATCCGCGCCGACGCGCGCGCCGACGGCATCGAGCTGCGCACCACGCCGTTGACCGCCGAGGACTTCCGTTGGCGAACCGAGAACGCGCTCACCGCGCGGGCCGACCATGACCGCGTGGAACTCGAGCTGGACCTCGACGGGGAGGCCGTCCATCCCGCCGGCCTCGACCTGGAGGACGACAGCCCGTTCGGCCCGTTCGACGGCGAGGAGGACCTGTTCGGCCCGTCCGACGACGAGGACCTCTTCGACGAGGAGGACGAGGAGGAGGACGAGGCGCTCTACACCGCGGCGGCGTTCCTGCTGCGCGCCCGCCTGGCGATCCTGCCCGCCCCGACCAGACCGCCCGCCCCCCACGACACCGAGTGCGAGGCATCCCTGCCCGTCGTCCTCGACGATCTCGCGAGCCGCCCATGATCCTCGCGCGGTTCAGCGGCGCCGAGACGGGCGGCCGTCTGTCCGGAGCGGCTCAGGGGGCCGCGGCGGTGAGGTGGAGGACGGCGTCGTGAAGGTGATCGGTTTCCGGTCGACGGCCTGGCGCCAGGCGTTGGACTCGCCTACCGAATGGTGTGCGCCCCCGGCGTCATGCGGCATTCCTTTGATCTGGCACCAGCCCACGCGCGGTTGTCACATCGATCTGGCCGGTCACGGCCGCGGTGATGAGCGCCTGTCGGCGTTCCGCCAGGAGGTTGATCTGCTGCGTCAGGGCGCGCGCGGACTCCTGCGCCATACCGCGGCGAGCCGCCAGCTCGCGGATGACGGCGTCCTGTTTCGCCAGGGGAACATCTGGCAGCGGGAGGTTGGTGACGGTCGCCGTCGGCAGGTTGTTCGCCATGCCATCGGCGCCGGATATCCCGATCCTGATCAGCTCGCGCACCCGATGCGTCGTAAGCATGAACGCGACGAACTCGTGAGCCATGCGGGTGCGATCCATCCGGAGCCGATAGATCTTGTCGCACAGCAGGAGCCTGGGAGGCAGGTCCTCCGGCAGGACGGCGATGCTCCCGATCAGCTCGACCGACCCGCTGGCGCGCGACATGAGAAGGTCGCCGGGCGCGAGGCGAAAACGCGGGTCCGGTGGGATGCCGGCCGGGAGGGACTTGTGCTGGCTCGCGTCGAAGGCGCCCCCGTTCACACAGCCCGCCTTGACGACGCCCCACTCCTCTCCCTCCACAGGGCGCTCCTCGCACAGCGGCGACCATCCCTGCTCGATCTTCCGGAGCACATGCCGGACCTTCACCACGCCGTGCTCCCGGCTCAGGTCCTCGGCCAGCTGATGAAGATGCGCGCGCGTCCGCGAGGCGACCAGGCCGAGCTGGGACCTGTGAAGCCCGATCATTCTGTCGATCCGACCGGTCTCGGCGTCGAGGAAGTCGGCGATACGGCGCTGCTCGTCGGGTGGCGGCAGTGGGACCGGGAGACGGTTGATGTCCCACTGGAACAGATGCGGAACGCCCATGCCCCCCTTGAGCTCCTCGATGAGGCTCTGGGTCGGGCTGCTGGCCAGGGAGTAACGCAGGAACCGCGAGCCGACACCGAACGGCCGAAGGACCGCGATGGAACCGTTCACCGTGGCCGGTCTCGGCAGCTCGCGGACGACGTTGGTGATCCCGAGCGTGTTCCCGTCCTTCGCGAGCAGGACGTCGCCGACCGCCAGCTTCAGCTCCGGGGACTCCTCGTACCGAAACTCGCTGATGTAGTTGACGTTCTCGAAGTCGATGGATCCGGACTTGATGTTCGGGGTCGAGAGGAAGACATAGCCGTCCGGCTGGTACTCGCTCGCCGTCAACGCCTTCCAGCCGATCCGGGCATTGACGGTCGCCACGCGATAGACGCGCGTCGACCTCCAGGCAGGAGGACCGCTCACGCCGTGACCTCGCCCAGGAGCTTCTGGATCTGGGCCTCGAGGTCGCGGAGCTCGGCGTCGATCTCGGCCAGCGGCCTGGGCGGCGTGTAGACGTAGAAGTGGCGGGTGAAGGGGATCTCGTAGCCGACCTTGGTCTTCTCGCGGTCGATCCACGCGTCGGCGACGTGGGGAGTGACCTCACGGGCGAAGTAGGCCTCGATGTCCTCGTCGAGGGGCACGTTCTCGTAGTCGCGCAGGTCCGGGTCGGGCAGCGGGCTCCCGCTCCTGTCGCGCTGGACCTCGCCCTCGGGGTCGGAGACCGCGACGGCGGACCACACGGCCTTGAGCAGCACCGCCGTGCCGGGCAGGCTGGCGCCGGCGCCCATGGCGATGCCGAGCAGCGCGGCGGTCGCCTCATCCTTGCTCCACCAGACCGAGCCGACCGCGCCGCGCAGGGCCTCGACCAGGCTCTCCCTGCCGCCCCATCGGGCGAGGGCCTTCGCCTCGGCCAGGGTGAGCAGGGTGTCCTCGGTGATCTCGAAGCGCTGCTTGAGCGGCCGCTCCACCGTGACGCGGTGGTAGCCGAAGTCCCGCGTCGCAAAGATCTTCACCTTGCCGTGGTCGGGGTCGTCCGGGCTGGCGGCGACGTCGACGGACCGCTCGTAGAGCCTCGTGATGTGCTTGATCTGGGCATCGCTGATGAGCTTGCGCTTGTCCCCCAGGGACTTGCGCATCTTCGCCCACTGGTCGCGGGCGTCGAGCAGGATCACCTTGTTCCGCAGCACGGGCGCCTTGCGGTTCGACAGGATCCAGAAGTAGGTGGAGATGCCCGTGTTGTAGAAGAGCTGGTCGGGCAGGGCGACGATGCTCTCCAGCCAGTCGTTCTCCAGGATCCAGCGGCGGATGTTCGACTCGCCGGACTCGGCGGCGCCGGTGAACAGCGGCGAGCCGTTGAAGACGATCGCGAGCCGCGCGCCCTTGCCCTCGACCCGCTCCATCTTCGAGATCATGTGCTGCAGGAAGAGGAACGACCCGTCGTTGATCCGCGGCAGGTCGGCACCGAACCGGCCGGCGTGGCCCAGCTCGGCCTCCTGCTCGACCTCGTCCTTGACCTTCTTCCACTCCACGCCGAACGGCGGGTTGGCGAGCATGTAGTCGAACCGCTTGCCGGCGAACCTGTCCTGGCTGAAGGAGTTGCCGAGCGCGATGTCGCCGCGCTGGCCGCGCAGCAGCATCTCCGACTGACATATCGCCCACGACTCGGGGTTGACCTCCTGGCCGTTGAGGAACACGTTGGCGCCCGGGTTCATGTTCCGCAGATGGTCCGCGGCGGCGGTCAGCATGCCGCCGGTCCCGCAGGCCGGGTCGAAAACGTTGATCACCTGGCCCGGCACGGCGACGGTGTCCGCGTCCGGGGCAACCAGCAGGTTGACCATCAGCTCGATGACCTCACGCGGGGTGAAGTGCTCACCGGTGGTCTCGTTCGAGTCCTCCGCGAACTTGCGGATCAGGTGCTCGAAGACGTAGCCCATGTCGTGGCTGGACAGGCCGCCGAGGTCCATCTTCGTGAACCGACCGATGACCTGGCAGAGCAGCTTGGAGCCTGCCAGCCTGCCGATCTGGTTATCCAGACCAAAGGCCTCCAGGACGGCGCGCACGTTCGGCGAGAAGCCGTTCACGTAGTCCCGAAGGTTCTTCGCCACCACTGCCTGGTTGGTGGAGTCGGAGGCGATCGTCGAGAAATCCTGCTTGGACACGTTGTAGAACTGCCGCCCAGCAGCGCTCACCAGAAGGGGGTGCTTGTTTTGGTTGGCTAGCGAGGCGTCCTTGTCGCGCACGGGCTGCCGGCTCTCGGCCATGACGGCGCCCAGGCGGCGCATCAGCGTGAACGGCAGAATGACGCCGCCGTACTCGTGCCGCTTGTAGTCGCCGCGCAGCAGGTCGGCCACCGACCAGATGTCGGCGGCGGTCCGGGAGTGACTGGGTACCGTGCTCACAGCGTCTCCTCGTTCCTTCGTCCCGCGGCGGCGTGGGCTGGCCCGGAGCCTGCCGACCGGGAGCCAGGATCCCGGCGGTCAGCCCGTGCAGCGTCTGGTCGATCACGGTATTGCTCAGCCGGGCGAGCGTCGCCAGCGGATGGACGCCTTCGGCGGCCAGGCCCAGGCGATCTGGGAACAGCCGCGGCAGGAGAGCAACGTCAGCCTGAACGAGGTCCGCCTCGACGGCAGCGAGAAGGCCAACGTCCGCAGGCTCGTCATGGACGTCTCCGTCGACGACGAGCGGGCCCCGGCGCTGGCCGTCATGAGCCAGGGCGAACAGCACTCCCTCGCGCTCTCGCTGTTCCCGCCGCGGGCGCGGACCGCCGACAGCCCGTTCGGCTTCCTGCTCATCGACGACCCGGTGCAATCGACGACCCGGTGCAGTCGATGGTGTCAGGCGTACTGTTGCTGGCCGGTGCCGCACGCCATGGAGGGAGACGTCTCCGGTTGGGGCGGCGACCTTACGTTGCTCGCTTGTGTCGGGCCTCACTGAGGCCGATCACGCCGGTCACGGGCGACGGGTCCTCTGTCAGCCGGGTGCCAATCGCGACACGGCCACGACCAGCGCTGGCATCGACCGCCGGCGTTCCTCGTGAAGTCGGTCGGGCAGGACGATCCGGGCGGACCGCATGCCGTAGCCGCGGGATGATCTGGGTGAATTAAGCTGCCTCATGACAGGTCATGAGACTACAGGGGGTTAGTAGTGGTCGCGGACGGTGGCGCCTGGGAGGCGGGGCTCACGCAATGGCCGAAGTCGGCGGTCGATGGGCCACTAACGCCAGTGGACCTGAAGACGGACGTGGCCCATTCCGCCCGGATGTACGACTACTACCTCGGCGGCAAGGACAATTTCCCAGCTGATCGGCAGGCGGCCGAGCAGGTACGCACGACCATGCCCGAGGTCGTCCACGGGGCCGTGCAGAACCGGGCGTTCCTGGTCCGAGCGATCCGGTATCTAGCCGCCGAGGCCGGCCTGCGCCAGTTCCTCGACATCGGCACCGGAATACCGACCAGCCCGAACCTGCACGAAGTCGCCCAAGTGGTCGCGCCGACCTCGCGGCTGGTCTACGTCGACAACGACCCGATCGTGCTGGCCCACGCCCGGGCATTGCTGACCAGCCGTCCCGAGGGCGCAACCGCATACCTCGACGCCGACTTCCGCGACCCCCAGCGCATCCTGACAGCGCCGGAACTGTTGGAGACGCTAGACCTGACCCGTCCGATAGGGCTGTCTCTCGGTGCGCTCCTGCCGTTCATCCCCGAGCAGGCCGACCCCGAAGGCATCGTTCGCCAGTTGATCGACGCCCTGCCGTCGGGTAGCTACTTGACCGTCACCTATCTCACCACCGACTTCAGCCCGGACCAGGTCGCCAAGACCGTCGACATTTACCGCGCACAGAACATTCCGGTCCATCCGCGCACCCACGACGAGATCCTGCGGTTCTTCGACGGCCTCGACGTCGTCGACCCCGGCGTGACTCCGCTACACCGGTGGCGTCCCGACGCAACCGTCGTGGACAGCCCGGAGGCGGAAGAAGGCGGGCGCCTCGCCTACGCCGGAGTAGCCCGCAAACCATAGGCCCGAACACATCGACCCGCTTTGGAAGGCATCCTCGCCGCGTCCCGCCACCAGACCGGTGAGAACAAGACCAGCAGACTTCTCGAGATGCTGCGCCGGGTGAAAGATTTCCGCGCAGCCCGCGGAAAGATGTACGACCTCTATTTCGTACTCGCTGTCGCGGTCGTCGCCACACTCGCTGGCGCCGCGCCCTCCTTCGCCTCCACAGCGCCACAAAGATCAAGGAGACCCTCGAATACATCGCCGGAGACCGCAACCGGGCACTCCAGTTCCTAGCCACCCAAAGTAATCGATCACTACGCTAGGCGACCTTCGCGCAGCCCTGGGCATCACCTCAGGTCGTCGATCGACGAGTGAGCCGGTTTGGGCTCGGCCACAGAGATCGAGGGTCGCCGGCGACGTGTCCAGACGGCAAAACGACCGCCGGTCACCCCGAAGCCGCGGATACCCGCATGGCGCAGGCGTGATCACTCTTGTCGTTGAGGTACACCTGTGTGCGTCCCTTCGGGTCCAGGACCACCGGGCCGGCGCCGTCGCCGTGCCGGACCGCACGGGTATCCAGCTCCTCGCCGTTGGTGGCGTCGTGCAGCGTGGGGGAACAGTCCCCGGTGCCGTTGAAGTCCACGACCTCCACGGCCACCCGGGCCGGGGCGGCGAAGGCGGCGGTGTCGCCCTCGTTCGCCGGCTGGGTGAAGGGCAGCGTGACCGCACCTGTGCCCGCGATCGCCATCACCAGGCAACCGGGGTCGTTCACCTCCCACTGGAAATTGCCACTGGTCGAAATCTGGAAGGTCCACATTCCGTACAGGTCCGTCGCGTTTCCGATTTCCTTGCCGTCGGCGTCGACATCACGCAGCGTTACCACACAGCCGTGATCGGCCTTCTCGACCGTGTTGCGGATGACGATCCGCCACGGCGCGTCCGCCCGGTAGGAGGATGTCAGCGTGGTCGGTGCCGGGCTCGGCGTCGTGGTCTGCGCGGTCGACGGTGTCGCGGATGGTGTCGATCCTGGTGCCGTGCTGCTCACATCCTGGCCGCCGCCGTCCCCTCCGCCCGCGAGGGATCCGGCCACGATCACCGTGACCGTGAGGGCCAGCGCCCCCGCCGCCGCATACGGCCACCGACGCCGCCGCACCACCGGCATCGGGGTCGGCACCGGGGTCGGAGATCGGGGCCAGGCCGGCGGCGGAGTCGATCCGCCGGGAACCATCAGGTCAGGCGGCAGCACCCGGGTGACCTCGGTCGTCGGACCGTCGTGGGGAGCCGTCAACGCCACGGCTCCGCCGACGGGGTCGGCGAGCTCGTCGCGCAACGCCTCGGCCGTCGGTCGCGATGCCGGCTCGCGGGCCAGCGCGCGGCGGACGAGGGCTCGCAGCGGCGCCGCGACCTGGTCATAGTCGACGTCGGGCTCGGCGGACCGGACGCGGTCCAGGACCACCTCGGCCCGGCCGCCGCCGAACGGCGGCCGTCCGGAAGCGGCGAAGCAGACCAGTGCGCCCCAGCCGAACACGTCCGTGGCGGTGGTGGCCTCGCCGCCAGCCGCCTGCTCGGGGGAGAACCAGGCGGGGGTACCGATGAACTGGCCGGTCGCGGTCAACGGACGGGCGTCGGCCGCCGCCGCGATCCCGAAGTCGATGACCTGGGGGCCGTCGGCCGTCCACAACACGTTGGACGGCTTGAGGTCGCGGTGCACCAGCCCGACCGCGTGAATGGCCGCGAGCGCCTCGGCGAGCCCCGCGGCCAGGGTCCGCTGGGCGGCATCGGGCAGCGGACCGTGGGTACGCACCCACCGTTCCAGGTCCGTGGCGTCGATGAACTCGGTCGCCAGCCACGGCCGGTCGCTATCCAGCTCGAAATCGACCAGTCGGGCCGTGTGGGCGCTCTCGACCCGGAAACATGCCTGGATCTCGCGCTGGAACCGCACTCGGTAGTCGGGGTCGTCGACCAGCTCGGCGCGGATCATTTTGAGCGCGACCCGGCCTCGCGGGCCTTCGGCCAGGTAGACGACCCCCATTCCGCCACTGCCCAGCCGGCCGACGAGCCGGTGGCGTCCCAGCATCGGGGGATCCGTGGACCGCAACGGCCGCAACGGAACGCGGTGCTCGCCAGGCATCACGATCATTTCTGGTTCCCCTGCCGCCACGCCCGCACCGTCGCCGTCACCATCACTGGACATCGGTCACCTGGCATCCGGTCCGGCCTCCGCGGAACGAGGCACACCTCGACGACACCGGCGCCGGCGGCTGGAGAGCCTGGAGGACTGGAAGTGCCTGGAGTGAAGGTCCGGCAGCCGGCGGACGGGCCCGAGGAAGCTGGGATGGGTTCATGGGATGCGCACGTCTCCGATGGGGCTTGCCGTGGTGCGAGCCGCGACAAAGGGAGGCAGAAGGGCGAGCGCCGCGTCGGCGTCGTCTGCCTCGACGTCCCACCAGAGCTGGTGGTCGTCGAGATGACAGCTTCCGGTGGTCGGGTGGTGGCGCAGCGGACTCGGGAAGCCGCGCCAGCAGGCGAACGCCGCCGGGCACTCCCGCGGGGTGTGCCGGTGGCTGAGCCGGAAGGTGGCCATACCGACGATCATGTGCACCGGTAGGAGGTCGCGGCATCGGGGACCTCCGCCAGATGCCCGCACGGATGGGGGACGGTCCGTCACGTTCGCGGCGGACGTCCGCCATCGTCGGGGAATCCGCCCACTATTCTGGACAGGTGGCTATGCGGCTGGTAGGCCGCGACGGTGGGCTCGCCACCATCGACGCCGTCCTGGGGGGACTCACCGCGGCGCGGGCTTCCCGCCGGTCCGCGTTCGTGCGGGTCGTCGGCGAACCGGGGATCGGCAAGTCGCGGCTGCTCGCCGAGGCGACCCGTCGCGCTGACCGGCGGGGTTTCCTCGTCGTGGAGGGGGCCGCCGCGGAGTTCGACGACGACCTGGCGTTCGCCGTCTTCGTGGATGCGTTGGACGACTATCTCGCCGGGCTCGATGATCGCGCGCTGCAACGGCTGGCTCCCGCCGTCCTCGCCCATCTCGGAACCGTCTTTCCGGCGCTGGAACACCGGGCCGATGGACCGGTGCTCACCCTGCCCGCCGAGCGGTACCGGATTCACCGGGCGGTCCGCGCGCTGCTGAGCCTGCTGGCTGAACCGGCACCCCTGGTCCTCGTGCTGGACGACGTGCACTGGAGCGACACCGCGTCGGGCGAGCTGCTGACCTACCTGCTGGCGCACCCCCCGACCGGATCGGTGTTGATCGCGGTCGGCTACCGGCCGGCGCACCTGCCGGATCGACTCCGGGCCGCGTTCGACCGCGGGCACCTCTCGGGGCACGTCGAGACGATCGAGCTCGGCCCGCTGCGGCGAGCCGACGCGGAGCTGCTCGCCGGTGCGGCGGTGCGCCGCGGAACCTTCGAGCACCTCTATACCGAGTCCGGGGGCAACCCCTTCTACCTGCTGGAGCTGGCGCGGGCCGCCGACCGCGATGGGACCGCCAGCTCCGGCGGGACCGCCGTCCGTGGCGGCATCGTCTCAGGAGGCACTGTCGTCTCAGGAGGCACTGTCGTCTCAGGAGGCACTGTCGTCTCAGGAGGCACTGTTGTCTCCGGCGGCACCTCCGCGGGCGCGGTGCCCGCTGCTGTCATCGCCGCGATCGGACAGGAGATCGCCACCCTGCCCGACGCGGCGCGCACCCTCGTGCACGGCGCGGCGGTCGCCGGCGAACCGTTCGACATCCAACTCGCGGCGCTCGCCGCCGGGATGGCCGACTCGGACGCCCTCAGCCTGGTCGACCAGCTGGCGAGCGTCGGGCTGGTCACGCAGACCGACGTGCCGCGCCGCTTCGCCTTCCGCCACCCGCTGGTCCGCCGCGCCGTGTACGAGTCGGCCGGGCCGGGGTGGCGGATCGAGGCGCACCGCCGCCTCGCCGACGCGCTGCGCGCCCGGGGCGCGGCGGCCGTGGAGCTCGCTCATCATGTCCAGGCCTGCGCGCAGCCCGGTGATCTCGAGGCCGTGGCCGCGCTCACCGCCGCCGGTCACGCGGTGGCCAGCCAGGCCCCGCTGGTCGCCGCCCGCCGCTTCGACGCGGCGCTGCGGCTGCTGCCCGTGGGTCCGGCTGATACCCGGACACGGCTTGATCTGCTCGTGGCGCTGGCGACCTCGCTGGGCGCGGCCGGGCAGTTCCAGGACAGCCACCGCGCGCTTGAACTGGCCCTTGCCCACCTCCCGGCGGGAGAGGTGGGGATGGCGGCTCGCCTGCAGGCGTTCTGCGCGGCGGTGGAGACCGTGCTGGGCCTGCACGACCAGGCGCGCCGACGGCTGCGACTCGCCCTCGACGCGCTGGCGGACCGGCGCTCGGCGGAGGCGGCGACCCTCATGATCGAACTTGCCGCGGACGCTCATTGGAGCCTGGACTGGCCCGCGGAGCGACGCTGGGCGGCCGAGGCCGCGGCGGTCGCCCGTCACGTCGGCGACCAGGCCATCGAGGCCTCCGCGCTCACGCTCGTCGCCTTCAGCGAGTTCGGCATGGGCACCGCGGAACTCGCCGACGACACGCTGCGCACAGCCGCGACACTCGCGGACACGATGAGCGACGCCGAGGTGGCTGGACGCCTGGACATCACCTTTCACCTGGCCGGGGCCGGGCTCAACCTCGAACAGTTCGAGCAGGCCGTCCGACACGCGGACCGCGGCGTGGCGCTTGCCCGCGCGACCGGGCAGGGACAGTACATGGTACAGACGATCATCATGAAGTGCGGTGCGCTGCGCCTGCTCGGCCGGCTGAGCGAGGCCGCGCAGTCGGCCGAGGAAGCTGTCGACAGCGCCCGGCTCGGCGGCCACGACAACCTGATCGCCTTCGCGCTGCAGGCCCGCACCTGGGTGGCAACGGCACGCGGCGATCTGGACCTCGCGCTGGCCAGCGGGCAGGAGAGCCGCGCGATCACCCGGCGCAACCCGCACACCATGCTCGCCGCCGTCGATGCCTGGATCCTGGGCGAGGCGGAGCTGGAGGCCGGCCGGCCGGCCCGCTGCGTCGCCGTCGTCCTCGACGCCGCGGGCGGACCCGACGCCGAACGCCTGCCCTGGGCCAACCGCTGCCGCGCCTGGCACCTGCTCGCCCGCGCCGACACCGAGCGCGGCCGCCTGTCAGCCGCGCAGGAGTGGATCGCACGCCTCGACGCCGCCTTGCCGGGCGTCGCGCCGTTCAGCCTGCCGCGCGCCGAGACCGAAAGCGCACGCGCGCACCTCCTGCTCGCCCAGGGAAAATACCAGGCCGCCGCGTCGGCCGCGCTCGTCTCCGCCGCCGCCGCCGACCGTATCTCCGCCCGGCTGTACGCCGCCCGCGCCCGGCTGCTGGCCGGACGCGCCCTGGCCGCCGCCGGCCGCAAGACCGCGGGCGACGGGACCCCCGGAGGAACCAACGTCCGTGGGACCGCCGACGGGGAAGGCGCCGTCGACCTTCTGGAGCGGGCCCGCACCGAGCTCGAGCTCTACGGAGCGCTGCGCTACCGCGACGAGGCGGCCCGCGAGCTGCGCAGACTTGGCGTCCGGACCGGATCCGGGGCCACGCCTCAGCGCGGCGCATCCCAGGGCGCATCCGGCCAGGGGACGCACGACGACGCCCTCAGCCCACGGGAACGCACCATCGCCGCCCTGGCCGCCGCCGGCCGGACCAACAGCCAGATCGCGACGGAGCTGTTCCTGTCCACCCGAACCGTCGAACGACACCTCACCCACATCTTCAGCAAGCTCGATGTCTCCTCCCGGGCCCAGCTCGGTGCCGTCCTCCAGCCCCGGGCGGATACAGACGGACAGCACTCCCGCTGACGGCCAGCCCACGTGTTCCCCGCCCTGCCGGCGCGTATCGATGTGGGGACTGGGTCAGCGTGGCGAGGCGTTCGCTCGTTCCGGTGGCCAGACGACCACCCGTCGCCCGTTCTGCCACTGCACCGTCAGCACCTGGTGCCCGAGCTGCCGTCCGGAGGCGTCGACGCGGAACGGGCCAAACAGCGTCGTGCACGTCAGGCGCTGGGCCGCCGTCCGCAGAGCGTCGTCACTGGCGGTACCCGACGCCCGCAGGCAGCGCAGGGCGACGAGGCCCGCGGCGAACGCCTGCGCGGCCGGGTACGGCGGTTCAGAGCCGGTGCGGGCCCGGTAGGCGGCGACGAACGACGCCGCGGTGGGCCCCTCGTCCGGCTCGGGCGCGGCCTCGGGCAGCCACTGCGCCGGGCCCACGAGACCCTCCCGCGCGTCACCCAGCTCGGCGAGCACCTCCCGCACACCGGCCGCGACGAAACCGAGCACCCGCCACCCCGCACGGTCCACCGTGCGGGCGACCGCGAGCTCCTCGTCGAAACGAGCCGCCACCAACAGTGCGCCGGCGCGCGGAGGCGCGGCGGGCAGGACCGCCGGGCGGACGTCGAGGCCGTGCCGCTCCACCCGCGCCACCGCGCCGGCGGCGACGCCGCGCGCGAATCCAGTGGGGCCGTGCAGCACGCCGACCGTCCGGATGCCGGGGAAATCCCGACGGATCATCTCCACCGTGCCGGCGAAGTACGTGTCCGCCGGGGCGAGGATGCTCACCACGTTGTTCCGTGGCGGAACCAGGGCGCCACCGTGGTTCCAGACGAGCCGACGGGTGGCGGCGGCGGCGACGGCGGCCGAGCGGCTCCCGTACGGACCGAAGAACAGGTCCGGGTGCAGGCCTTCGGCACGGCGGGCCGCCGCGCGCGCATCCGGATGGGCGTCAACCACCTCGAGAGACACCCGGTCCGGCCCGGCGAACTCCTCTGCCCAGAGGGCGAGGGCGGCCGCGCCGGCCCGGCCGTACTCGGCCAGGGGCCCGGACATCGCCGTCACCAGCACCGCCCGCACCGCCGCCATCAGTCAGCAATCGCGGTCAGTACCCGGTGGCCAGTACTCGGTGGCCAGCGCCGGGTGGCCAGGCAAGGATCAGGTGGCCATCTTTCTGCCGGACACCCAGCCATGCCAGGTCACCACCTCGATCCACGCGCTCACCCGCCCGCGGACCCGGTCGGGGTATGGCTGGCCGGTGTAGTGCGTGGCGATCCGGTCGATGTCGACCAGGTCCGGATCGTCCTTCAGCTCTACCACCTGGCCCTGCAGGCTGACGTGCGTGTACCAGTCGTCCGCCTTGAGCACGGTGAGCGACACCCGGGGGTCGGACCTCAGGTACTCGAGCCGTTTGCGGCCTTCGTCCAGGTTGACCAGCACCCGGCCGTCCTCCCACAGGTACCAGGTGGCCACCGAGACCGGCTGACCATCCGGTCGCATGGTCGTCATCACGCTCGGATTCGGCTTCACCAGTAGTTCGCTGACCTTCTCTGGCAACGGGGGCTTCGCCACGGCCAGGTCCTCCCTCCGTGTCACCGCCCACTCATGTCACGGTGCGGCATGGTTCTGCCCAGGCCCGGCCCATCGACACCGGGCCTGACGGGCCGTTGCCGGCGCTCCGCGGGGGAAAGCCTAGACCCTGTCAGCCGGCCAGCGTCGTGACAGTGACGTCCCACAGGCGCGCGGCGGCCTCGGGGTCGAGGGCGTACGGCGCGACGCCGCTGCGGGCGCTGAGGGTGCCGACCTCGGCCTCGCCGCAGTCCTCGAAGTAGCGTCCGCCGATGCCGTCGAGCAGGGGTGACGTCGCGACGAGGATCGACGTGGCGGCGCCCTGCTCGGGGGTCTTCCACTTGAGGTCGGCCCCGCCCGCGGCGGCTCGCAGACGCTCCAGGTCCTCCTCGGACACGTAGCGCTGCAGGTTGGTCCGGATGCCGCCGGGCATCAGCGCGTTGACAGTGATCCCGTCACCAGCCCACCGCTTGCTGGCCTCGACGGCGAACAGCACGTTGGCGGTCTTGGACTGCCCATAGGCAGACCACGGCTCGTACTCGCGGCGCTCGAAGTGGATGTCGTCGAAGACGACCGGCGAGCGGTGGTGTGCGCTAGAGCTGACCGACACGATCCGGGCACCACCGGCGGCGGCCAGCGCGCCGTGCAGCCCGGTGGCGAGGGCGAAGTGGCCGAGGTGGTTCGTGGCGAACTGCAGCTCCCAGCCTTCGGGAGTCCGCAGGAGCGGCGAGGCCATGATGCCGGCGTTGTTGACCAGGATGTCCAGCGGGCCGTCCCACTGGGCGACGAACGCCGCGACCGATGCCTGGTCGGCGAGGTCGAGGGCAGCGACGAGGACCTGCTTGTTGCCGGTGCTGGCGATGAGGTCGGCGGCGGTGCGGTCGCCCGCCTCTACGTTGCGGACGGCCAGGGTCACCTCCGCGCCGGCGCCGGCCAGGGCGCGCGCCGTCTCGATGCCGATGCCCGAGGCGCCGCCCGTGACGACGGCCCGGCGGCCGGAGAGGTCGATGCCGTCGATCACCTCGGCGGCCGTCGACTCGGCGGTGAACGGGGTGATGATCCGATCGGTCATGACGCGTTCCCTCTCGATGCTCGGTAGGCTCAACCGGAGGAACCTCCGGCTCGTCGAACAGTAACCGGAGGAACCTCCGAATCTTTCCCGCGCGGGAGGTGTGATGGCCACCACACGGCCGCTGCGTGCCGACGCGCGGCGCAATCGGGAGCGGCTGCTCGAGGTCGCTGTCCGAGCCTTCTCGCAGGACGGTCCGGACATCGCGCTCGAGACGATCGCGAAGGAGGCGGGCGTGGGTATCGGCACGCTCTACCGCCACTTCCCGACGCGCGAGGCACTCGTCGACGCGGCGTACCGCAACGAGCTCGACCGGCTGTGCGACTCCGTCGACGACCTGCTGGCCACGATGTCGCCCGATCAGGCTCTACGGGCCTGGATGGATCACTTCATCGACTACATGAGCACGAAGCGCGGCATGGGCGACGCCCTGCGCGCGCTCATCGCCTCCGGCGGCGATCCCTTCTCCCGCAGCCGCGACCGGCTGACCGGCGCCGTGACGACGTTGCTGCGAGCAGGTTCGTCGGCCGGGACGCTGCGCTCGGACGTGACGCCCGACGACCTTCTGATGAGCCTCAGCGGCCTGTCGCTGGCGACGGCCGACCGACAGGACCGCGCACAGGCCGGCCGCCTGCTCGACCTCCTCATGGACGCGCTGCGCGCCCGTCCCTGAGCAGGCCCGCGCTAGGCGGCGAAGGCCGCGGCGAGGGCGTCGACGCAGGACGTCGTCTTTGTCTCGGCGACGACGAGACAGCCGGGGACATCCAGCGGAGGGTCGGTCGGCCGGATGGCCACCGAGCGGAGCTGGGCCGCCGGGTCCTTCGCGGCCTCGCCGTGCAGCACCGTCCAGGTGGGACCGCCCGGTCCCTCCGCCGTCGCCGCCGGGCGGGCGGCGCCGATCTCGACCAGCGTGTCCTGGACACTGCCGGACGGCCGTCCCAGCCGGGGCTCGAACCCGGCGACCTGGCACGCCCGGAGCACGAACGCCCGGAAGAACGGGTCACAGGCTTCTGACGGGATCCGTAGCGGAAGGCCAGCCAGGGCGGCCAGGTCCACGGCGGGCCGGGGTGCCGTCTCGAGCCAGGCTGGCATCGCGACCCGCAGCGGCTCGCGCCACAGCTCCACGACCCGGACGCCCGGGCTCGGGCGGGCGGCCCGCACCAGCGCGACGTCGACCTCGCCCCGCGCCACCGCCGCCACCTGGTCCGGGATCCGCACACTGACCAGCTCGACCGCCACCTCGCGCTGGCCCGCCGCCTCCCGCAGCTCACGAAGCGCCCGCTCGAGCCGCGGGCCGAGACCCGGGCTGGCGCTGACCCGCATCGTGGCCCTGCCGGCCGCGACCAGCTCGGCGGCCACGGCCGACGTCCGGTCCGCCGCGGCGAGCACAGACCGGGCCTCGACGAGCAGCCGCGCCCCCTCCGCTGTGAGCCGGACATGGCGGGAGGAGCGGTCCAGCAGGCGCACCCCCAGCTCACGCTCGAGCCGGGCGACCTGCTGGCTCACCGCGGGCTGGACGACGTGCAGCTTCTCGGCCGCCCGGGCGAAATGCAGTTCCTCGGCGACGGTCACGAAGTAGCGAAGCTGACGAAGCTCCACGCCGTCGCCCCCTCCATCAACGTTCGTTATCGCTGCCCAGGCTAATCGGGCCTTGGTCAGCCGCGCGGCGCCTCGTTGACTGGCGATGGTCCTGGCACGCGCGGGACCCGACGCCTGAAGACGGAAGACGGAAGACGGAGGAGCACATGCGGATCGGGCTGTGGCTCGACGACGGTGACCGGACGGCGCGGGACCTCGCGCACGACGCCGCGCGGGCGGCCGAGGCGGGATTCGGCTCGCTGTGGCTGAGCGAGCGGGACGGCTGGGACCCGCTGACCCTGCTGACCGCGGTCGGCCGGGCGGCGCCCGGCGCCACCCTGGGCACCTCGATCATCCGCAGCTACCCGCGCCACCCCGTGGCGCTGGCCGCGCAGGCGCTGACGGTCCAGGCCCTGACCGGGAACCGGCTGGTGCTCGGAGTGGGGCCGGGGCCCGCTCCGATCATCGAGACCCGGTACGGCCACCCGTTCGCCGAGCCGGTCGCGAACCTGCGTGACTACCTGCGCGTCCTGACGCCCGCTCTGCGCGGCGAGCCGGTCTCGTACCGGGGGCGGCACTGGGCGGCCGAGGGGACGGTGGCGGTGCCCGGCGCGAAGGAACCGGCCGTGCTGCTGTCCGCGCTCGGCCCGGCCATGCTCCGGCTGGCGGGCGAGGCGGCCGACGGGACCCTGACCACCTGGGCCGGACCCGGCCTCCTCGAGAGCTACTTCCTGCCCACCCTGGCCCGGGCCGCCGCGGCGGCGGGACGCCCGGCCCCGGCGGTGGTGGCCGGGGTCTGCGTCTGCGTCACCGCCGACCCGGAGGGGGCGCGGCGCTGGATCGACGACGCGTTCGGCGCGGCACGCGGCCTGCCCAGCTATCGCGCGATCTTCGACCGCCAGGGCCTCGACGGCCCGGCCGACACGGCCGTCGTCGGCGACGCCGCCGACGTCGAACGGCAGCTGCGACAGTTCGCCGACGCCGGCGCGGCCGAGGTCCAGATCATCGCCTGCGGCAGCGCCACCGACCGCGCCCGCACGATCGAGGTCGTTGGCGCGCTGGCCCGCTCGTCCGAGTAACCCGCTCGCCCGGGCAAAGGGTCCTCGGGGCGGGCGGTTACCCCTCGAATGCCGCGAAGATCGCCGGCGGGGTACGGGGATCGGTGTCCTCTAGGCTCTCTTCGTATGCGCTCCTCCCCCCACAGCGCGGATGGCCTGCTCGCGGATTACCTACCCGTTGGCGAGACCGAGGTGAAGGACGTCGCCAGGGTCAGGGCGATGATCGCCAGCACCCCCGACCCGTGGTCGCGGGACGTTCCGCTGCACCTCACGGCGTCGGCACTGATCGTGCATCCCGAGACCGGGCGCGTCCTGCTGCGCTGGCACGACAGGATGGGGAGCTGGCTGCAGGTCGGTGGCCACGGCGACCCCGGGGAGAGCGACCCGCTGAGCGTCGTCCTGCGCGAGGGCCGCGAGGAGACGGGCCTCGCGGATCTGCGCCCCTGGCCGACCGGGGAGCTGCGGCACGCGGTCGTGGTCTCGGTGCCCGGGACGCCTCGCGAACCCGCGCATGAGCACGCGGACCTTCGCTTCGTCCTGGCCACGGCCACCCCCGACGAGGCCAGCCCGGAGAAGCCGACCACTCCCCTGCGCTGGCTCAGCCTGCCCGAGGCACTGGACCTCGCCGCCGAGGACAACCTGCGCGAGACCCTGACGCGGACGCGGCTTCTGCTCGCCTGACCCGATATTCGGCTGACCCGATCCACGGACGTCAGGCGACGTCGGCGGGCGACGTTGGCGGGCAACGTCGGCGGGCGCTGTGCGACGTCGGGAGCGCCGCGCGGCGTCGATTGGCGCTCGCGGCGCGCGACATGACCGCCGGTAAAAGCTGGGATGTGACGGTCGCGGCGATATGGCCGGCCGGCCGGCCGCCGTAGGCTTTCCGCGTGAGCTGGGAGCAGGACCGCCCGCCGAGGTCGCGTCGTCCAATATCGGGTCCGGCAACGACGGTCAGAGAAGGTGCCGCGCGGTTAGGCGACGCCCTGCGCAGGCCGGTGTCGCTGGTCCATCCTCGACGTCGCACGTCCAGCCTGGAAGGACCCCCCTTGGGCGCGCGCGACGCGGTCGTGGCGTGCGGGGTGTACCGCCACGGCGAGCGCGACCCGCATCCGCACGGGTTCGACGCCGCGCTGCGCACCGTGCGCTCCGGGAGGGACAGCTTCCTGTGGCTCGGCCTGTACGAGCCCTCGGAGGATGACCTGGCCGCGGTGGCGGCCACGTTCGGGCTGCATCCGCTCGCGGTGGAGGACGCCGCCCAGAACCACGACCGACCCAAGCTGGAACGCTACGACGACACCCTGTTCGCCGTGTTGAAGACCATCCGCTATGTCGACCATGACAACGTCTCCACGACCGCGGAGATCGTCGAGACCGGGCAGATCATGGTCTTCCTGGGTCGCGATTTCGTGGTCACCGTTCGTCACGGCGCGCACGGCGAGCTGCAGACGCTGCGCGCCCGGATGGAAGCCCGCCCCCAGTTGCTCGCCCGCGGCCCGGCCATCGTGCTGCACGCCATCGCCGACCACATCGTCGATGACTATCTGAAGGTCGCCGACCTGATGGAAACCGACATCGACGCGCTCGAAAGCGCCGTGTTCGATCACCGGGCCCGGTTTCCCGACGCCGGAGCGGTCTACCTGCTCAAACGGGAGGTCGTCGAGTTCAAGCACGCCGTGCTGCCGCTGGCCGCCCCGCTGCGCGTCCTCGCCGACCCGGACGGCGCCGCCGGACTGGTCCCGCCCGAGGTGCGCAGCTACTTCCGCGATGTCGAGGACCATCTGCACCGCGTCACCGAACGGATCGCCGGATTCGACGACCTGCTCGGCTCCCTCCTGCAGGCCACCCTCACCCAGGTCTCCGTCGCCCAGAACCAGGACATGCGCAAGATCAGCGCGTGGGTGGCCATCGCCGCCGTCCCCACCGCGACCGCGGGCATCTACGGCATGAACTTCGAGCACATGCCCGAGCTACGCCAGGTCTGGGGCTATCCCGCCGCCCTGGCGTTCATGGCCACCGTCAGCGCCCTGCTCTACCTCGTCTTCAAACGCAACGACTGGCTGTGAGACCGAGCCACAGGGGCCGAGCGTGTCCCGGCGTCACCGGCTACTGGCACTACCCCACCGCGATACCCGCGGCAGCAGGCGGCGGCCTGGCGGCGCGCATCGGCCCTGCCACCGCCCTTCGCGGTCTGACAGCCGTGTCGGGCCCAGGTTCCTCCGAGTTCATCGGGCTGGCCGCGCCATAAACGGCGCGACCAGCCGACGAACAGGCCAGCGCTCCAGCGGTGCCACCGCGGATCGTTCAGCCTTCGGAACGGCTACTCAGCGAGACTCAGCCGAGGGGGGATTGGCTCGGAGGCCCCGCCCACGGGGTTGTCGAGCGATTCGGCTATTGCCGCGAACTCGGCCAGTGCCGCCTGAAGATCCTCGACGATCTCGCGGGCGATGACAGCTGGGGGAAGGAGGCTGTCGGCGTCGTCGAGAGAGGGGTCTCGCAGCCAGGTGACGTCGAGGTTGACCTTGTCGCGGGCCATCAGCTCGGCATAGGTGAAGGGGCGGAAGCGCTCGGACTCGACCCGCTCGGCGCGGGGCTTGCCGGGGAGGTAGCTCTCGACGAAGCCGTCCAGATCGTCCCGGCGGAGCGGGCGCTGGCGCAGCGTGAAGTGCTTGCCCGTGCGGAAGTCGTAGACCCAGACGGTCGAGGTGTTCGGGCCGCCGTCCGCGCGCGGCGGCTTCTTCTCGAAGAACAGCACGTTGGCCTTGACGCCGCCGGCGTAGAAGATGCCGGTCGGCAGCCGCAGGATCGTGTGCAGGTCGAACTCGTCGAGCAGTCGCCGGCGCACCTTCTCGCCGGCGCCGCCCTCGAACAGCACGTTGTCCGGCAGGACGACCGCCGCCCGGCCGTTCATCGCCAGCAGCGACATGATGTGCTGCAGGAAGTTCAGCTGCTTGTTCGTCGTGGTGGCGCGGAAGTCGTCGCGGTCGTAGGCGATGTCCTCGTTCTCCACGTTGCCGTCGTTGCCGACGACGGTGATCGCGGACTTCCGGCCGAACGGCGGATTCGCCAGGACCAGTGATGCGTGCCGCGTGGGCTTCTCCGCGAGCGCGTCGTCCACCGTGATCAACGACGGGCCGTCGGCATCGCCGATGCCGTGGAGCAGCATGTTCATCGCGGCGAGCCGGGCGGTGCCGGTGACCAGCTCGGTGCCCCGGATCCGCCCGGCGCCGAGCGCGAGCCGCTCGTCGCGCGAGAGATCACCCAGGTGGTGTTCCCGGATGTGGTGGTGCGCGGCGATGAGGAAGCCGCCGGTGCCACAGGCCGGGTCCGAGATCGTGTCGTCAGGCCGTGGCTGGGTGACGGCGACCATCGCGTCGATCAGCGCCCGCGGGGTGAAGTACTGCCCGGCGCCGGTCTTGGTGTCCTCGCCGCCTTTGGCGAGCAGCCCCTCGTAGGCGTCGCCCTTGAGGTCGGTCCCCTGGATCGTCCAGTCATCCCTGCCGATCAGATCCTTGACCAGCTTCTCCAGCAGCGCCGGCTTGGTGATCCGGTTCTGCGCCTCCGCGAAGATCGTGGACAGCGTCGTACCCGTGCCCTTGCCGAGCGCCCCGAGAATGTCCCGGTAATGCTGTTCCAACGCCTCGCCCTGTAGCCGGACCAGCGACCTCCAGTCGTAGGCGGACGGCACGACAGCCATCGCTTCCTTCTCCGTGAACGGGTCGGAGGCGATCTCGTCGGCCATCTTCAGAAACAGCAGGTACGACAGCTGCTCGATGTACTCGATCGTCGACAGCCCGTTGTCCCGCAGCACATTGCAGTAGTTCCACAGCTTCGCGACCAGCGCGTTCGTCCGAGTACGCGCCTGGGTGGCGGATGCGGGGATCGCGGATGCGGGGGTCACAGTGGAAGCTCCTGGGGCACGGGGATCGATCGTGGCGCGGTGGCGGCGGCTCTCCGTCGGCCGCGCGTCACCGCCCGGTGCCCGTCGCCCATCCGGGCGGGCAGCTCGGGGGCGGGCTCGTCGGCGGGGTCCCGCGGCACGAGCCGGCCGCTGACGGCGCTGGCAAGGAGCGACCGCCGAAGGTGGGCCGCCCTGTTCAGACCACTCCGCACGGCGCCGTCCAGGGCGTCAGCGCCGCTCATCAGCTCGTCACAGACACCGACGAGACGCTTCTGTTCGTCGAGCGGTGGGACAGGGAACTCGACCGTGGCCAGCCGTTTCGCGGAAAGATGGGCGATGTTCGTGGTGATTCGGGCTTCGCGCATGAAGCGGAGCGAGTGCATATGCCGGCGGAAGACCAGCAGTGCCCATTCCGGAAGCACGTCGGGGCGGGCGCGGAACCGGAGCAGGCTGTTCGTGAAGGCGACGTTCTCGGGGACACCCCGGTAGATCGCCGGCCGGCCGACGAGATGCGGGCTCTGCCCTTCGTTCAGGAGCACGTCGCCCGGCTCGAGCCGGTACTTGGCAAAGACTCCCGAGAAATCCATCTCCTTGACGTCGGCGGTGTCGATCCGGTTCTCGAACACGTTGGCGACCCGAAGGTACGGCCGCATCTCGGGGCCGTGGTGCCGGGCCGGATGGCGCTGCCGGCCGAGCTCTATGACTCCGGCCTCGCCCGTCGTCGTCACCGACCACGACGCCGGCGGGTCCTCCGGCACCAGTGTGAGCAGGATGGCCTTCCGCAGCGAGCGTGTCTTCAGGCGGGCGTTCTCGATCTCGCGGACCGCCGCGTCGAGGCGGGAGAGGCGGTCTTCGAGGGCCTCGACGATGCGGCGCTGCTCGCCTACCGGAGGCAGGGGCAGAGGGATCTGCTGAACGCTCCGCGACGACAGGTGCTTGACGGTGACCGACGAGGTTCTCGCCCATATCGCGTCGAGATAGCCCTGCAGCACATGCAGCAGGAAACCTGGGTCATAGACATCGGGATCACGAACGGAGATCTTGCATACCCGCTGGTTGAGAAGCGCCTCGGGGCCACGCCAGACGGCCACCCGAAAATCGCCGTCCATTCCGACGACCATGTCCCCGGCCCGGACTGTGTATCCCTCTTCGTACTCACCCGAATAGTAGGTATCGCTGGCGAGCCGACCGACGTCTCGAATACGGATCAGCGGCATGCCATGGCCATGGTGGTTGAAGAGGCCCGCCTTGAAGGCGAAACCGTTCCGTACATCCGCCACGTCCGCCAGCGGGACACGCCTCCAGGCCTCGTGACATCCCAGCAGGCCGGGAGCACCGGAGCGCTCCGCCTCGGCGACTATGTCGACGGGATTCAGGACAAGGGTCACGAAACCGCGCTCCAGAGCTGGTCGTCGGTGAGGTCGGCACCGGCCTGACGCCGGCGTCGGATCCAGCCTTCGAAGCGTTCGTCGACCGTGTCCCGGTACGGCCGCGGGGCGTCGTCCACACCCAGTTCATACCTGATGAGTGAGATCAGGCCGGGCACACGCGACGTGCCCCGGTGCCGCCTCCGCCAACGACTGGTAGATCACCACTACCGTGTCGCCGCAGTCGTGGATCGGGCCAAATTACGACTGCGACAACACGCCCGTGGCGATCATGAATGATCGAGGGCCGGCAGGCCCTTCGCTGGCGTGGCTCTAGGACGTGGACTCGATCTGGGCGAGGAAGCGGTTGGCGGCCGCCTGCCTGGGGTAGCCGGCCGGGTCCTTGACGCATTCGGGGCACCAGTGCCCGGCGGTGAGGATGAGCCGGGGGCTGCCCGCGAACTCGTGCCCGTCGACGCAGCGCCAGCGCAGTGGCGTGGCGAGGTCGCCCGTCGTCACCGTCCGGGACAGTAGTTCGCCGCCGCGGAAGTCGGCGGCCGCGGCAAGGTCGGCGCGATTCCACGCGGCCGGGTCCTTCGTCTCGTCGTAGCCGTGGTCGAGCAGACGCGGGGTCCGGTCCGGGGCCGGCGGCTGGAAGGTGGACCAGTCGCCGATGGCGTCCCAGTCCGCGCGGGAGCCGAAATAGGCCTGGATCCGCGCCTCGTCGTTGTCCCGGATCCAGGTCATGGTGCCCCTAGGCTGCCGCGTCAGCGGACCGATGACGAAGTTCTTCACGATCGCCGCCGGCACCTTCCCGGCCAGGCGCACCGTGCACGGGGCGGCACCCAGGGCGCGGGCAAGCGCGCCGTCGAAGGTGTCGCGCCGGAAGGGCACGAGGTTCTCCAGGTCGTCCGAGTCGGTGTACCAGTGGCCGTGAAAGTTGCGAGTGGCGAACCAGCTGCGCTCATACCAGCGCCGGAAGTCCTTCACGCCGAGCGCACCGGCCAGGCCGACCTGCAGGTCCCAGTTGGTCAGCCGCCACGGCTCACCGCCGCCGATGTTGTACACCCGGCTCCAGAACCGTTCGGGCACGCCGTCCTCACAGATGTTGGCGACCAGGCGGGCGGAATCCTCGGCCGACGCCCATTCCATCACCCCCGCGAACGGCACGTGGGTCACGATGGCATCGCGGATCTCCAGGACCCCGGGATGGAAGATCCCCGTCTGGCGCAGCCACACCCAGCGCGGCAGGCGGGACTCGATCAGCACCCGCTCTGCAATGATCTTGCTCTGGCCGTACTCGTCGAACCGGGAGACCCGCAGCGGGTCGCCGACCCGGCCCCAGTGGTGCGGGGGGTTGCGGTCGCCGGTTTCGGCGACCGACCCGACCATGACCACGCCGATCGCCGTGGGGTCCTCCTGAGCCAGCACCGCCCTGACAATGTTCTGGACGCCGCCGACGTTCACCCGGCGCGTGAGCTCGGGATGGTCGTCGGCCAGCGGCGAGACGACGGCGCCCAGGTGCAGGACGTGGTCGCTGCCGCGCACGCACCGCTCGACGGCGCCGTAGTCCGTCAGATCGCCCCAGGCGACCCGCAGATTGGGCATGCCGGCGAACTCGCCGATGACTTCTCGCTCACGCCGGGTCGGCAGCACCAGGGCGACGACGTCGAACCGGTCGGCCCTGTCGGCGAACTCACGCAGGACGCAGCGGCCCCAGTTTCCGGTCGCCCCGGTGAGAAACACCCGCCGCCTGCCGCCCACGCCGTCCAGCTCCTCGGCTCGAGGATGTCAAGGAATGTCACAGGATGCCATAGAAGTTCTGGGCGGGCGGAGTTCTGACGCACCGTCGCGCCGGCGGACAACCCGGCAGCCGATGGCCATGCGGGCACCGCGGCTCACCGGCCAGCGGCACGCGGCACGCGGCATCAGGTGAGCGGATCGGTCGCACCCTCGCCGGCACCGGCGGCGAGCGCGCCTGACGCCGTCCCCGGCAACGTTCGCCCGACCTCGGCGCGGAAGATCACCGGACGGCCGCCGGCGAAGCGGTCGAAGGGCGAGCCCGGCCGGCTGACCGGGCTCCGCCCGCCGGCGGGGGCGCCGGGGTGACGCCGTCCACGGTGACCAGCAGATGGCGAGGGCCGCGCAGGAGCGGGCTCGGCCGGTAGGGCGGCGGGTCGGCGGCCAGCCGGGGATTCTCCAGCCGGCGCGCGAGTTCCGTCAGGGCGATCTGTGCCTCGAGCCGGGCCAGCGGGGCGCCGAAGCAGTAGTGGACTCCCCCGCCGAAGCCGAGATGCTCGATGTACTGCCGATCCGGGTCGAACCGATCGGGGTCGGCGACGTGGGCGGGGTCGCGGTTGCCCGCGGCGAGCACCAGGGTGATGGGCGCGCCGCGGGGAATGACGGTGCCGGCGACCTCGATCTCGTCGAGGGCGCCGCGGTTCCCCAGGAACTGCACCGGTGGGTCGTGGCGCAGCACCTCCTCGACCACCCGGCCGGCCACGTCGGGCTGCCGGGCCAGCCTGCGCGCGACGTCGGGATGGCGCAGCAGGGTAAGCATGCCGTTCGCGATGAGGTTGACGGTGGTCTCGTGGCCGGCGATGAGGAGAAGCGCGGCGTTGACCATCAGTTCGCCGCGCGACAGCCGGCCCCCCACGTCGGTGTCGGAGTCGGTGGCCAGCCCGGACAGGATGTCGTCGCCGGGGTCGCGCCGGTGGGCGTCGGCCAGGTCGCCGAGGTACTCCCCGAGCTCGGCCAGAGCCCTGGTGCGCCGGCCTCGCCGGGTGGCCAGGTCGCCGGTGGCCGGGTCGGTGGCCTCGACCACGGCGTCGGCCCACACGCGGAAGCGCGGCTCGTCCTCGCGGGGCACTCCGAGCAGCCGGCAGATGACCGTGACCGGGAGCGGGTAGGCGAACTCGTCGACGAGGTCCACCCGGCCGCGCCCGGCGAGGCCGTCCACCAGGCCGCCGGCGATCTCGGCGATCTCGGGGACCAGCCGGACGATCCGTCCAGGGTTGTGCGGCGGCCCGAAGTGCCGGGTCAGCAGCCGCCGGATCCTGTCGTGCTCTGGCGGGTCGAGGGCGATGAACGACGGCGGCAGCGGCCCGGCCGCCTCGTCCTGGGCCACGGCCGCGTGGTCCGCGCGGTTGCGAAGATCCGAACTGAGCCGGGGATCGTGCAGCAGCGCGACGATCTCGGCGTACGTGCTCACGACGAAGCCGCCGTCATCCGCCCGGCTGACCGGTGTGCGGCGCAGCTCGGCGCAGAGCGGGTACGGATTGGCACGGTTGCTGTGGTCGAGAATCTGGTCGAAGACGCTGACCGGCGCCATAGCCATAGGGCGGCCCTCCGAGTTGTCGACGGTGTGCGGCCGGCTCACTCAGCGGCCCACGTGGACGAACCGGGCGCGCCGCGCGGACGGGTCATGTCCGGTCACCATGACCGTGGCCTCGTGGATGAGCGCCGGCCGGTCGGGGATCTCCGCCGGCACGGGCCGCCGGGCGGGCTGGTCGACGCGGCGGAAGTCCGGCGGGAACGGCGCTGCCCGCTCGATCAGGCCCTGGTAGAAGTCCAGCCATTTCCCCTGGTCGAAGGCGACCGCGGCGGTGACCCGGCCTCGGTGGCCGTAGACGGCGATGAACCGGCGGTCCGCGGTCGAGCCCTGCGCGATGACGACCTCGTCGGCGAAGGTGGGGACGCCCACGGACTTGATCTCCGTACCGAACTGGGTCGACCAGAAGCTGGGCACGGCCAGGTGCGGCCAGCGCTCGGTCTGCGGGCTGATCATGTTGTGAGCCGCGATCTCGCCCTGCGCGACCGCGTTGCCCCAGTGCTCGAGCGCGAGGAACTGGAAGTCGTAGAGAGGGTGCGGGAACCGTGCCACGTCTCCCGCGACGAAGACGTCGTCGCAGACCATGCCGTCGACCGTGAAGGCCCGCGACCCGGTGTCGCAGCCGACTCCCCACGGCCCGGCCCCGAGCCCCGAGTCCAGGAGCCATTCGACGTTGCGGACGCTGCCGAGCGCGGCGACGGCCACGTCGACGTCGAGCGACGTGCCGTCCGACAGGTGGGCGCGGCGAAGCCGGCCGGCCCGGTCACCCTCCAGCGCCGTGACCGTGACGTCGCAGCGCAGGTCGACGCCGTGGTCGCGGTGCAGGTCCGCGGCGACCGCGCCGACCGCTCGCCCGAGCGCCCCGACGAGCGGCGCGGGGCCCCGCTCGGCGACGGTCACCGGCAGCCCCAGCCCACGGCACGACGACGCGACCTCCGACCCGGTGAAGCCGGCGCCGATGACCAGCACCCGGCGAGGCCCGGCGGCGAGCCGCTGGCGCAGGCCGGCGGCGTCGTCCCGGCCACGCAGGACGAACATGCCGTCCAGGGCCGCCTCGGCTGGATTAGGCCACGGTCGCGCCCGCGCACCGGTGGTGATCAGCAGCCGATCGAACTCGACCTCCTCGCCGTCCGCGAGCAGGACCCGCTTGCGGGCCAGGTCGAGGCCGGTCGCGCGCACGCCGAGCCGCCACTCTGCGTCGAGGTCATCGGGCCGAGGCAGGGCGGTCCGCCGGCCCGGCACCCAGCCGTCGAGGACCTGCTTGGACAGGGGCGGCCGGTCGTAGGGCTCGCACGGCTCGTCTCCGATCAGCGTCAGCGGGCCGGTGAAGCCCTCCCGCCGCAGCGCCGTCGCGGCTCGCAGGCCGGCGACCGAGACGCCGACGACGACGATTCGCGCGGCCCGCCTCATGGCATCGCCGTCGGCATCGGCAGTGGCAGTGCGGCCGGCAGTGGCAGTGCGGCCGCCAGTGGCAGTGCCACCGCCAGTGGCAGTGCCACCGCTGGCGCCAGCGCGAAGCGGCGGACCCGCGCCGACGCGGTCGCGCACCCGGATCGGCTCGACCCGCAGCGCCTGGACCGGGCAGGCGGCCGCCGCCCGGAGAACCTGCTCTCGCCGGGTGTCGTCGGGCTCCGGGTCGTACCAGAGCGCCTCGTCCCCCTGCATGTGGAACACGTCCGGCGCGAGGAAGGCGCACTGCGCATATCCCTGGCAGCGCGTGAGGTCAACGACGAGTCTCAAGAGAAGTCCCCCGGTCACCTCGGCTCGGGGACGGCCCTGACCCCGACGCTGCCGGACTCCTGCCCGACGCCGCCGGAAAAAACCTGGCCACCGGTTCCGTGGCTTCCATCGTTCCGAGTTTCCGATGTTCCGCGGGCATATTCGCCGCCCCACGTCGGATATGGCTGTTACGGCCGGAGGCTTTCATGGCGGCATAGCGGGCGATGGCGGCCATGAGATTAATTGCCTCATTGGAGAATCCTGGGAAGTCGGCCGGTGATCCTGGTCCCAGTCTCGATCCCGGTCCCCGGTCCCGGTCGCGACGACCTACGTGCCGTCGGGGTGCCCGGCCGGTGAACTGTCCCGAGGGTCGCCGAGCTTGCCTGAGGGTACGCATTCCCGTAACTTGACGTAGTCCTTCGCGTACAGGCAGCGATCTCCATGAAAACGTGGACGTCCAGCGCCTCCGGAATCGGAGGGGGCACGGCCTCGACCCGCATGGTCTCGACTAGCCAGTCGGCGAAGCCCGCCGACGCGAGGCTCACGGCCCCCGCATGGACACGTATCGCGACGTCACTGTCGCGCAGGTGGCATACGGATGACGGCACCGGCAAAGGCACCGGCGCCCAGCGCGGTGCCGGTGGCCGATTCGGCGAGGATGACCACCCGGGTCGGTGGCGGCGGAACCGACCGTGGCGGGCGGGCCGGCTGGGCCGGGCCGTTCCCCTCATCACCGGTGCCGTCCTCGCCCTGCTGCTCGCGCTCACCGCCGTGCTGGTCGGGCGCTGGCAGCTTGGCAACGCCGAGCACGGCCGCCGGGCCAACCGGGTCGACCTCGTCGAGAGCATCGCGAACTACCGGTCGCAGACCGACGACCCAGCGACTCTCCAGACGATGGTCGACGGCGCCGGGTTCAGCCTGACCGATCCGGCCCACGACGCCGATCTGCTGGCGGCCTTCGACCTCACGCCAACCGGCAACCCGACGGTGGCCGTCGCCCTTTTGGACACGTCGGGACGGGTGATCGCGGCGCGCCCGGACGGCGCGGCGATCCCCACCGCCCAGCTGGGCTCCGCCTGGGGGGACGCGCTGCGCGGCGAGCCCGGCTGGTCCTCGGCATTCGACGTGGATGGCCAGGAGGTCCGCGCCGGGCTCGCCCCGATCCACGCCGGCGGCAGCCCCACCGAGGGCTTCGCGGCTGGGAAGGGCGAGCCGCGAGCGGTGCTCGTCTCGCTGTCCATCGACACCGCCGGTGAGCGGTTCCAGGAGCGCCTCGGCGTGCTGGGCAACGGCGCCGGCGCGGGCGGGCTGTCCCAGGTGGACCGCGACGGTGTCGCGATCTCCTCGTGGGCGCCGACCGAGGTGGGCAGACGCATCGTCGACCCGGCCCGGCTGACGGACCTGCGACCAGGCCATTCCGAGGTCTGGCAGACGCGCGGCGCCGACGGCCACGAACGAACCGTGATCGCCGCCGCACAGCTGACCACCGGCTATGTGACCGTGTTCGAGGCCTCGAACGAGCAGCTCTACGGCGACCTGCGCGACCAGCAGGCCAGCCGGAACCACACGCTCGTCGGCGTGCTCGGGGGGTCGGTGTTCGGGCTGGTCCTCTTCGGCGCATTACGCGAGTTAGGAGCCCGCCGGGCCCGCGCCCGGCTGCACAACCTGCTCGGCAACACCCATGACGTGATCGTGCTCGTCCGCGACGGTTCGACCGTGGTGTTCATGAGCCCATCGGCACGGCGGCTGCTGGGCCAGGCCGACGCCGAGTGGGTCGACCGGCCGCTGCTCGACCTCGTCCATCCCGACGACCGCGACCGGGTGGCGGCATCGCTCGCGTGCCTCTCGCCAGGCGAGACGACGCTCGTCGACGTCCGGCTGCGCGCCACGAACGGTGCCGAGCACGGATCCGCCCCGGTTGACGACACCGGCGCGGAGCCAGCCACCGGCGCGGAGGCGGCCTCGGGCGCGGAGGCGGCCACGGACACCGACCCGGAGCACTTCCGGTGGTTCGATCTCACCGCCGTCGACGAACGCGGTGCCCACGACCTGGGCGGGGTGGTCATCACCTGCCACGAGGTGGGCGAGCGCAAGGCCCTTCAGGACCGCCTCGCCCACAAGGCGCGGCACGACCCCCTGACCGGCCTGCCCAACCGCGCGACCTTCCTCGCCCACCTCGCCGGCGCGCTCACGACGTCCGCCGTCGACGGCACGCGGGACGCGCTGCTGTTCATCGACCTCGACGACTTCAAGCCCATCAACGACAGGCACGGCCACGCCGTCGGCGACCACGTGCTGCGGGTCGTCGCCCAGCGCATCGTCGCCACCCTGCGCCCGGACGACCTTGCCTGTCGGTTCGGCGGGGACGAGTTCGGCGCGCTGCTGCGCGAGGCCGAACCCGCGACCGCGCGGCTGATCGCCGAGCGTCTCGCCACGGCCATCGCCCGGCCGATCAGCCTGCCCCCGCCGGACACGGGGGCCGGCGCCGCCTCGGCGCACCAGGCCGACCGCGTGCAGGTCCGCGCCAGCATCGGTGTCGCGCTGAGCACGCCGTCTCTCGACGGCCACGCTTCCCCCGCCGATGCCGACGCGCTGCTGCGGGCCGCGGACCAGGCCATGTACGAGGCAAAGCGCGCCGGCCACGGACCGCGCACGGTGTTCGCACCGGATCTCGCCCCCATCACCGGCCCCGCCGCGGCCCTCTCCGAGGCGGCCGCGGCGGCCATTCAGCCGTCGCCGCGGGCCGGCTCGGCGCCACCGTCGGCGCCGTCAGCGCGGCCGGCGACGGTGTCGCGGCGGGCCGCGGCCGGGGCCGCGGAGACAGCGCCGGCCACGGCGGGCCCGGCGCCGCGGGACGACGCCTCCGCGCGCGGAGGCGGGCCGCGCCGGGCCGCCGCGGGCCGCGCCAGACTCGCCGCTCCGATGGCCGGTCGCCGCCGGCGGGCCTGGCCCAGATGGCTGCGCTCCCTTGTCCCGATTCTCGCGGTCGCGGCGCTCCTGCTGGGCATCCTCGGCATCGGCCTGCGTCAGGAGGCCGATGCCCAGCGCACCGCGCGCGCCGCCGCCCTCGCCCAGAACCGTGCCGTGGCGGCGGCGTTCAACGACTCCGCGGCGACGATCCTGGAGCCAGGGCGGCTGGTGCCACTCGTCTCGGCCGCTCCGTGGACCTTCACGAACCCCACGATCGACCGCGAGATCCTGCGCCGGTTCGCGGCCTCCGCCATCGGCGGCCCGGACACCGATCTGCTGCTGACCTCGCCTGACGGTCAGATTCTCTCGGCGCTTCCAGCGAAGGCGACGATGCCGGTAGACACCCGAGGCACGCTGTGGCGCTCGGTCGTGGCGGGCCAGGCTCAGTGGACCCCGGTCACCGCCGACTCCACGGGGACCGAGCGGGTGTACGGACTGGAGCCGGTGATCCGCGACGGCAGGACCGTCGCGGTACTGGCCATCGGCCGCTCGGCGCACCACGGGCTACCGACGGTGATCTTCCAGTCGCTCGCCTCGCTGGGCTCCCTGGAA
Organism: Pseudofrankia coriaricola; assembly: GCF_032027725.1. Taxonomy (NCBI): domain Bacteria; kingdom Bacillati; phylum Actinomycetota; class Actinomycetes; order Frankiales; family Frankiaceae; genus Pseudofrankia; species Pseudofrankia coriaricola. The sequence continues at coordinate 112,763 of NZ_JASNFO010000001.1, read as the reverse complement.
CTGGTCGACCAGAACGGACGCGTCGGCTTCGGCTCGGACAACACCTTCATCGGGCGTCGCGTCGTCGACCCCGCGACGCTGAGCCGGCTCTCCCCTGAGGGCGAGGCGACCTCCGTGCGCTCGGCCGACCCAGGCCTGATCTCGCTCGCGATGCCGACGGGCCGGATTCCCGGCTACTACACGCTCCTGCAACGAGACCGAACCGCGGTCTTCGACGACCTCGGCAGCTCGCTGCCCGGGCTCGGGCTCCTGCTCGGCATCGTCGCGTTCACGCTGATCGCCGTGGCCGCGTCCGACGACCGTCGCCGGCGGGTGCTGCGCCGTGATGTCGACCGCTTCGAGGCGCTGCTGCGCGGCGCTCACGACATCGTCGCCGTCGCCGCCCCGGACGGCCGGATCAGCGTCGTCGGGCCATCGGTGACCCGCCTCCTCGACCAGCGGACCACCGACTGGGCCGGCCACGACGTCGCCGACCTCGCCCATCCGGACGACGCGGCGCGGCTGCGCGCGTTCGTCCGGGCCACGGCCGGCAGGCTGCCACCACCGCCGCCGCCCACCGGGGCGCCCGCCTCGCCTCGTGCCCCGGCGGCCTCACCGCCCTCCGCGGCGGCGCCGTCGCCGGCCGCGGGGGCCGGGCGGCCCGGTCCGGAGACTCTGCAGGACGTTCGGCTCCGTACCGCCGACGGCCGGCACCGGTGGTTCGACGTCACCGCGTCGGCGTTGACGACGGCGCCCGGCTCGGACGTGTCCGGTGTCCTGATCACCTGTCACGACATCGGCGAGCGCAAGGCGCTGCAGGACGAGCTGACCGCCGCCGCGTACCGCGACCCGCTCACCGGCCTGCCCAACCGGGTCGCCTTCGACCGGTGTCTCGACGAGGCCGTCCTGCGGGCGGCCAGGCGGTGTGCCGAGCGGCCAGACGGGCATGATCTCGCCGCCGGCGGCTCCGGACCCGAGGCTGGCAGCGGCGTCCCGACCGCGTCCGCCGGCGCGTCGCCCTCCCGATGTGCCTGGGAGACGGGCGCCTCGCCATTCGGCGTCCTGTTCGTCGATCTGGACAACTTCAAGCCCGTCAACGACATCTACGGCCACGGCACCGGCGACGAGGTTCTCGAGATCGTCGCGCTGCGGCTGGAAGCCACCGTCCGGGCGGGGGACACCGTGGCGCGGCTCGGCGGCGACGAGTTCGGCATCCTCGTCGCGAACACGGACGAGGGCGAGCTCGTCGAGCTCGCCGAGCGGATCCTCGCCGCGCTGCGCCAGCCACTGCGGACCAAGGTGGCCGTACTGACGGTCGCCGCGACGATCGGTGCCGCGCTCTCCACCGCCTACCCCGACCCGTTGCGGATCATCCGCGCCGCCGATCTCGCCATGTACGACGCCAAACGCCGCGGCCGAGGGAGCGCCGTGCTCGCCGGAGCCGATGGACGCGCCCCGCGACGGCGTGACCGGTGACCAGGCCGGATGACCGGGCCCGCCCCAAACAGCCAGACGTTCACGATGCGGCGTAGCCCGCATCGTATGCGTCGCAATTGGGTATAGGTTACGAGCTGGGCGTAGCCTGCCGATGATCACGCCGGCGGCATCCGGCGAGACACCGGTGGGTGCGCGAGAGGAGCGGGAGTCAGTGACCGACAGCGACGTCGCTGGGGACGGGTCGTGGAACTTCGAGTCGGTCGCGTCCGGCGGCACGGTCCTCGGGCCAGACGGTAAGCCGATCGACCTGCGCACCGACCTCCCGCATATCGCCCGGGTCTACGACTACTGGCTCGGCGGCAAGACCAACTACCCGGCCGACCGGAAGGTCGCCGAAGCGGTCATGGCCGCGATGCCCGCCGTCACCGAGAGCGTCCGCGCCAACCGCTCCTTCCTGCGTCGCGCCGTGCACCTGCTCGCCGCCGAGCACGGCATCCGCCAGTTCCTCGACATCGGCACGGGCCTGCCCGCGTCGGACAACACGCACGAGGTCGCCCAGCGGGCCGCTCCGGACAGCCGCATCGTCTACGCGGACAACGACCCGATCGTGCTCGCGCACGCGCACGCGCTGCTCACCAGCACACCCGAGGGCAGCACCACCTACGTGCATGGCGATGTGCGCCAGCCGGCCGACATCCTCGCCAAGGCCGCCGAGGTCCTCGACTTCAGCCAGCCGGTCGCCCTGATGCTCATCGCGATCATGCACTGTGTGCCGGACGGCGATGACCCGTACTCGATCGTGCGCACGCTGTCCGACGCGATGCCCCCCGGCAGCTTCTTCGTCTTCACCCATCCCGCCATCGCGACCGAGGCCCCCTCGGGCAACGTCCCGGCGGAGGACCTGGCAGCGGCGTACGCCCTGATGCGGGAGGCGTCCACCGGCAGCTTCCACGCGCGGACGCAGCAACAGATCGGCCGGTTCTTCGACGGCTGGGACCTGCTCGAGCCCGGCGTCGTGCTGGCCACGAAGTGGCGGGCCGACGAGCCCGAGTCCACCGTGATCTGGACCGGGGTCGGCCACAAGCCCGCCTGACCCGCCCGGCCGGGCCGATCAAGCGCTAACCCTCGGCGAACGGAGCTGAACAGGCCGCGCAGGTCGCGGTGGGGGCGGTGGCGGCCGAGGCCGCTCGAAGCCGGCGCGGCGGCGGGCGGCCCTCGCGGATCTGGCTGAGCACGGGTGTGCCGATCTCGTTGATGACGACGCGGGTGCCGTCGTGGCGGCGGGCGCGGGTCCAGCTGTCGATCAGCTGGTATGCGGCATGGTCGAGGTAGTCGACGGCGAGGTCGAGCTGGACCGGCGCGGCGGCGGGCAGCCGGGCTAGCTGGCGTGCCAGCCGGGGCAGCGACGGGAAGGCCAGCGTTCCCTCGATGACCACCCGCCACGGCAGGCCGCCAGCCGCTGGCGGGTGGACGTGGACGGCCGTGACGAGAGCGCGCCGCAGCGTCTGCAGCACGGCCACGCCCACTCCGAGCGCCACTCCCTCCAGGAGGTTGAGGACCACGACGCCGCCCGCGGTGACGAGGTAGGTGGCGAGGTCCCCATGACGGGACAGGACCCGGACTCCGGCGAGGTCGACGAGTTTCACGCCGATCACGACGAGCAGCCCGGCGAGGACCGCGAGCGGGATCTGGCGCAGCAGCGGCGCGAGCAGCAGGGCGAACCCGGCCATCCAGAGTCCGTGCAGGATGGTCGAGGCGCGGGTCCGGGCTCCGGCGCGGACGTTGGTGGCGCTACGGACGATCACACCGGTGACCGGGAGCCCGCCCGCGAGCCCCGAAACGGTGTTCGCGGCGCCCTGCGCGACCAGCTCCCGGTCCAGGTTCCCGCGAGGACCGCCGTGCATGTTGTCCACGGCGACGGCCGACAGCAGTGACTCGATGCTGGCGATCAGCGTGACGGTGAGGATGGCGGTCGCGATGCCCGTCGCCGGGCCGCCGGGCAGCTCGGGCAGGGCGAGTGAGCTGAGAACGTCATGGGGCAGCGCGACGCGGGGCACGTCGGATGCGAACGAGGCCATGGTCGCGAGGGTCACCGCCGCCAGCGGCGCGGGCACGCTCGCGAGCGGGCACGGCAGCCGCGGCCACGCCAGCATCAGGACGACCGTCGCCAGGCCGAGCACGGCCGCCACCGGGACGTGGACGGTCCCGAACTGGCGGCCGAGCTCGACGATGTTGTCGAGCGCCGAGGACCTCGCGGCGCCGCCGAGCACGACGTGGACCTGGCCGACGACGATCGTGATCCCGATGCCCGCGAGCATCCCCTGCACGACGGCCGGCGAGATCGCGAGCACGCCGCGGGCGACCCGGCTGACGCCGAGAAGCACCTGCAGGACGCCCGCGACGGCGGTGACGAAACACGCGGCCCGCCAGCCGTAGGTCGCCACGACCGTCGCGACCACCGAGGTGAGGCCTGCCGCCGGGCCTGAGACCTGAAGGGGGACGCCGCCCAGGGCGCCCGCCACGACACCGCCGACCACGGCGGCGATGACTCCGGCGGCGACCGGTGCTCCAGAGGCGACAGCGATGCCCAACGAGAGCGGCAGGGCGACCAGGAAGACCACCAGCGACGCCTCGACGTCGGCGCGCCACCGGGGACGCGCGTCACGCCGGTCCGGCGAGGCTCGCGGCGGGAACTCTCCCGGCTTGCTCAGGTCCCTCGGGCCTCCCGGACTGCTCAGGTTGCTCGTGTCGCTCGTGTCGCTCGTGTCGGGCGCGGGGGACTCGTCGGGCACGTGCGGACTCCAGTCGTAGGCCGGCTGCAGACACCACGACAACGCGTAGCCATAAAGCTACGTTCCGAGGTTGATTGGGTGGGCGGTGTCGAAGATGTGGGCGCCGAGTGGTCAAGTGTCGACTGTTTGCTCATCACGCCTCCCGGGAACACCGGCCCGCGTGGCGGCATGGGACAAGCGCGACGACATGATCGTCTACGAGGAGGAGCCGTTCAACGCGGAACCTCCCGCGGCGGCGCTCGCCGACAGACCGATCACGCCTCTGGACACCTTCTACAGCCGCAACCACGGCCCGATCCTTCAGATCGACCCGGACTCGTGGCGCCTGCGGGTCGACGGGGTCGTCCGCCGTCCCCTGGTGCTCTCCCTGGCGCAGCTTCGCGCCCGATTCCCCGAGCGGACGATGGTGGCGACGCTGCTGTGCGCCGGTAACCGCCGGGCCGAGCTGGCCGCGGTCCGCCCTATCCCCGACGAGGTTCCGTGGGGATCCGGCGTGATCTCCACGGCCCGGTGGACCGGCGTGAGCCTCGCGGATGTGCTGGCCGCGGCGGAGCCCTGGCCCGACGCGGGGCATGTCGCCTTCGGCGCCGCGGACGTCTCCGAACTCGCCGATCCCCCGCAGCCCTTCGGCGGGTCGGTGCCGATGTCGAAGGCGATGGCCGGCGAGGTCCTGCTCGCCTGGGAGATGGACGGCGCCCCACTGCCTCCGGCACACGGCGCCCCGGTCCGGGTCGTCGTCCCCGGCTACATCGGTGCGCGCAGCGTCAAGTGGGTGGAGCACATCCACGTCCAGGAACAGCCCTCGGACAACTACTTCCAGGCCAGCGCCTACCGGCTGCTACCCGCGGACGTCGACCCGGCGGCGGCCGCGGCCGGTGCCGGCCTGTCGCTCGGGCCCCTGGCCGTCAACGCCGCGATCCTCACCCCCGAGGACGGCCAGGCGCTCCCGCCCGGGCCGAACCGGATCAGCGGATACGCCATTGCCGGCGACGGCCGCGGTGTCGCCCGCGTCGACGTGCGGGTGGAGACGCCGGGGTCACGCCAGGGCACCGGCCCGGACGCGAACGGTGCCAGCCCCTGGCGGCAGGCCGACCTCGGCCCGGCGCCGAGCCCCTGGGCCTGGCGGCTGTGGGATACGACAGTGCGGATCCCGCCCGGGCCGGTGGACATCGTCGCGCGTGCCTGGGACACCAGCGCCACCGTGCAGCCGGAACAGCCCGCGACCTTGTGGAACCCGAAGGGCTACGGCAACAACGCCTGGACCCGGGTACGGGTCACCGGCCGAGCCGCCTGACACACGACCACCACCGGCCGTGAGGCGGGCCCCTAGGAGCCGCGAGCTCAGGGGCAGGTGGCTCGGTACGGCAGGTTCGGGAGGTAGCGGGCCCATTCCGTCGGAGTGAGGTGGTCGGCTGGGATGGCGCAGGCTCGCTGGGCGAGTTCGGCGGCGTCGACGGTCCATAGCCGGGCGGTCCAGTCGGTGCTGGTGGTGGCGAGCTGCCGGCCGTCCGGGCTGAACGCTACCCCGTAGACGCGGTCCTCATGGCCGGTGAGGGTGGCCAACGGCCGGGGCTGACGGAGGCTGGTGACGTCCCAGAGCCGGGCGGTCTGGTCACGACTGGTGGTCGCGAGCGTCCGGCCGTCCGGGCTGAACGCCACCCCGTAGAGCTCGTTGGTGTGGCCGGTGAGAGTGGCCAGCGGCACCGGCTGCCGGGGGTGGGCGACATCCCACAACCGGACTGTCCGATCGCCGCTGGCGGTGGCGAGCGTCCTCCCGTCCGGACTGAACGCCAGGTCCAGGACGAAGCTGGTGTGGCCGCTGATCGTCGCCAACGGCGCCGGCTCGCGGGGGTTGCCTATGTCCCACAGCCTGGCCTTCTGGTCGGTGGCGGCCGTGGCGAGCGTCTTCCCGTCCGGACTGAACGCCAGGCCCCAGACGGCACCGTCGTGACCGCTGATCGTCGCCAGCGGCGCCGGCTGCCGCGGGTTGGTCACATCCCACAGCCGGGCCGTGTGGTCGAGGCCGCCGGAGCTCGCCAGGATCCGGCCGTCCGGGCTGAATCTGACGCCGTACACGGACTCGGTGTGACCGGTGATGACCGCCAGCGGCGCCGGCTGGCGCGGGTTGGTGACATCCCACAGCCGAAGCGTGTGGTCTTCGCTGGCGGTGGCGAGCGTCTTCCCGTCCGGGCTGAATGCCACACCGTTGACCTCGCCGGTATGCCCGATGAGGGTGGCTATCGTCGTCGGCCCACCGGAACCGGTGAGGTCCCACAGCCGGGCGGTCCCGTCGTCGCTGGTCGTGGCGAGAACCTTGCCGTCCGGGCTGAACGCCACGTAGATGACGTTGTTGGTGTGACCGGAGAGGACCGCCAGGGTCGCGAGCTTGCTGTCCGCGGCGGCCAGCAGCGCCGCGCGGGCCTCGGACGTCGGGGCCAGCCGGTAGGCCGCCGTCGCCAGCCGGAGCGACAACGCACGGCCGGTCGGCCCGGCCGCCGTGGCCCGCGCGGCGAGTGTCCGGGAGCCGGCTGCCAGGTCATCGGCTGACGGGTCGTTCCCGCCGCTGGAACGGTTGAGCAGCACGACGGTCGTGAGCGCCGCCGCCACGACGAGAGCGACGCCCGCCGCGACCAGCGCCCGGCCGCGGCGTCGCCGGCGGCCCCACGGGATGAAGCCGGGCGGGTTGGCACCCGCGGGTAGGTGCACGTCATCGGGCCGGCCGGCCGGAGGAACCGACAGGGCCGGAGGAACCGAGCCACCCGGGGGAACCGAGCCAGCCGGCGGAACCGAGCCGGCTGGAGGAACCGAGCCGCCCGGAGGAACCGACAGGGCGGTAGGCGGGATGGTCAGCGGCGGAATCCGCGGAAGGGTCGAGATGACGGTGGCCTCGGGCCCGGCTTCGGCGTCATCTGACGGCTCCGGCGCGGCGGGCACTGACGCGCCGAGCAGCATGCCGTAGAGCTCGGCGGCGGTCGGCCGGAGCTCCGGGTCCTTGCGCATGGCGACCGCGACGATGTCCCGCAGCGGCATGGGCAGGCCGGACAGGTCGGGCGGCTTCGTCTCGATGCGGTAGAAGATCACGTCCGTGGGGCCGTCCCCGAAGGGGAGACGGCCGGTGCCGGCGTGCACGACGATGCCGCCCCAGGCGAAGATGTCGGCAGCCGGCGTCAGGTCGGTGCCCGCGACCTGTTCCGGCGCCATGAACGCCGGCGTGCCGACGCGCCGGATCTCCCGGGACAGCGCGGTGGCCGCGTCGAGTGCGCGGGCGATCCCGAAGTCGATGACCCGCGCGCCGGTCGGCGAGAGCAGGACGTTCTCCGGTTTGAGGTCGCGGTGGACCACGCCGGCGCTGTGGATGACCGTCAGCGCCGTCGCCACGCTGATCGCCAGCTGCTCGAGGTCGGGACGGGCGAGCGGCCCGCGCTCCCTGATCGCCTGGGCCAGTGTCGGGCCCTGGACGTAGTCGGTGACCAGGTAGGCGAGCTCGCCGTCCGTGTCGGCGTCGAGAACCTCAGCCGTGCAGAATCCCCGGACCCTGCGGGCATTGGCCACCTCGTGGCGGAACCGGGCCCGGAACTCGCGGTCGGCGGCGACCTCCGGACGGATCACCTTGACCGCGACCGGGCGTCCCTGCTGGCTGTGGCCGTAGTAGACCAGTCCCATCCCGCCGCGCCCGAGGCGGCGAAGCAGTGTGTAGGCGCCGACCTGGCGCGGGTCGGTCTCGCTCAGGGGGGCGCCAGCCGTGCCGCCCCCCGGCGCGCCCAGGGTCACCGCGGCCCCCGCCGCCGCGCCGTCCGCTTCCGGACTCGTGCTCACCTTGTCCCCCTGCGTCGCCTGTTACGGAACATCGTCGCGAGACCCCCGGCAGGCGGTTGCCAGAGTCGTCAACCCGTCAGTTACTCGCGGCTCGCGCGAGGCGGCAGCCCAATGCACGGACTACGTGATCACTAGTGCCTCCTCGGGCATCGTTCGCCCCCGGTGATCGCCGCGCACGTGCCGCCGTCGTCGCGGATGCGGCGGAATCGCGACGCTGGCGACACGCCGGCGGCGATCAAGGCCGGTTCCGGCTGGGGCTGACATCCGCGGCCGCGGCACCAGCTCCCGGGTGTTGACGGATGGGCCTGATGTCGGCGCAGACCGATTTGCTACCGTTACGCCTGTTCCTGGGGAGGGGTGCCCGAGGGAGTGCTTCATGACCTCTGTCTCCAGAAGTCTCACCGGCGTCATGGCCGCCGTCGGCTTGGCCGCGGTCCTCGCCTCCTGTAAGCCGGCCTCGTTGCCGCCGTCCGGCGGTGGGAACCCGCGGCCGACGGCCACCGCGACCCCGGCCATCACCACCTCGCCGGCCGCGAGCCCATCCACCACGAGCTCGCCCACGACCGGGTCGACGGCGCCCACATCGTCACCCGCCGCCCCGCCGGCACCGGCGACGACGCCGCCGAGGACGGTCCCCACGACGCGGCCGCCGACGACGTCGGCCCCACGGCCGACGACGACGTCACCCGCCGCCCCGCCGCCACCCGCCACGGGGACGAAGGCCGACGAGGTCGTCCGGCTCACCAACGTCGAACGGTCCAAAGCCGGCTGCGGCCCGCTCGCCGTCGACGCCCGCCTCACCGCCGCCGCGCAGGGCCACTCCGCGGACATGGCGCAGAAAAACTACTTCAGCCACACGAGTCTTGATGGACGCTCGTTCGCGGACCGGATCCGCGCGACCGGCTTCCCGGGAACCTCCATCGGGGAGAACATCGCCGCCGGCGGGACGACAGCGGCGCAGACCGTCGAGATGTGGATGAACAGCGCGGGGCACCGCGCGAACATGCTCAACTGCTCCTACACCCACATCGGCGTCGGCTACGCCGAGGGCGGCTCCTACCGCTACTACTGGACGCAGGACTTCGGCCGCCTCTGACGCTCCACGCGCCGCATCGAGGGCCGTCCGCGTTCACCGCCGCGGACGGCCCTCGAGGGATGGCACCGCCGGGTCAGGGCGCGAACGCCGTCAGGTCCAGCCGCCGCAGCCGGTCGGGGTCGGCGAACACGTCAATCTCGGTGATCCGTCCGCCGCGCACCGTGAAGCCGAGGATCGCGGTCGGCGTCATGCCAGTCGGGATGACCACGATTCCCGGGACTCCGTTCACCAGCGCCCGCCGCCCGAACGGAGCCATCGGCGCGAACGTCGACACCTCCGCGGCGACCGCCCGGGCGCCGCGGGCCTCGCCCGACGCGCCCAGCCGGGTGCCGGCGTCGGCGCGCAGCACGACGTCGGGGTCCAGCACGGCGAGCAGGCCGTCGAGGTCGCCGTCGCGCGCCGCGGCCTGGAACGCGTCGACGAGCTCCCGGTGCCGCGCGCGGTCGACGTCCGAGGTCACACCGGCGCCACGCACCCGGCGCCGGGCGCGGCTGGCGAGCTGCGTCGCGGCGGCCGGTGAGCGCCGGACGACCCTGCCGACCTCGTCGAACGGCACCCCGAACAGGTCGTGCAGCACGAACGCGATGCGCTCCGCGGGGGTCAGCGTGTCGAGCACCACCAGCAGCGCGAGCCCGATGGCATCGGCGAGCAGGACCTCCTGCTCGGGGTCGGTGGCGTCCTCGCGACTCACCAGGGGCTCGGGCAGGTGGACCCCGAACTGTTCCTCCCGTCGGGCCCGGCGCGCCCGGAGCATATCCAGGCAGATCCGCGCGACCACCGTCGTCAGCCAGCCGGGCAGGTTCACCACGTCCCCGCGGTCGGCACGGGTGAGCCGCAGCCACGCGTCCTGCACTGCGTCGTCCGCCTCGCTGAGGGAACCCAGCATGCGGTAGGCAACCGCCCGCAGGTGTGGCCGATGGGTCTCGAACTGTTCGGTGAGCGGGTCGCCGCCGCCGTCGGTCATGGTTCCCCCTCTGGATCCGTCATACCGATGACGAACCGCGATGGGCGGATCTGACGCGTCTGGAGCAACGATGAAACTAGCGATCTTCGCGGCCACGGGTGGCATCGGGCGGCATCTTCTCGAGCAGGCGACCGCGGCCGGTCACGAGGTGACCGCCGTCGTGCGCCGGCCGGACGCGCTGCCGCCGGTCCCGGCGCGGGTCGTCGCCGCCGACCTCGCGGCAGCCGACCCCACGGCGCTGGCGACCGCGCTCGCCGGCGCGGACGCGGTCCTGTCCGGCCTCGGCGCCCGAGGGAAGAAGGACGCCGGGGTCGCCTGGCGGGGCACGACGGCGATCGCCTCGGCGATGCGCGCGAGCGGCGTCCGGCGAATCGTCGTCGTCAGCGCGGCGCCGATCGGCCAGGTCCCCTCGCCGGGCCGGCCGCGCCCGCCCCGGCACGACGCCGGTGACGGTTTCTTCACCCGCTTCCTGCTCTCCCCCGGCATCAGGACCGTCCTGCGCGCGCACTACGCCGACCTCGCCCGGATGGAGGAGGTACTGCGCGACAGCGACCTGGACTGGACGGTCGTCCGGCCGCCGCGGCTGACCGACGGCCCGTTGACCACCACCTACCGCACGGCCCTCGACCGGAACCTGCGCGGCGGCGTCGCTGTCTCCCGCGCGGATGTGGCCCACTGCATGCTGCGCGCTCTCGACGAGCCCCAGACGGTCGAGCACACCGTCGGCGTCGCCAACTAGCCCAGCCGCGGCGCAGGTCTGCCCACCCGCGCTCATTCATGATCGTCGCGAACGTGTCGCCAGGGTCGCGATTTGACCGGATCCACGACTACGACAACACGTCACTGGTGATCTGCCAGTTGGATGCCGCCGGGCAAACGCTGCCGGGGGGCGGCGCCTGTCACAGGTAGCCACCGCAGCTGGGGACGCCGGGGATCGCCTCGTTCTGGCCGCCCTGGGCGACGGCGGTGGCCGGCAGGTACCCCCAGGCGTGGGTGTAGCCGAAGGCGTTGTCGCGGGCGGTGTCGCCCTGGGTGTAAAGCCACCAGGTGTTGGTGTTGCCCTGGATCGTCGGGTTGGCGCGGCCCTGGTACTGGCAGATCACCCATACCTGGTTGGCGGCGTCCATGTAGCCGGAGTCGTCGAGGGACCCGTCGCTGGTCCTGACGTTCGCGTAGACCGCCGAGCCGACGTAGGTCCGGCAGACGTAGCGGGTGGACCAGCTCCGGTTCCTGTAGTCGGTGGTCGTCACCGCCGACGACGCGCAGGACTCGCCGGCCGGCGGCGCCGGCGGGCTGGATTCCGGCGGCGCGGGTGGCGCCGGTGCGGGCGAGCCTCCGGGCACCGCTTCGGAGGAAGCCGCCGGCCCGCCCGCCGAGCTCTGGATCGCCCCTCCCGGATCCGCGCCCGGCGCGCCCGACGCCGCTGAACCAGACCCTGGGCCGGAGGCCCCGACGCCGGTCCGGGTCCCCGCGCCCGCCCCCGGCGGTCCTGTCACGTCGAGCGCCTCGGTGGCCGCCGCGAGTTCGTCCTTGCCGCTCAGGCCCGCCGCCTTGTCCGCGCGGTCGGTCACGCCGCGGCCGGGCGGCAGCTCGTCGCCGTCCCCGCCCGGCCGGGTCACCAGGACGGCGATCAGGACGGCGATCACCACGACCGCGACGACCGGGAGCAGCAGAACGAGTGACCGCCGCCGGGCAGGTCGGTCCGGCGAGCGGGCCGCCGACGGGCCCTCGGCCGACGTGGCCGACGTGGCCGACGTGGCTGGCTCTGGGCCGGCGGGCCCCGCCAGCGGGACGAGGCCATCGACGGTCGCGCCGCCGAATCCGTCGGTGCTCTCAGGGTGGTAGTTGTTGCCCTCAGGACGGTTGGCGCCGTCAGGATCGTCGGCGCCGCCAAGGCGGTCGGTGCTGTCAGGACCGCCGGCGCTGACAGGTGCGGCGCTGGCCGGCGCCGGCGCGTCGACGCGCGCCGTGGGGCCGCTCGGCTCCGGCCCGTCGATCGCGGCCAGCGAGGTCAGCCGCGCCGAGATCTCCTCCCAGCCCGGGCGCTGGCTGGGATCGGCGGCCAGCAGTGACCGAACCAGCGCGAGGCCATCCGGCGGCAGATCGGGACGGTCGAGCGGGGCGATCTCCCCGGCGAGAATGCGCGGCAGGATCTGCGTCGCCAGCTTCCCCGGAAACGGCGAGCTGCCCGCGAGCAGGACGAACAGGGTGGCGCCGAAGGCGAACAGGTCGGCTGGCGGGCTGGGCGGGTCGCCGGACAGCACCTCGGGCGCCGCGTAGCCGGGGGTATAGGCGGCCGACAGAGTGGCGGCATTCCCGGCGTCGAACACGCCGGCAATGCCGAAATCAGACAGGACCGGGTCGGCGGGGCCACGCAGCAGGATGTTGGCCGGCTTCAGGTCGCGGTGCACGATGCCGGCCTGGTGGGCGGTCGCGAGCGCGTCGGCGATCGGGAGCATCAGGTTCGCCACGGCCGCGACCGGCAACGGTCCCCGCGCCCGCAGGGAGTCGCCGAGCGAGCCCCCGGGGAAGTACTCCATCACGAGATACGGCCGGTTCTCCCGGGTGGTGCCGGCGTCGAACACGGTGATGATGTGCGGGTGCCCGGTCAGCCGGCCCGTCGCGCGGCACTCACGCAGGAATCGGCGCCGCGCGTCGTCGTCATGCAGATCGGCGTGCAGGACCTTGACCGCGACCTGCCGGTCGAAGACCTCCTGGTAGGCGCGGTAGACGGTGCTGAATCCACCACCCCCGACCCGCTCGAACGAGCTGTAGCCATCAATCACGGGGTAACTCCACACGGTGACCGGTTCTCACCCGTCACGCTATACCGGCCCAGTTCGGCCGATACCGGGCGGCCCGTCCGACGATCTCCACCCCGCGCTGACCGGCCGCCGCACCCGGAGACCCCAGGCCCGAGACGGTTCGGCGGACCCGACGCCCGACGCCCGTCGGTCAGCTGTCGTCCCCGTAATCGTGGTCGGGATGGTTCATGGTTCCGAGCCGCCAGTAGCCGCGGGTGGTCAGGGCGGCCGCCGGGACCTGCTTCTCCGTCAACAGGTGCCGGCGGATGCGACGCACGGCACCCGCCTCACAGGCGGCCCAGGCGCTGGTGCCGGCGGTGAAGGAGGAACCGGCCGCGGCCTCGACGAGTTCGGCGCCGTAGGCCGCGGCGTCTCGCCGCGGGTGCCAGGTGACCGAGGTCTGTGCCGGGCCTGGCAACGGAATCGCGTCGGCGGCGTCCGCGACCTCGAGATGCACCTCGGCCCGGGCCGTGGGCGGGAGCGCCTCCAGCAGGGTGGCGACCGCCGGAACGGCGCTCTCGTCGCCGGCGATCCACCAGCGCTCCGCTCTCGGGTCGAGCCGGAAGCGGCCGCCAGGCCCCGCGACGGCCACCCGGTCACCCGCTTTGGCCGCCTCGGCCCAGGACGCGGCGCGCCCGGGGCCGTGCAGGGCGAACTGCACCTCGAGCGTGCCGGTGGCCGGGTCGAAGCGGCGCGGGGTGTAGGTACGTATCACCGGCCGCGGCGCATCCGCCTGCCAGACGAGCCCTTCGGGCCCAGGAGTGGGCAGCACCAGGGCCTCGCCGGGCGGCGGGATGAACACCTTGATGTGCGAGGTGGGTGCGTCGACGGCGAACCCGGCGAGGGCGTCGCCACCGAGCGACACCGACACGAGCCACGGCGCCAGGCGCGCGACGGACACCACCTCGACCGGTCGCGGCGGCGGGCGCCGCCGGCCCGGCCCAGGCGGCCTTCCGGGCCCTGTGCCGCCTCCGCCCGGTCTGCTTCCTTGCTCTGCCATCGACGACCTCCATCGCTCAGCCGTCCGTTCCGCAACGGACGATACGCTCACGATATATCGCGAACATGGTTGCGAGAAGGGCTGGGTGATGTCCTGTGAGGAGCGGCTCAGAGGCGCCGCGGCAGTGCGATCAGCTCGCGCCCGAAGGTGTCCGCGGTGTGTTGACCGCCGCTACCGGTCCTGGTCCGTGGTCAGACGTCGGGATTCCGAGCCACCATGTTCCGGACCAGCACGTTCCGGACCAGCACCTTCCGAGACACGGCACTCACGGATTCACGATCGGGGGCTGGGTGCTCCACGGGAAGTTGATCCACCGGTCGGTGCGCCGCCAGACGTACTCGCACTTGACCAGCGACCGGGACTTCTCGTAGACCACGGCCGACCGCACATCGGCCACCTGGTCCTGGATGAAGTCCCGGACCAGTACGAGGGTCTTGCCACTGTCCGCCACGTCGTCGGCGATCAGTACCTTCTTCGCGGAGAAGTCGACCGTGCTCGGCACAGGCGGCAGCATCACCGGCATGTCCAGAGTGGCGCCGACGCCGTTGTAGAACTCGACGTTCATCACGTGCAGGTTCTTCACCGACAGCGCATAGCCGAGAGCACCCGCCACGAACAGGCCGCCGCGCGCGATCGCCAGGATCAGGTCCGGCCGGAACCCGTCGTCGGCGACCAGCTGGGCCAGCTCCCTCGAGGCGACACCGAAGGTCCGCCAGTCCAGAACCTCACGCTCGTCCGTCACGCGAATGAACGGTACAGAACAGACCTCGACACCCAGGGCCGCCTGCCCGGGCGTACGGATTCCGCACGCCATCCACCCGAACACAGCCACATCGCCCAACCACCTCTGAACGGCCACGACGCCGCTCGTCGGGCGCCATTCATGGCCCCGCGGCGCCCGCTCATGGGGCCCCGCTCGTGGCCCGGGGCGCCGCTCGTGGCGTTCAGGTCCTGGCGGCGGCGGCGAACGCCTCGATCTCGGCCGGGATATCGGGGCCGGACGGTGTGTAGACCACCTCGGTGACCCCCGCGGCGCCCGCCTCGCGCGTCCGGGCCCGGATCGAGGCGGCCTCGCCGGTCCAGCCGGTGCCCAGGATGGCCGGGCCGGCGGCGGCGATGCCGGCACGATCGGCCTCGGTGAGGGTGACGACGTGGCCCTCGTGCACCGCGAGGTGGCGCTGGCCGGCCGGTCGGCTGGCCTCCATCTCGGCCCGCCACTCGGGACCGCCGGGGAGGCTGTCGAGGACGTGTGGGTAGAGCTCCCAGACGCCATGGAAGCTGGTCGCGAACCACGGCCCGACGGCCTCGACGAGCCGAGGGCTGGTGTGGTCCTCGCCGGGGCGCAGGACGGTTCCGTGCGCGAGCAGCGCCCGCGACTTCCAGTCGGTCAGCGGCGTGTTGGGAACGACCGGGAAGATGACGCCATCGACGTCGAGGTCCCGCGCGGTCGCGAACCCCTTGGGTCCCATCGGCGCGGCCCACAGTGGTGTGGCAAGCGGGCGGGACGGTCCCCAGCCCGGCCGGTGCAGCATCTGCGCCTGCGCCCCGTCGATCTCGACGGCCTCGCCGGCGAGCAGGGCGCGCACCTGGCGGACGTAGCGCGCCAGGTCCGCCCACCTCATCGCGGGGCGGCCCAGCGCCACCCTGGCCGTGAAGCCAGTGCCGAACGCGCAGGTGAGGCGGCCGGGGGCGAGCTCCTCGACCGTGCCGACAGCGGCCGCGGTGACCATCGGATGACGCAGGCTGGGCACGGCCACCCCGGTCCCGAGCCCGATGCTTTCGGTCGCCTCGGCGACCCGGCCGAGCGCCATCCACAGGTCGCCGTACAGCGCGGGCGAATCGAACAGCCACAGCCGGTGGTAGCCCAGCCGCTCGGCCAGCCTGGCGTACTCGACCACCCGGACGTTGGGCGGAAGCCCGAGCGACAGAACCGGCTCCGCCTCCGCCGCCTCCGCCGCCTCTGCCGGCTCCGCAGGCTCCGCCGGCTCGGTTGGCTCCTCGCCGCGCGTCGGTACCTGGGACATCGAGGTCGCCACCTTCCAGCGCGCCAGCCGGTCGGTTCCGAAGTCTGGCACACCGGATCTGACGGCGCGTCAGATCCGCCTGCCGGGCGCCGCCCCGCCGACGTTCGCCCGCCAGCACGCGACCGGTAGATCACCACCGTGTCGTCATGGTTGGCGATCATGGATGGTCGCCGCGGCAGGCGGCGCGCCGTCAACGGCGGGCGGCGTAGATCCGGCGGACGACGTCCTCGATGTCGGGCTCCTCGACGGTGAAGTCGAGGACCTCGACCCGTTCGGCGACGGCCGCGAACACGCGGGCGGCGGTGGTGGCCTCCGCGTCGAAGGAGAGCCGCTGGCGCAGGCCGTGCGCCTCGCTGGACAGGTGACGGGCCGCGGGAATCCCGGTCAGGTCCGGGGACGGCCCGACGAGGTCGACGACGAGCACCCGCTCGGCGCCGGTGGCCCGCCCCAGGCCGACCAGGTCGCCGTCGTAGGCGAGACGGCCGTGGTCGATGATCAGAACCCGGTCGCACAGGCGCTGGACGTCGCCCATGTCGTGCGTGGTCAGCAGCAGCGTCGTGCCGTGGGTACGGCGCTCGGCGATGAGGAACTCCCGCAGCCGCTGCTTGGACAGGACATCGAGGCCGATCGTCGGCTCGTCGAGGATCACCAGCCGCGGGGCGTGCAGCAGCGCGGCCGCGACCTCGGCGCGCATCCGCTGGCCCAGGGACAGCTGACGGACCGGGGTGGTGAGGAAGTCGGCCATCTCCAGCCGGTCGACCAGCTCGGCGGTCCGGGCGCGCTCGGTGGCGGCGGGCAGCGCGTGGATGGCGGCCAGGATCCGGAAGGACTCACGGACGGGCAGGTCCCACCACAGCTGGGAGCGCTGCCCGAACACGACCCCGACCTGCCGGGCGAGCCGCCGCCGGTCCTTGACGGGGCGCAGACCGCAGGTGGTCACCGTGCCGCTGGTGGGCACGAGGATGCCGGTCAGCATCTTGATCGTGGTGGACTTGCCGGCGCCGTTCGCGCCGATGTAGCCGACCGCCTCGCCGGGCTCGACGCGTACGGTCAGGTCGTCGACGGCGGTCAGCCGCCGCCGGCGCCGCCCGTCGCGGACGGTGAACTCCCGGGTCAGCCCACGGGTCTCGACGATCGCGCTCATCCGCCCGTTCTCCCGTCGGTCATCTCCCTCGCCCTCTCTCATCCGCCGCCGCCGCGGTAGTGCCGGACGCCCCAGTGCCAGCACAGCAGTGCCATAGCCCACGCCCAGAGCGCGGCGAGCGGCCCGCACCAGCCGAGCCACGTCGGCAGCCACGCGGGCGCCGGCAGGTCGAGCAGCCGCAGCGTCGGAAGGAAGCCGGCGAAGGCCATCGGGAAGAAGAACCCGAACACCGCCTTGAGGGGGCGCGACCACACCGACGCCGGCTGGGTGGCGGCATAGCGCCCGCCGTAGACGAAGGCGTTGGTCATCTCCGCGCCGTCGATGAGGAAGAACTGCAGGGCACCCGCCCAGACGAACATCGCCGCGAACGTCGCGCAGCCGCTGGCCAGGGCGACCACCAGCAGTGCCACGGCGCCCACTCCCCAGGCGATGTCGTTGACGGCCAGACCGGCGATGAGCGCCACCAGGCCAACGGACGCGCGCGCCAGCCGCCGCAGGGTGATGTCGCTGGTGGCGAGTTGCAGCAGCAACGGCTGCGGCCGCAGGTAGAACACGTCGAGGGTGCCGGCGCGCAGATAGGTGGGCAGGTTGTCGCAGTGCCCGACGGCGAGGTCGGCGAGCGAGAAGGCCAGGTCGGCAAGGCCGAACACCAGCAGGATCTGGTGGAACTCCAGCCCGCCGAGGCGGGTGACGGCGTGGAACAGCACCCAGACCTCGGCCAGCTCGACAAGGGCGGCGAGAAATGAGCTGACCAGGTCGAGGGCGAAGTTCGCCCGGTAGGAGGCCTGGGACCTGGCCCGGGACGCGAGCACCGCCCGGTAGGGCCGCAGCCGGACCCGTAGGGCGAGCTCGTCAGTGACCCCAGGACGAGGGCCGCCGGACCTGCGAAGAAAGATCATTTTCGCAGGTCCTTTGGCCTTTCAGCCACCCTGCACCTCCAGATGACGGCGGCCGGCGCGGGTCAGCGCCTGGCCGAGCCCGCCGACGGCGGCCAGCCACGCGAGCTGCACCGCGAGCAGGGTGAGTGCGCCGGCCGGGCCGACGCGCCCCGCGAGGATGTCGATCGGGTACATCATCATCGACGGGAACGGCGTCGCCTGGGCGGTGAGCTCCAGCCAGCGCGGAAACAGCTGGATGGGGACGAACAGCCCGGCCAGGAAGCCCGAGACCACCATGTAGCAGATCTGCGGGCCGCGAGTCTCCACCAGCCAGAAACCGGCGACCCCGACAAGGTAGGCGGCCGCGACGGAGATCACGATCCCGAGCAGCAGGCTCAGCGCGCCGAGCGGGTACGCCGCGGGCGAGGCGGGCAGCGCCATCCCGACGAACCCGCCGATCGCGAGCATGGGGATCCCGCGCGGGATCAGCGCGAACAGCGCCCCACCGACCGCGGTTGTGACCTCGGCGGCCTGCACGTCCAGCGGGCGCAGGAAGTCGACCGCGACCTGGCCATCCTTGATCCGTTCGGCGATGTCGGTCCGGCCGGAGAGGTTGATCGAGCCGAGCAGCGCCTGGGAGAGCCAGATATAGGTGCTCATCCGCCCGAGGTCGTACCC
Source organism: Pseudofrankia coriaricola (assembly GCF_032027725.1). Lineage (NCBI taxonomy): Bacteria > Bacillati > Actinomycetota > Actinomycetes > Frankiales > Frankiaceae > Pseudofrankia > Pseudofrankia coriaricola. The sequence continues at coordinate 94,151 of NZ_JASNFO010000001.1, read as the reverse complement.
GGCGACGTCGCCGCCCGCCGCGCGCACCGTCGCGAAGAGCACCGCCACCTTGAGCAGGCCGAACGTCGTGTTCGCGACGAGCCCGCCCAACGCCGCCAGCCGGTAGGTGGACTGGCGGCGAAACCCCGCCCCCAGCAGGCGCCAGTACACCCGGGTCATCGCGCGCATCGGAGGGCAAACGGTACACGGCCCGCCGTAACCATTCCGCGACCCGGCGCGACTCGGCAAGCCGACGAGCCCGCTCAGGAGAGCGGGTCAGGACGGAGAGGCCGCCGTCCCGCACCGGCTAGAGGGCCAAAGGGTGTGCGAAAATGATCTTCCTTCGCACACCCGGCGGCCGTTGTCCCCAGGATCACCAGAGGGCCAAAGGGTGTGCGAAAATGATCTTCCTTCGCACACCCGGCGGCCGTTGTCCCCAGGATCACTAAAGGGCGGCGGCGATCGTGCGGAGCGCGTCGACCGTCTTGTCCGGGGTGCAGCTGTCGAGGCTCAGCTGGTTCATGGCGATCGTGTACCGGTCCACGTCCTCGCGCTTGTCCAGGTAGACGGCGCCGGACAGCCGCTCCAGGTAGACGACGTCCGTCATGTCGGCGTCGGGGAAGCGCAGGATGCTGAAGGCCCCGCCGTCGGCCGCGTGGCTGCCGACGGTGAACGGCACCACCTGCAGGGTCAGCTGCGCGTGGTCCGTCAGCTCGAGAAGATGCTCGATCTGCGCCCGCGCGATCTTTGGGCCGCCGATGGGCCGGCGCAGCGCGGCCTCGTCGATCACCGCCCACACGCGGGGGGCGTCCGGCCGGGTCAGCAGCTTCTGCCGGTTCATCCGGACGTCGACCCGTCCGTCGATGACCTCCCGGGACGCCCCCCTGTTGCCGCCGGCGATGACCGCACGCGCGTAGCCCTCGGTCTGAAGCAGGCCGGGAACGAACTGGAGCTCGTAGGTCCGGATTAGCGAGGCCGACTCCTCCAGGCCGATATAGGGCTGGAACCAGGTGGGGAGGACGTCGGAGTAGGGCTGCCACCAGCCCCGTTCGTTGGCCGCGTGAACCAGTGCCAGCACCTGCGCGCGATCGTCCTCGCCGGTCACGCCGTACAGCGTGAGCAGGTCCTCGACGTCACGTTTCTTGAAACTGACCCGGCCCAGCTCCAGCCGGCTCATCTTCGACTCGGAAGCGCGGATGTGGTAACCGGCCTCCTCTCGGCCGATCCCCACGCTCTCCCGGAGCCGCCGCAGCTGGGAGCCGAGCAGGATGCGACGCACGGTCGGCCCGCCACCCCCCGGAACAGCCACGACTGGTTCCCTCGATTCACTCGCTTGAAAGTCGGATGTCAGCTTATCGGGGCGCAGCCGTTCCGCGTTGCCGCCGGCCCCACCAGAAGTACCGGAAGTGGTGAGACGTTAACAGCATAGCCGGCCGCGTCCGGCAAGAGCCTTGCCCGATCGCGCGAACATACTGGTCCGGCCGGGACAAGAAATAGACGACGTGTTTTCGACACGGTTTCGTTGCGCAACTTCACCGCTCACACCATGAATACTCTGCGTGTAGCCACAACCAGCGGAGCGTGAGTACGAACCAGGCGGCGCGCGCACGTGCTGGAAGTCCCGTCACGCGGCCCCTGCCGGCCACGCACCGTCGACCGCCCGGGCGCTGTCGGACATGGACGTGGCGCTCCACGTATCTGTACAGTCGCCTTCCGGGCACATGCGGTCCATCCGGACCCCGACCTGTCGGTACGTCCTCCCAGCGCAGGAGCCGTTCATGTGCACCGACAAGCCGACGGCGGCCGAAGCCGCCCCTGGCTACGGCCCGCACATCCCGCACGGCGCCAGGATCTGGAATTACCGGGTGGGCGGGACGGATAATTTCCCGGCAGACCGGGAGGTCGCCGAGGCCGAAGCTACGTCGTCATCAATGACAGCGTGCACGGGGACGCGGACAAGGCCGCGGACGCCATCGCCGAGGGCGGATATGAATACACCGTCCGCTACTACGAGGAAATAGCGCGGTTCTTCGACGGCACGGAGCTCGCGGAGCCGGGCCTGGTTCCGAACACCCTGTGGCGGCCGAACGCCCCGGGCGCCGAGCCGCTGCCTTCCCACTGCGGGGTGGGCGCAAGCTCTAGGCGTCCGCGAGCGAGTCGCTGACCAGGCAGTGCCGGCCGCGGGGGCCAGCACTGCCTGGTCAGGCGGAGACGAGTTCGAAAAGCCGCTTCGCCACGTCGACGGGTGTGGGCATGGCGTGCATCTCCGCCTGGACCTCCCGGGCACGCGTGCGCAGCTGCTCGTCCCCCACCAGCGCGTCCAGGACGCTGGCCGGCAGGTCGGGGTCGGCCGACAGGTCGAGCGCCATGCCCACGCCGCGCTTCACCACCAGGTCGGCGGTGTGCTGGTGGTCGAACAGGTGCGGGATGACCAGCTGCGGGATACCGACGTCGAGCGCGCCCATGCAGGTACCGGCACCGCCGTGATGGATGACCGCCGCGCAGGTGGGCAGCAGCTGGGTCAGCGGCGTGTAGCCGATGGCTCGCACGTTGTCCGGGAGCTTCCCGAGAACGCCCGGGTCCAAAGCGCCCAGCGCCAGCACGAACTCGGCGTCGACGCTGCCTGCTCGGTCGAGGATCCGCCCGACCAGGCCGTTCCCGCCGGATCGCGACAGCTCGGGGATCAGATTGCCGAGCGTCACGGCGATCCGCGGACGGGCTGGCGGTTCGGCCAGCCAGTCGGGCACCGTGGCGCCGCCGTTGTAAGGGATGTAACGCATGGACCAGCCCTGCGGCTCCTCCGCCAGCATGCTGGGCGGCGCGACGTCGATCGCGTACCGGTCGGCCGGCAGGTCCACCCCGTGCCGGTCGAACACCTCGCCGCCGAGGGTGCGCAGCAGACCGTCAATGCCCGCGGTGCGCAGGAAACCGAAACCATGCTCGACGGCGGGGACGCGCAGTTTCGCGGCGGCGGCCAGCGCGCCGACCGTCATCGGCCCATAGACGATCACGTCGGGCCGCCACCGCTCGGCGAGCGCGACGAAGCCGTGCATCATCTCGAAAAGCTCGGCGATGTCCGCCTCGGGCAGCATCTGGCTGACGCGCGGCAGGAAGCCGGCGTACGAGGGGGCCTCGGCCAGCTCGTCCCGCATGGACGCCGGCGGGGGCGTGGTGGGCTCCGGCCGAGCCGGCGGCGTTTCGGTGAGCCCCTGGTGAGTGGTCGGCCCCGGGTGGGCGGCCGGGTCCGGCTGGGCGAGCGGGTCCGCCGGCGGACCGTCGTTCGGACCGGTCAGCGCGGCCAGGTCGAAGGCCCGGAGGAAGTCGGCGATGCCGCGGCCGGGCAGGAGATCGGCAACCGGAAGACCGGCTCCGGCGACCTTGACCACGTCTCCGCCGCTCGCCACCAGAACGTCGGCGCCAGCAGCCCGCAACGCCCAGCACAACGGCACCGCCGGAAGGGCGTGACTCAGCTCGGGAAGTGTCGCCACCAGCACTCGCATCGTTACCTACCGTCTATCCCGGTTCGCGTCGCTACGCCACCGACCCTATGAGGAGCGCCGCGCCGGCCCGCGTGGGCCTCCGGGCAGCGGTCCGGTCCCAGTCCGACCCGGTTCCGCCCGGTCCGCATTCCCAGCCGGCGATCTTCGGCGCTCCCGAAGCCGCCGCGGTGGCCAGCCGCGAACCGCCCCGCTGACCATGGAAGAATGGGCGCGCTTGACCGTTTTGTGGTGTTCGCGCCGAAGGGGGCTCACCCCCCGGGGCCTGGGGTCGGCCGGATGCACAGCCAGTTCGTCACCAAGGTGAGGAGAGGCTATGCAGGAGAACGACGGGTCCGGCACCTGCCCGGAGCTCGCCGCGGACGGCACCCAGGAAGACGGCACCCAGGAAATGGCGGCGGACGCCCGCATCCGGCCCGCGGCGGCGCGCGGGCCGCGCACGCGGCCTCGCCGGCGCTGGTCGAGGCATGGTGGCGGGGCCCGGCTGGGGCTGAGCGCCGTCATCGCCGCGACCGCCATCGCAGTCGCGGGATGCCTGCCCAGCGCCGGGACACCCGGCGCGTCGGGTCCGGGTACGACGATCGCCCCCGGCGGTCCGGGAACCGTGCCGACGGCGTCCGGCACCTCGCGGCCCCCGACCGCGTCGGCTCCGGCGGCCACGGGCTCATCGTCGCCGTCCGGGCCCGCCTCGTCCTCGTCGTCCCCGACCGCATCGGTGAGACCGACCACCGCGGCGCCGAGCTCGTCCGCCGCCCCGCCACCCCCGCCCCCCGCCGCGGGCTCGGGCAAGAGGGGCATCAGCATCTGGGACTTCGGCGGCCTGCAGAAGGCGCTGAACGATGTGGGAGTGACCTGGTACTACAACTGGGCGGCGACTCCGGGAAGCGCGACGGCACCGCCCGGAGCCCAGTTCGTGCCCATGATCTGGGGCGCGGGGTCGGTCAACGCGGCAACCCTCGGGCAGGCCTCCGCCCAGGGTGACACCCTGCTGGGCTTCAACGAGCCGGACCTGGGCGGCCAGGCGAACATGACGGTCGACGCGGCGCTGAACCTCTGGCCGCAGCTGCAGGCGACCGGCAAGCGGCTCGGCAGCCCGGCCGTGGCCTACGGCGGAGCCGACCAGGGCGGCTGGCTGGACCGGTTCATGACCGGGGCGAAGCAGCGCGGCTACCGGGTCGACTTCATCACGCTGCACTGGTATGGCGGGGACTTCAACACGTCCCGCGCGGTCGACCAGCTAAGGACATATCTGCAGGCCGTCTACAACCGATACCGCCTGCCGATCTGGCTGACCGAGTACGCGTTGATGGATTTCTCCACTGGCACCGCCAAAGCACCCTCGACACAGCAGCAGGCGGATTTCGTGACCGCCTCGACCACGATGCTGGAAAGTCTTCCGTTCCTGAGCCGGTATGCCTGGTTCGCCCTCCCGGCGACGCCGGGCAGCCTCACCGGCCTGTACGACGAACAGGGCAACCCGAACGCGGCCGGGCTCGCCTACCGCCGGGCCGGTTCCACCGGGTAGCCCAAGCGAGCGGCCCACACCACACGTCACTCCCCGCGCTCCGCCGGGTCGCGGGGACCCACCCGGCCACGGTCGCGATGAGTTCCGGCGCCCAGCGGGGTCGAACGGTTATGGAAGCGACCAACCTTGCCACCCTGTACGACCTGCCCGCGCTCGACTGGTCCGGGATCACGGCCCGGCTCGACGCGGGCCTGAGCCAGGCCCCGGGCACGGGCGGCCCGGACCGCCACACCTCCTGGCTGGTGACGATCAACCCGGACGGAAGTCCGCACGCCACCGGCATCGGCGCCCTGTGGGTCGACGGCTGCTTCTGGTTCGAGACTGGCCGGGACACCCGCAAGGGGCGCAACCTCGCTCGCGACCCGCGTTGCGTGCTCAGCGTGGCCGCTCGGGAGTTCGATCTCACCGTGGAGGGCGAGGCCGATCTGGTCACCGACCCGGGCACGGTCGCCGACCTCGCGGCGCGCTGGGCCGCGAATGGCTGGCCGGCCCGGGTCGACGACACGGGCCTGGCGCTCACGGCCGAGTTCAGCGCGCCCTCGGCCGGGTCGCCCCCCTGGCACGTGTACCGCCTGCGGCCGCGCGCGGCGACCGCGCTGGCCACCGTCGATCCCGGAGGCGCGACGCGGTGGCGGTTCTAGCCACACCGCCGCGGGAACGCCGTCGCCCGCGTCGTCACCGCCCGGGCGAGCGGGCTGCGAGATCGACACCGAGATCAGGCCAACCGCCAGGAGCGTCACCGCCGGGACGTTGCGTGGTCCGCGGAAGGCCGCGAGCAGGATGACCAGCACCATCTCCAGGGCCAGCATGACGACATGTCGGTTCTTCCATCACCGAAGCCGCGCACGGGCTTCGGCGAGCAGGTCGCACTGCCGGCGCCAGTCGCCGCCCGCGAATCCCATGACGAGGTGCCGTGCGCCAGCGGCGTGATAGGCCGCCAGGCGCTCGGCCGCCTCGTCCGGGCTGCCCGTGATCGGGATCGTCGTCGCCCGGTCGGGCGGGATCTCGTAGGCCTGGCTCAGCCTGGCGGCGATCTCGTCCCGGGTCGGGAGCCCGGCGCCGTTGCCGAGCGCGCCGGTCGCACCGACGGCGATCGTGGGCACTCGCCGACCCAGCTCGACGCAGAGCTCGCCGAGACGGCCGGCGCCGGACAGGACGTCGGCGGCCGGCACGACGGAGGGAAACCATCCGTCCCCCAGCCGGGCGGCGCGGCGGATCGCGGCCGCGGAGGCGTTGCCGACCCAGAAGGGCGGTCGCGTGACCGCGGCGTCGAGGGCCACCTCGGGCTGCCCCTGCTCGTCCACGAGCTGAACGGGCCCGCCGGCCAGCAGCCTCGGCAGGAGTTCCAGCGCCGTGTCCGTGCGCCGGCCACGCTGCTCGTAGGGCACCCCGGCCGCGGCCCACTGGTCGGGGCCGCCGCCCGAGCCGACGCCGAGGACCAGCCGACCCTGTGAAAGGTGCTGCAGGCTGGCGATCTGCTTCGCGGCCCAGGCGATCGGCCGGATCGCCGGGATGAGGACCGAGGCGCCGACCCGGACCCGCTCGGTGGCCGTCGCCGCCGCGGCGAGCGCGATCGCGCAGTCCAGCGTGGCCACGCCGACCGCGAGGTGGTCGCCATGCCACACACCGTCCAGCCCGGCGCCCTCGGCGTACCGCGCTGCGGCGGGGATCCGCAGGGCCTCCCGCTGCTGGACGGCGACCGACGGAAGGATGACGCCGATTTCCAGATCGATCACGGACGTTCCTTTCCTGTGTCTCGGGTCAGCCGACGAGCAGGACGACCTTGCCGCGTCCATGGCCGGTCTCGACGTCGCGGTGCGCGTCGGCCGCGCGTTCCAGGGGGAAGGTGCGCCGGACCTCGGCGTCGATCGGTCCGGGACCGTCCTCGACGGCCAGCCCGACGCTGGCCCGGGCCCAGCAGCGCCGGCCGCCGATGGCCGCCGGGTCACCCCGCGGCACGATCGCCGCCGTCAGACGGTGTCGAGCGTGACCTCCACGTTGCCCTTGATCGCGTTCGAGTAGGGGCACACCTGGTGTGCCTTGTGGACGAGCGCCGCCGTGGTCTCACGGTCGAGGTTGGGCGCGTGCACGACGATCTCGACGGCCAGGCCGAAGCCGCCCTGCGACAGAGCTCCGATGGACACGCTGGTGGAGACCTCGGAGCCGGTCAGGTCGGCCGATTCCGCGTTGCCGACGAGCTTGAGGGCCGAGTGGAAGCAGGCCGCGTAGCCCGCGGCGAACAGCTGTTCGGGGTTGGTCGCGCCACCGGGACCGCCCATCTCCTTGGGGATCCGGACGTCGAGCGCAAGTAGTCCGTCGTCACTCTCGGTGTGGCCGTTGCGGCCGTCGCCCGATGCGGTGGCCGTGGCGGTGTAAAGGGCGTCCATCAGGTCCAGCTCCTCTCCAGATCTATCGTTTGCGATAATATTGCGCGCAATCTAACCGCGCAAGAGGAACCTGCTACCGTTTGACCATGGCGGGTCGCCTACCCCAGCTCGAACTCACGAACCAGCTCTGCTTCGCGCTGTACAGCGCCAGCCGCGCCTCGATCCGCGCCTACGGCCCGCTCCTCGCCGAGCTCGGGCTCACCTACCCGCAGTACCTGACGATGCTCGTGCTCTGGGAAGCGCCCGAGCCACTCACAGTCGGTGACATCGGGGCGCGGCTACACCTCGACAGCGGCACCCTCACCCCACTGCTCAAGCGGCTGGAAGACCTCGGTCTGGCCGACCGGACCCGCGATCCGGCGGACGAACGCCGCGTCCTCATCACCCTGACCGAGGCGGGACAGGCGATGCGCGCGAAGGCCGCCGGCATACCCGAGCGCATCTTCCCGCGGTATGGCATCGACGTGGCGACCGCTCAGCGGCTCATCCGGGAGCTGACGGAGATCACCGACTCGCTGACGCACCCCAGGTAGGACAGGACGCCAGGCGGCGACGCGTCGGCCGGCCCGGCCTCGCGGACCGACTCGGGCGACGGACCGTTCGACGGCGGCACCGTGTGTATTGGTGACAAGTACCGCGCGGGACCCCCTGGCTTTAAAACCCCGGTGCCCGGCCCCAGGGGGCGCGGCCGCCGTCGGCGACCGATGAGTCCGGGCTGGTCACGCGGTCCGAGTAGGTGAGCTTGCCGGCGGAATGCCGGCCGGGCGCCTACACAAGAGCGGGAGTCGCGTGATGGCCACTGAAACCACCGCCGCCAAGGCCAAGGGACCGGCGTCCTATTTCCCGTCGATCGAGAAGAAGTACGGCCGGCCGATCGCCGAGTGGAAGACGATCATCCGGGCGAGCGACCTCACGCGACACATGGAACTGGTCAACTGGCTCAAGGCGGAATACGGCCTGGGCCACGGTCACGCGAACGCCCTCGTCGCCGACACCCTCGCCGAACGACACTGACGCGTGCCACCCCGCCCAGGCCACCCGGGGCGACGGTGCCCCTCCCCCGTCGGCGGCCCCGGGCCACCGGCGGGCTCAGTCTCCTGAAGGCTCAGTCCTCGGTGCTTCAGAGACATCACGTGGTCGTCACGGGCGCCACTCCGGCCGGCGGGTCGAAGTAGAACACTTCTTCTCGGGTGATCGCACCGTCGGCGACCGTGTAAAGGCACATCTTCGCCGCCGTATTCCGGCGTCCGGTCGGTAGGTGGGTCTCATCGAAGGAGAATTGGACAGCGAACCTTTCACCATCGAGGAACGGCCCATCGACCTCGACGCCATGGATTCGCAGGTCATGGTTGAGCCGTTCGCTGTTCGCCATGATCTCGGCGAGCCCGCGTAGTTCCCGGCGCTCACCGCCGGTTTCCAACGGCGCGGCCCGCACCACATCAGGGGACATCAGCCGCAGGGCGACGTCCATCCGTCCCTGCCGAAACGCCGAAACATAGCTCTCGGCGATATCCGTCATCGATGTCGGCCGCAGGTCGTCCACGTGGTCGCTCGCCCACTGCTCGAAGGTGCGGGCCGGCACCCCGGTGATCTCCTCGACCGCCCCGGTCACCGGTTCGGGCGTGTCGACCAGGGAGGCCCAGTAGCTCAGCGCCGCGTCCGCGAAGTCCTCGTCGGCCCAGGTCAGCATCGAGGCGCGAGCCTCGTCGGGGGTGATCTCCTCGACTCGCGCAGGCTGGCCGGCGACCTCGCCGAGAACGCGCACCTGCTCCGCCTGGGTGATGGCCGCGGGACCGGTGACCAGATACGCGGCCCCCTCATGCCCTTCCTCGGTCAGCGCCCGCACGGCTACCTCGGCGACGTCCTTTTCGTGGATCAGCGACCTGGCCGCGCGTGGATACGGGACGCGGACGGGCTCGCCGGCACGGACGGCCCCGGCCCAGGCGAGGGTGTTGGTGGCCAGCCCGCTGGCCCGCAGGAACGTCCAGTCGAGGTTGGTACGCCGGATGGCGGCCTCGATCTGGCCCCAGACCCCGTTCTCCGCCGGCGCGCGGTCGTCGCGCACGTTGGCCGCCGAGACGTAGACGACGCGGCGGGCGTGGCGGGCGATGGCGTCGACGACCGCGGGCGCGCCATCCGCCGTCAGGAACGGCCACGGCAGAAAGACCCCGTCCACGTCGGCGAACGCATGTTCGAGGGTGGCCGGGGCGGTCAGGTCACCGACAACGGTTTCGACGCCGGCCGGAAACCGGCCCGCGGCCGGAGACCTGGACATCGCTGCGACGGCGGCACCGCGGGCATGGAGTCCGGCCACGACGTGGCGGCCGATGTTGCCGGTGGCGCCGATAACGAGGATCTTGTTGGAGTCCGCCATGGCACCAGGCTCGAACCTCAACCAAACTTCAAGTCAAGCGCCGGCCTCCGCCGGCGCAGGACCGCGACCGGACGCCGCGGTCGTCGGCACGCCGCCGCCGTAGGTTGGCCGAAGGTGTCGTTCGCAGCGCCATCGCGGTCCGCAGGCCTTCGTCGGTGGAGTCGGGCGGCAGTCGGATATCCAGGATCACGACGTCGGGACGGCTGCTCGCGACCGCGGCAGAAACCTTCTCCGATTCGCGGGCAAACCAGCCGCCTCGACCTGCTGATCCCGCCGCGAGGCGGCGCGGGAGCACGCCAGCCTCGACATGTCACGCCCGGTCTCGGCTCCGTCGTGAATGCGGCCGGGTCATGGTTGGCCATCGGCGCGTTCATGCCCGCCTTCGACGACCGCCGCCAGGCGAGACAGCATCCCGCGCCAGCCAAGCGCGGTCTGCTCCGCTTCCTCAGGCGCTACGCCGTCGTCCAGGAGCTTCACCCGGCAGCCGCCGGCCGTCGCGCTGACGGTGAAGTCATGGGCTCGGCCACTCGTTCCCGAGGCGGCGCCGAAACGGAAACGCCACGGCGGTGACCATTCGACGATCGGCATCGTGCCGGAGGCGCCCGGCGCGAACGTCAGGGTCACCGACCCCGCCGCTCCGGGCTCCACACTCGCCGCCACGAACCACGCGGAAAGCCCGGGGCCGGTGGCGATCCATTCCCAGACCTCGTCCGGCGACGCGGACACCTCCACGGACTCCTCGATACCGACCATGGACGTCAGGGCCCTCCTCGGTGTGCCGCGTTGGCGTGAACCCGCCGGGGCCGACCGTATATCGGCGCCGCCCCGCACGGAGATTCGCCCTCGGATGAAGGCAACATGGCGCCTGGAAGGCCGGCGCGACGCGGCGACGGTGTCAGGTGGCGGCCACCAGGATGTCCTCTCCGCTTGACGGGCGGAGGCCGTCGGACCGGTCGGCGAAATAACGCTCGGCGAGCATGGACCCCGCAACATGCTGGGCTTTCTTGAAACCGGCCTCGCGGGCCAGTGCCAGCATGCCGTCCGGGGCATAGAAGCTCATGAACGGTGTTCCGGATCCTTGCGCGCCTTTTTTCGACGCCTCGAGTCCGGGGCGATCGGCCTCGTCGACGAGGTCGATGGCAGCAGGAACGTCATGGCGAGGGTCGAACCGGGGGCGAGCGCGGCGATCTGGCGCAGGGTCGCCGCGGTGGCCTGCCTGGTGAGGTACATGGTGACGCCGGTGGAGACGACGACCGCCGGCCGGCCGGGATCGAAGCCGGCGACCGACAGCTGCCTGAGCCAGTCCCCGTCCACCTCGAAGTCGACCGGCACCAGCCGCAGCCAGTCGGGGATGCCGTAGCCCGGCCGGTCGGCGGCGTTAGGCGCGAGCGGGCTGGTCGTCCAGCTCTGGAGCCAGGACGGCGGCGAGCAGGCCGGGGAATCGCGCCTCGAGATCTTCGTGGCGGATCGTGACGACTCGGCGGCGCCCCTCCACGGTGGTCGAGGTGAGGCCCGCCTCGCGCAGCACCCGGTAGTGGTGGGAGATCGTCGGCGCGCCGACCTCGATCCCGTCGGCGACGACGGCACAGTCGTGCGCGCCCGGTCGCGCGTACATCGCCCGCATCAGCGTGAGCCGAACCGGATCGGCCAACGCCGCCAGGATCGTGATCAGGTCGAGCGAGTCACGGCTTGGCTGCGGAAGCTGTCGAGGCACGGTCGGCCGCCCCGTTCAGCTGCTCGGTCGGCCGATGCGCCGACCCAAATACTTTGACACCCGTCGAACGTTACCCCTAGCCTCACGTTGTGACGATTCGACAAGCATCGAATGAAAGTGCCGTCGCGCCCGCCGACGGGCTGCGTGGCTGGCAGCTCGGCGTGCTGGCGGCCGGCACCTTCGTACTGGGCGTCGACGGGTTCGTGCTGAGCGGCCTGCTCCCTGGGATCGCCACCGACCTGTCCGTGAGCGTGTCCACGGCGGGCCAGCTCACCACGATCTTCTCGATCACCTACGCGCTGGGGTCGCCGATCATCGCGACCCTCACGGGACGCTGGGACCGGCGCGTCCTGCTCGGTGGCGGGCTCGCGCTGTTCCTGCTCGGCATGGCGGGCCAGGCGCTCGCCACCTCGTTCGCCGTCATGGCCGCCGGCCGGGTCGTCGCGGCCGTCGGCGCCGCCGCCTTCCAGTCCAACGCCTACGTCATGGCCGGCCTGCTGGCCAGCGAGCAGCGCCGTGGCCGCGCGCTGGCCGCCGTCACCGCGGGGACCTCGCTGTCGACGGTGCTGGGAGTCCCGTTCGGCGTCCTGATCGGGCAGTGGTGGGGATGGCGGGTGGTGCTCTGGACGATCGCGGCGCTCGCGGCGCTTACCGCGGTCGCCGTGCCGAGACTGCCGAGGGCGCATGTCCCGCCGACGTCGATGCGCACTCGGCTGGGTGTGCTGACGCGGCCCGCGGTGCTCGCGGTCCTGGCCGCGACGGTCGCCGTGGTCGCACCGGCGTTCGTGCTGATCTCCTACCTTCCCGCGGTGCTCGGCGGGTCCGGCACGGGTGGCCGGCTGGTGATCGTCCTGCTGGCGTCCGGGCTGGGCGCCGTCCTCGGCAACCGGCTGGTGGGAAACCTGGTCGACAGTCGCGGCGCGCTGCCGGTGCTGCTGGTCGGCGTCGGCGGGGTCGCCGTGTTCGACGGCCTGCTGGTGCCGGCGCATTCCTGGTACGTCCCGGCGCTGGCCCTTGTCTTCGCCGTCGGGGCCTTCGGCGGACTGACCATCACGCCGCAGCAGCACAGGCTGTTCGTCGTCGCCCCGGATGTCGCCACCGTCGCGCTCGGCCTCAACGGGTCCGCGATCTACCTCGGCGCGGCCCTCGGCGCGGCCCTCGGTGGCGTGACCCTCGATGTGGCCGGCGCCTCGGCGATACCGGCCGCGGCGGCCCTGCTCGCCGCGGTGGCATTCCTGCTCGTCGCCGCCACCGCCCCGGAGCGGCGGGCGCGAGCCGCCCAGGGCCTCGGGGCGGAGCCGGCCGGACCGACCGTGGCCGCGCGCCCGGCCAGGCTTCCGTAAAACCGGCCAGGCGGCCGTGAAACCGAACAGGCGTCCGTGAAACGGTCGGACGTCCGTGAAACCGTGCTGAGGTCACGGTGAAACCGGTCGCCCACAGAGTCGTTCCCAAGGGCCGGTCATCAGAGAACGGCCCGGAAGGAGCAACTCGATGACAGCCGCGGTCAACGCGCATGGTCTGGTCAAGGCGTTCGGCGACGTCCGAGCCGTCGACGGCATCGACCTTGACATCGGTGAGGGCGAGATCTTCGGCGTGCTCGGCCCCAACGGGGCCGGCAAGACGACGATGCTGAAGATGCTGGCGACGCTACTCAAGATCGACGAGGGCGAGGCGTCCATCTTCGGCGTCGACGTCCGCCGGGAGCCGCACCGGGTGCGGCAGCTGATCGGCGTCACCGGCCAGTACGCCTCCGTCGACGAGAACCTCACCGCCACCGAGAACCTGTGGATGTTCGGGCGCCTGCAGGGCCTGAGCTCGCGCCGGTCCCGGGACACCGCCGCCCAGCTGCTCGAGCAGTTCGGTCTCACGGACGCCGCGGACAAGCGGATCGCGCAGTTCTCAGGCGGGATGCGGCGACGGCTCGACCTGGCCGCGAGCCTGATCACCCGGCCTCCGCTGATCTTCCTCGACGAGCCGACCACCGGCCTCGACCCCCGCACACGCGGGCAGATGTGGGAGACCATCCGCGACCTGGTCGCCAGCGGGTGCACCGTCCTGCTGACCACGCAGTACCTCGACGAGGCCGACCAGCTCGCCGGCCGGATCGCGGTGATCGACCGCGGCCGCAAGGTGGCCGAGGGCACCCCGGACGAGCTGAAGACCTCGGTGGGCAACCTGACGCTGCAGCTGCGCCTGGCCCCGGGCGCGGACTTCTCCCTGGCCGCGGACGTGGTGCGCCGCCAGCTCGGCGAGGAGCCGGTCCTCACCCCGGAGTCCGGGCAGCTCAACGTCGCGCTCGAGACGGCCGACCGGGTGGCCGACGTGCTGATCGGGCTGCGCCAGGCCGGCGTCCACATCGCCTCGGTGGGCGTCGACAAGCCGACGCTCGACGAGGTCTTCCTCGCGCTCACCGGCCACGACACCGCCGAGGACGAGAGCGAGCAGCCGGACGCGACCGTGCCCGGACCGATGCGCAAGGAGATCCCACAGGAGGTGGCCCGATGACCACGATCACCATCGACTCCCGCGCGGCGGTCGCCCGCGCCCAGAGCCGGCCCAGCCCGGCGGACACGTTCCGCCAGATCATGACCATGGCCTGGCGCGCCACCAAGAAGATGCGCCGCAACCCGGAGCAGTTCTTCGACGTGACCCTGCAGCCGATCCTGTTCACGGCGATGTTCGCCTACATCTTCGGCGGGGCGATCTCCGGCAGCGTGAAGAGCTATCTGCCGCTGATGATCCCCGGCATCCTCGCGCAGACCGTCCTGACGACCAGCATGGCCACCGGCACGCAGCTGCGCGAGGACATCGACAAGGGCGTCTTCGACCGGTTCCGGTCGCTGCCGATGGCCCGGATCGCTCCGCTGGCGGGGCCGATGGTCGCCGACCTGCTCCGCTACACGATCGCGGCGACGATCACCTTCGGCATGGGCCTCGCGCTCGGCTACCGGCCCGGCGGCGGCGTGCTCGGCGTGGTCGGCGCGATCCTGCTCGCGGTCATCACCGGCTGGTCGCTGGCCTGGGTGTTCACCTGCCTCGGCACCGTCGCGCGCAGCGCCCAGAGCGTCCAGGGCATCTCCATGATGATCATGTTCCCGTTGACGTTCCTGTCGAACGCGTTCGTGCCCGTCGACACCCTGCCGGGCTGGCTGGCCGCGTTCGTCAAGGTCAACCCGGTGTCCCACCTGGTCTCCGCCGACCGGGACCTGGCCAACCACGCCCACGTGTCCGTTGAGGCGGGCTGGACGCTGGTCGCCTGTGTGATCGTCATCGCGGTGTTCGCGCCGCTGTCCGTCAAGCTCTACAAGCGGCACCTCTAGAGGACCGAGGGTGCGCGGCAACGCCCCGCTCTCGCGGACCCCGCGGACGCCCCCGCCGGAGTCACGGGAGGCGATGGTGGTGGCGGTGGTGGCGGGCTCAGCCGGCCTGGCCGACGAGGCGACGTGCCTCGCCGGTCAGGTCGGGCCCACGCCGGACGCCGTACTCGGCGCGCAGCTCGGCGATCCGGCCGGGCTCGCGCTCCTCGGCGCAGGACGCGATCTTCTCCCAGGACATCGTCGGAATGGTCCGGCTGTACGCGAACCGCTCGGCCAGCACCAGCAGCCGCACCGCCTCGGCCGGTGGCATCGCGGACCGCAGCAGACCCCATACCCCCAGCGCGAACAGCGCCATGCCGCACACCGGGTAGTCGAGGTAGGGGTCGACCAGGCCCAGGACGCGCTCCGTCCGGGCCAGGCACCCGCGGAACACCTCCGCCCCCTCGGCGATCTCCTCGCCCGTGCCGTGGTACGCGAGCGCGGTCAGCAGGCTGGCGTCGGCGAACATCAGCCAGGGCTCCACGCCGGTCGGCCGCTGACCCGGAAAGACGAAGGCGCGCATGCGCGTGGAGGCCCGCCGGAACGCCGCGAGCCCGGCGGCCACGTCGCCCCGCGCGAGCGCGACCTCCCCCGCGACCGTCCCGAGCGCCAGCAGGCCACCGAGGACGTTGTCCGACTCCAGGAGCCGGTTCACCGTGTGGACGTGCTGGTCGGCCTCGTCGAGGCGGCCGGCGGCCACCGCGCACAGCCCGAGGACCGAGCGCAGCTGGATCTGGTCGTCGAGGGCGCCGAGCCGTTCGAGCACCGGCAGCGCGGCCTGCGCGTGCGGGCGGGCGATGGCAGGATGCCCCAGCTGCATGTGCAGGCCGGCGAGGTGCGCGTGCAGCATCGCCACGGCCCACGGGCCCTCGGCCGTCTCCCGCACCAGCGCAAGCGCCCGCTCGGCCGCGTCGATCGCGGCCGCCGGGTCGCCGGCGTTCTCCAGAAGGTAGCTGCGCCACTGCAGCGCGGCGATCGCGACGGACGGATCCGGGGAGGCGACGAACTCGTCCAGCCGCACATCCAGGCGGGGTTCGGCGTCGGGCCGATCCGGGTCGAAGGCCAGCAGCACCGTCGCCATGGCGTTGATCCGCGGGTCGCCGCGGTCGTCCGTCCCGAGCCGGACGAGCAGTTCACGGACCGGCCTGGCCCGGTCCCCCGGCGTCCCGATCATCGCGTTCTGCAGCACGATCACCATGGCCGCCCGGGTCTTGTCGGCCAGCTCGTCCGGTGGTTGCCAGCCGGCCACCACCTCCGCGACGGTACCGGCCAGCGTGGCCACCCTCGCGTGATCGCCACGCAACGACCACAGCCCGCCCAGGCCGCGCAGCACCTCGACGACGACCTCCCGGTCGGCGTGGGCGAGCGCGTGGCGCAGTACATCCGCGAGGTTCGCCTCCTCCTCGCCGAGCGCGTCGATGCCGGCGAACTGGTCCGGCCCGAACAGCAGCTCCGCCGCGCCGGCGGCGTAGCGGATCGCCCACTCCCGCCGCGCCAGCAGCGCCTGCTCCTCCTCGCCGGCCTGGGTGAGCCTCATCCGGCCGAACTCGCGCACCGTCTCCAGCATCCGGTAGCGGACGCCGGCGCTCGTCTCGGCGACCGTCAGCAGCGACTGGTCGACCAGCGCCTGCACCGCGCCGAACGCGTCCTCGCCGAGCACCTCCTCGGCCGCGGCCAGCGTCACTCCGCCCTGGAAGACCGCCAGCCAGCGCAGCGCGCGGCGTTCCGGGTCGGTCAGCAGGTTCCACGACCAGTCGATGACGGCGAGCAGGGTCTGGTGCCGGTCCGGGGCGTTCCTGACCCCGCCGCGCAGCAGGGCGAACCGGTTCTCCAGCCGCCGGCTGATCTCCTCGACGGACATCATGCGGGCCTTGGCGGCGGCGAGCTCGATGGCCAGCGGGAGGCCGTCCAGGCGGGTCACGATGTCGGTCACGGCCTCGTCGGGAAGCTGGACGTCGGGCCGGGCCGCGACGGCTCGCTGCCGGAAGAGCTCGCCGGACTCGGTCTCGCGCAGCGAGCCGAGCGGGTAGACGCGTTCCGCGCTGATCGCGAGCGGCGCGCGCGACGTGGTGACCACGCGCAGGTCGCTGGTGGTGGCGACGAGGAACGCGACCAGGTCGGCCACGGCGTCGACGAGATGCTCGCAGTTGTCGAGGATCAGCAGGCTCGGCGCCGCGCTGAGGTGCTGGGCGATCCGCCCGCGCACGTCGGCGAGCTGCTGGGGTGTCAAAGTCCGGCGACCGTGCACCGAGTCGCGCACCCCCAGCGCCGAGCCGACCTCGCCGATCAGGTCCTCCGGCGAGGTGACTCCCACCAGCCCGACGAAGTGCACGACCGGCAGCTCGACGGACCGGCCGAGCACATGTGCCAGCCGGGTCTTGCCCAGCCCGCCCGGGCCGACGATCGAGACCACGCGGGCCGTGTTGACGAGCGCGGTGAGCTGCCTGAGGTCATCCGTGCGCCCGATCAACGCGCTCGTGTCGTAGTGCAGGCCCGCGCGCACCGGCTCGTCGAGGCGGAGCAGCTCCTGGTGCACCCGCTCGAGCCCGGAGCCAGGGCTGACGCCGAGCCGCTCGCGAAGCTCGGCCCGGTATCTCTCGTACCGGTCGAGCGCCGCGCCCGCGCCCCGCACCGCCGCCTCGCTTCGCAGCAGGCAGACGAGCACCGCCTCGTCCGACGGATCTCGGTCGAACGCCTCACCCAGGCGCGGCAGCGCGGACGTGTGCTCTCCGCTCAGGCTCAGCGCGCGGCCCAGCAGCCCGGCGAGCTCCGCCCGGTGCGCCGAGGCGCCCCGGCGCAGCTCCGCCAGCGGGTGGTCGTCCCCGTCCTGGGCCGCCGTCCGCGCCTCCGTCAGCGCCATGGCCTCGGTCGCGACCGCGCGGGCCGCGAGCACGTCGCCGGCCGCGAGCAGGCGCCGTGCGCGCAGAGTCAGGTCTCGCAGCCGTAACGCGTCCACCTGGTCGACGGGGACGCCGAGCCGGTAACCGTCGCCGTCCCGGACGACGGCGTCCGGGCCGCACTGGGCGCGCGTCCGCGAGATCAGGACCTGCAGCGCCTTGCCGGCGTTTCCCGGGCCGTTCTCGCCCCAGACCGCCTCGGCCAGCCGGTCGCTCGGCACCGCCTGGCCGCCGCCGACGACCAGGGCGGCCAGCAACGCCTGCGGGCGCTCGCCGACCACCGGCTGACCGCGCCAGCGCACGCGGTCGAGGACGGTCAGGACGATCGGCACCCGCTCAGTCTAGGGAGGGCCAGATCAGCCGGAGGCCTTGTCAGCTCCCCCAGATCCTCGCTGGCACCGACATCGGGCGCCGCCAGCAGCGGCGCCGGTCAGGCGGTGGGGACCGAGGCGTGCCCGTCGAGCTGGGCGAAGTAGGCGGCCATCGCGTCGGTGTGCGTGGGGAACACGAGCGGCCGCGGCTCTGTGAGCACCAGCCACTCCGTGGTCTCGTCCGTGGCGGTCACCGGCGGCAGCTCGGCCCACGGCCGCTCCGGCAACAGGCCGAACACCAGCAGGACCCCGCCGTCCCGGCCGCTGTGCACGTCGAACAGCCGCACGTCGGCCGCGTCCGCGAGGATTCCGGTCTCCTCACGCAGCTCCCGGACCGTGGACTCCCGCCAGACCTCGCCGACCTCCATGAAGCCGCCGGGCAGCCCCAGCTCACCACGACCGGGGTCGATGTCGCGGCGTACCACCACCAGACCGCGCCCACCCTCGGGCATGACGACGGGCAGCAGCGCCACCGCGACCGGAGTCGGATTGCGCCACGTCGTCTCACCGCAGGCGGCGCACACCCGTGGCCACGTCGCGTCGGGCCCATACCTCGTACCACAGTACGAGCAGAACGAATTCTGCATGGGCCCCGACCATAATCGGTCCACCCTGGATGCCGCGACCGGCGACGGAGCAGCCCGACGGCGAGAGCGCTCGCCGGTGCGCCGCACAGCCGCCCCCAAGGGCGCACCCAGGTCACCGAATGTGCTCTAGCACACCCTTTCCGTCATGTGGCATAACGCATAGTGGTGACGACGTTGAGGGGAATGTCATAGCCTGACATTGGCTTTCGGGCGGCGGTGCCCTCCAGGTGGGCAGCGGGCCCTTGAGGCGACTGGACACGTCCGGGAGGTCCGATGACCGCGCCGCTGCTTCCCTCTCAGCCGTTTCAGTTGCCCCCGCCCTCGGGCCAGCCGCGGGACGGCGCTCGCCCGGCGCCGGGCCCGCGGGCCGGCGGCGCCGGGGACTCGGGCAGACCGGAGGACGCCGGGGAGGGCTCCAGCGAAGGCAGGGTCGCGTTCGTCCTGCAGGGCGGGGGCAGTCTCGCCGCGGCCCAGGTCGGCATGCTGCGGGCGTTGACCGAGGCGGGCATCGTCCCGGACCTCGTCGTGGGCGCCTCGGCCGGCGCGCTCAACGCCGTCGCGTACGCCAGTGACCCCACCGTCGAGGGCATCGAACGGCTCGCCGGAGTATGGGCATCGATGCGTCGCAAGGACGTGGCGCCACTGTCCCCCCGCGCGTTGGTGGGTGGCCTGATCGGCCGGCAGGACGGGCTGGCCTCCAGCACCGGGCTGCGCCACCTGCTGGAAAGCGGGCTGGTGGTGTCCCAGCTGGAGCAGACGGTCATCCCGGCCCACGTCGTCACCACCGACCTGGCGACCGGGCACCCGGTCGTGCTCTCGAACGGCGACGCCGTCGAGGCCCTGCTGGCGACCTCGGCCTACCCGGGTGTCTTCCCCCCGGTCACCATCGAGGGGCGACGGCTCATCGACGGCGGCGTGAGCGCCGACACGCCGGTCCGGCAGGCCGAGAGCCTGGGGGCGACGACGACCTACGTGCTGCCCTCGGTCGGCCCGACCCCGAGCGCCGCCACCCCCGAGCTCGTCCCGCGCGGGGCGTTCGCGCTGGCGCTGCGCGCGGTCAACCAGATCCTCGGCAACGCCGCCTGGGCCGACATGTCCGCCGTCCGCGGGACCGTGTACCTGCTGCCCACACCCGGCTCGGCGACCGTGAACCCGTTCGACTTCCGCGGCACCCGGAACCTGATCGCGGGCGGCTACCGGCTCACCGTGGACTGGCTGCGTGATCCGGCACCGGTCCCGGCGCCGTCTCCGGCCCCATCGCCGGCCTGGCTCCGCCGCACGATCACGGCGCCAGCGCCCGGACTGGCCTGACGGCCACGGCCACCGCGGCCGCCATGGATGCCTGGTGCCGCTTCAGCGAACGTTCGCCCCGCGGCCTGCTCCAGCAGGTCAACGATCAGTCAGACGCTACGCGTCACCGAACTTGACGCGGCCGGGCCGCTGCCTCGTCGTCAACGTGGAATACCCGGGGCTCAGCTGCGTCATCGCCGGTCCCTGGCCGAATCACCGGCCGCTGGCCGACGCGGCCTGGCCGACGCGGCCTGGCCGGCGATGTCGCGCCGGGAGGAGCCGAGGCGGGCGGGGCCATGGAGGTGTTGCGGCCAGACGGCGCGGCGAACTCGCGGCGAACTCGTTGAAGGGGCGCCGTCGCATTGAGCCAAGGCCGGCATCGCGGATTTGGGCTGATTCCTCGGTCCGCTCGTTCTCCCGCCGCGCCTCTGCGCCGCAGGCTACGCACACCGCCCCGTCGGATCTCGGTCGCCTCAGCGGCGCGTCAACGCCTGAACTGTTTCGGAATGCCCGCTCCGGAGCCCACCGCGGACCGGGCAGCCGCATTCCGGGCGCGCGGGATGTGACGCGACGGACGCGACGGACAGACCCGCGACCAGCGCTTCGGCGGTGCGCGGGGCCGAACGGGAGGTATCGGATGGACGGCCTCGCCGCCGGGCGCCGATCCGCGGTGTTTACCCCCGATGCTCCCGGGTACCGCAGCGGACGTAGCAGGAGAAACGTAACAGGCAGGCAGTGATCATACGGAGGTTGCGCCGTGTCGGCATTGGGATGGACCATTCTGGCGCTCTGTGTGATTGCGCTGGCTGCGGTCGCGCTCGTGTTCGTCCACCGTATCGGCCGGCCCGGGGGCGGAACGCATATGCTGCGCCGCCGGTTCGGCCCGGAATACGACCGCGCGGTCGAGCAGAGCGGTGACCGGCGCACGGCCGAGCTCAAACTCGCGGAAATCGCGCGCCGCCGCGACGAACTCGACATCCGCCCCCTCGACGACCGCGAGCGCGCCGGCTACGTCGCCCGCTGGGACGGGCTGCAGAGCCAGTTCGTGGACGACCCGGCCGAGGCCACCCGGCAGGCGGACCTGCTCATCGCGGACGTAATGCGGACCCGCGGCTATCCGGAGGCGGGCTTCGACGAGCGCGTCGAGCTGATCTCGGCCGACCGTCCCGAGGTCGCCGGGCCCTACCGGCAGGCTCAGGCCGCGGCGTCCAGCCAGGTCAACGGTGGGGGCACCGAGAAGCTGCGGTCGGCCTTCGTTCAGTACCGGGAGCTGTTCGCGTGGCTCGTGGACGGCTCGGAGCGGGCGACGCCGCAACGGGCGAGGTTGCAACGGGCGGGCGCCGAAGACCGTGGCCGGCCCCCGGCCATGTCCGGGATTCGGCGACGCGCCGCCGTCCCGCCCGCGGCCGGGCACGAGTCCGTCCGCCGGTGGGCGAAGGAGCCGACAAGCCCCGATGCCGACGCCGGCATGGCGGGCATGCACCGCCCGCCGGCCCATGAGCCGCGCGTGCGGCCCTGAGCGAAGGAGCCGGGCGGGAACCCCCGCCAGCATGACCCCGAGGAGGACGCGATAT
Organism: Pseudofrankia coriaricola; assembly: GCF_032027725.1. Lineage (NCBI taxonomy): Bacteria > Bacillati > Actinomycetota > Actinomycetes > Frankiales > Frankiaceae > Pseudofrankia > Pseudofrankia coriaricola. The sequence continues at coordinate 72,600 of NZ_JASNFO010000001.1, read as the reverse complement.
GAGCCTGTTCGAACGACGACCATCCGCGGACGAGGCGGCGTCCCCGAACACGCCCAGGCCCGTACCGACGAACCAGCCAGTGCCCGCGGATACCACCGCGGAGCATCGGATCGTGGCCCTGGACGGGGCGATGGTGCCGACTCCGCAGGTCTCGCCCCCCGGCATTCGTGGCGCCACCGGCGACAGCCGCGCGGATGAGCCGGCGGCCGCGGGTCTCCCGGGTACCCGGGCATTCGACAAGGCGAACGCGCCTGAGGCCGGCACCGACGTGGACGACACCGGCACCGCTGCCGACACTCCTGTCGGCACCGACTCCCGCGCCCGCACCGATGCTGGCACCCCCGTCGGCGTCGGCACCGCCGCCGACACCGACACCGACACCGACACCGACTCTGCCGCCGACACCGACATCGCTGCCGACAAGGGCACCGCGGGCGACGGGCAGTCTGGAGCCTGGCGGCAGGTGCTGCTGGAGTTCGTCGACCATCCGCGGGAGGCCGTCGAGAAGGCCGATCGACTCGTCGACGACGCCGTGCGGACGCTGACCGAACGGATCAACCGTGAGCACTCGGGACTGCGGGACGCGTGGCACACGCACGGCGAAGCGTCCACGGAGGACCTGCGCCGGGCACTACGCGGCTACCGGGACTTCTTCGAGAAGGTCCTCAGCAATCGCTGAGTACCCGACCGACCGCCCGACCGTCCCATTGACCTGACGCGTCGCCATCCCACGCCCCGTCCAGGCTCGGACCACAGGTCCCGCCCGGCCGGGGCGTCGGCGTTGCATCCGCGCCGTCGAGCCGCCCTGGTTCCGTCATCGTCATCGTGCTGGCGGTCCGCTGGTAGTGCCGGGGCCTACGTAAGCTCGGGGCAAGCCCTGTGGAGATGCCCGGTCCCGGGTAACGGCCCCTGGGAGGGGCGATGCTGGTCGTGCACGGCGTCCGCGCGGCCACCGGCGGGGTCCGGCTGTGGGCCGAGGACACGCGGCGATGGGGCCAGGCGCCGCGAGGAAGCGACGGCGGGCCGTCACCCCATCCCTTCGCGGCCCGGCCCTCGGAGCTGGCGCCGTTCGTCACCGGCGGATCCGCCGCGGCCGGGCAGCTCGCCGTGCTCCTGCCGAGCGCGGCCACGGGACCGCTGGCGTCGCCGGACCTCGCGGCCGCGGTGGCCGACGCCGCGCCTGGGCCTGGCGGGGAGGGGGCGGATGCCCACAGCCCGGTCCTCCGCCGCTGGCTGGTCGACACGATCCGCCTGGATGCCCCGCTGGCACTCGGCCCACCGCGGGAGTCGGGCGAATCGTTCCAGCTCGGGGCCTCCGCGCTGTTCCTGCTGGCCGTCGACGCGTTCGCGGCGGGTCTGGTCGACCGTGGCCGGGTCCTTCCGGCGGTCGGGTGGGACGGCGCGCAGCCGCTGGCACACTGGCGGCCGGTCCTCACCGGGCCGGACGCCGAACGGTTCGACGAACTGACCGCCGCCATGCCGCCGGCGTTCCGGGCCGCCGGCGAGGACGCCGCCGCCGGGAACGATCCGGCCGAGGCACTGGGCGCCACGCTCGACGATCTCGTGGACGCCCACGCCCGCGGCCGGCTTCGGCGGGCCCGCCTTGCGCCAAGGGCCCCGGCGGACCCGGCGGCGCCCAGGGCACGGCGCTCGCCGCTGGGCAGCGCGACGGCCGGCTGGCTGCGGGCCCTCGGCGGCGACCCGCGCTTCACCACCGCCGCCGGCACCACCGCGGGCGCCGCGGCCGGCGAGCTCGCCGCGAAGGTCGGTGCGTGGCATTCGGGCGGCACCAGGGCGTGGCCGGTGCGGGTGTGCTTCCGGCTGGGCGAACCGGGCGCCCTGTCGAGGACGGCCCCGGGCGACGACGAGGCCTGGCGGGTCGACTTCCTGCTGCAGGCGGTCGAGGACCCCGGTGTCCAGGTGTCCGCCGGCCAGGTCTGGCGGCGTCGGCCCGCCGGGCCGGCGGCGTGGGCCACCGACGCCGAGGAGTCGCTGCTCGCCGGGCTCGGGCGGGCCGTCGCCGTGTGGCCCGGGCTCGGCCGGGCCCTGCGCGAGGCCCGTCCGACCGGAATGGACCTGACCCTCGAACAGGCACAGGAGTTCCTGGGCGTGACCGGTGCCCTCGAGCAGGAGGGCTTCGGGGTGCTCGTGCCGTCCTGGTGGACGCGGCCAGTCCGGCCGGCGCCCCGGCTCACTGTGCGCGCGGTGAATCCGGTGACGCCGATCCTGCGTGACATCACGACGGACCTCGGCCAGATCGTCGACTTCCGCTGGGCCGCCAGCCTGGGCGATGTCGAGCTCAGCCGCGCCGAGCTCGACGGCCTGGCGGCGGCCAAGGCCGAGCTCATCAAGGTCAGGGGCCGGTGGACCCGGGTGGACCCGGGCACGCTGGCCGGGCTCGACCTGGCTCGGCAGTCCGCCGGCGGCCGGATGACCGTCCGGGACGTCCTCGCCTACACGGGTCTTGGCCCCGGCTGGGACGGTGACGAGGCCTCCGGCGCGGAGGTCGAGGTGGCGGCGGACGGCTGGCTCGGCGCACTGCTCGCCGGCGCGGACCGCCAGCCGGGCGCGGGGCCGCCGCCGCTGGTCGAGCCGCCCGCCGGCCTGGGCGTGCGCCTGCGCCCCTACCAGGCGCACGGCCTGGCCTGGCTCGCCCTGCTCGACCGGCTCGGGGTCGGCGCGCTCCTCGCCGACGACATGGGCCTGGGCAAGACCATCCAGGTCCTGGCGCTGGAGCTGCTCACCCGGGGCACCGCACAGGGTGCCGCCCGCCGCGAGCCCACCCTCGTCGTCTGCCCGGTCTCGGTGCTGGGGAACTGGCTGCGAGAAGCGGAGCGGGTCGCGCCTGGCCTGGGAGTCCATATCCACCACTCGGCCCACCAGCCGCGGAACGTGGCGATGGCCGATGCCGCCGCCGGGCATGACCTGATCCTCACGACCTACACGCAGCTCGCCCGCGACGTCGACGAGTTCCGCCCGGTCGCGTGGGAGCGGCTCGTCCTGGACGAGGCACAGCAGATCAAGAACTCCGCGACCGCCCAGGCCCGCGCGGTCCGCCAGCTGACCGCCCGCCACCGGATCGCGCTGACCGGCACTCCGGTGGAGAACCGGCTCGGCGACCTCTGGTCGATCATGCACGTGGTCAACCCGGGCCTGCTCGGCTCGGCCAGCTCGTTCCGCGCCCGCTACGCGGTGCCGATCGAGCGCTACGGCGACACCGACGCGACCATCCGGCTGCGCCGGCGGATCCGCCCGGTCGTGCTGCGCCGGGTGAAGACCGACCCGTCGGTGCTGCGTGACCTGCCGGCGAAGGTGGAGCTGCGCCAGCTGTGCACGCTGACGACGGAGCAGGCGTCGCTGTACCGGGCGGTCGTCGACGACATGATGGCGCGGCTGCGGGACGCCTCGTCCCCGGTGCGCCGCAACGGCGTCGTACTCGCGGCGATGACGCGGCTCAAGCAGGTCTGCAACCATCCGGCCCACCTGCTCGGGGACGGCTCGGCGCTGCCCGGCCGGTCCGGGAAGCTCGCCCGGCTGGAGGAGGTGCTCGCGCAGGTTGTCGCGGGCGGCGAGCGAGCGCTCTGCTTCACCCAGTTCGCCCGCTTCGGCGCCATGCTCGCGCCTTACCTGTCCACCCGGCTCGGGGTCGAGGTGTCCTTCCTGCACGGCGGCCTGCGGGCCACCGAGCGGGACGCGCTCGTCGAGCGCTTCCAGACCCGGCGCGGACCGGGCGTGTTCCTGCTCTCCCTCAAGGCCGGCGGCACCGGCGTGAACCTGACCGCGGCGAACCACGTCATCCACATCGACCGTTGGTGGAACCCGGCGGTGGAGGCGCAGGCGACAGACCGTGCCCACCGCATCGGGCAGCGGCGCGACGTGTGGGTCCAGACGCTGCTGTGCATGGGCACGCTCGAGGAGCGCATCGACCGGATCCTCGCGGACAAGGCGGCGCTGGCACGGACCATCGTCGGCGGTGGGGAGAGCTGGCTGGCGTCGCTGTCCACCGACGAGCTGCGAGATCTCGTCGCACTCGCGCCCGAGGCCGTCCATGACTGACCCGGGCGCCCGCGGGGGCGGCGGAGGCCGCGGCCATCGAGGCGGGCGGGCCTGGTGGTCGTCCCGGTTCCTCGCGCTGATCGAGGGCATGAGCCTGCCCGATCCGCTGCGTGCCGGTCGCGTCCTGGTACGCACCGAGGCCGTGCTGAGCGTGCGGCGATCGGGCAACCTCGTCGTCGCGATGGTCCGCGACCAGGGCGAGGACCTGCACAAGGCCCGGCTCGCCGTCCGGACGTTCGGCGACGCCGACTGGCGCCGCGTCGAGGACGCGCTCGCGTCCGAGGCGCGGTACGCCGCCGCGCTGCTGGCCGGCTCGATGCCGGCGGGTATCGAGCCGGCCTTCGCCGCGCTCGGGCTGTCCCTCTTCCCCACCCGTGCCGACGACCTCGCGATGGACTGCACGTGCTCCGACTGGCAACGGCCATGCGCGCACCTCGTGGCGGCCTGCCACCAGCTCGCCGACACGATCGACCTCGACCCGTTCGTGCTCCTGGCGCTGCGCGGCCGGGAGCGCGACGCCCTCCTGGGGGAGATCCGACGCCTCCGCCCGCACCCCGCCGCCCGCGCGGGACGCGGCACGCGCACCTTTTCCTGGCCGGCGGGACCGGGATGGCCGCGGGCGGAACCGGGCCCGCCGGACACCCCGACGATGGCGGCGACGACGGCGACGGGCCCGGCTGACGAAGGCGCGGAGCCGCTCCCCCGGTCTGTCTCCGCGTTCTGGTCATCACCAGTCCCGGCCGATCGCCGGGGCGCCGCATCTGATCGACACGCGCCGGCGGCGCGCCCCGACATCCTGCTGGAGTTGTGCGGGCCACTGGCGGTGGAACCGTTCGGCGACCTCCGCGAGGCGCTGCGCCCCGCATACCAGCTCTTCACGGCACAGCGACGAGCGACGAGCACGCAGGACACGCCGAGAGACCCAGGCTGACCCCGCGGGTGCGGGGTGGGGAGTCAGGCCACCAAGTGGGTCAGCACGCAGCTGTACGCGCCCCCGACCCCCGACGCCAGGTCAGCGTCTACGGCGCCCTCGCCCGCAAACCCTGATCCCGCTTTCCTCCGGCCCCAGGCCCAGGGGCTCAGGCATGTGCTCGCCTTGTACGGGTTTGGCGACCGCCCAGATGTCCGCGCCGCGTCGCGGGACGCCTCTGGGCCCCGGATCGCGAACAAGACTCCGCGTCTCGCCAGCTTCCTGCCCGATTTCGGGCAGGAAGCTGGCTTTGGCGCCCGACGGGCCGGCATCGTGGCCCGCATGCCCGTGTCGCTGCCCGCCGACCTCGTCGCTCACGTGGCCCAGACGACGGACCTGAGCCAGGCCGAGGCGGCCCGGGTCGTCGCCGATGTTCTCGCCTACTACGACGAGACGCCCGACTGCTGGGTCCGCCGCCGGCACCGCGAGCTGCAGCGCCAGGGACTGACCAACGACACGATCTTCGGGCAGATCGGCCGGGAGCTGGCCGACCAGCGGTTCCGGTCCGACGGCCTGACCTCGCGGCAACTGCGTCGCCTCGTCTACGGCTGAGGACCTCCCTGCTCAGGACATCTCGACGTCCACTAGCACCCCGGAAGGGGCAGATCACATGTGCGGGATCGTCGCCTACATCGGCCGCCGGCCAGCCGTCCCTCTCGTCGTCGACGGGCTGCGGCGGCTGGAATACCGCGGCTACGACTCGGCCGGTCTCGCCATTCCGGACCGCGGCGACAAAATGGCGGTGCACAAGACGGCCGGCCGGGTCGACGACCTCGCCGCGCGGCTGCCGAAACGTCTGACGGCGACGACCGCGATCGGGCATACCCGCTGGGCGACCCACGGCGTGCCCAGCGACGTCAACGCGCACCCGCATCTCGACACCGCGGGCCGGGTCGCGGTCGTGCACAACGGGATCGTCGAGAACGCCGCGGAGCTGCGTGCCCGGCTCACCGCGGAAGGCGTCGTGTTCGCCTCCGACACGGACACGGAAGTGCTCGCGCACCTGATTGCCCGAGAGTTCGCCGCGGGTGAGCGGGGACTCGCCGACGCGGTCCGGATCACGCTAGGCCACATCGCCGGTACGTACGGCATCGCCGTGCTGGACGCGACCCGGCCCGACGAGATCGTCGTCGCCCGCAACGGCAGTCCGCTGCTGCTCGGCGTCGGCGAGCGCGAGGTACTGGCCGCCTCCGACCTGTCCGCGCTGGTGACCCACACCCGCCGCGTCGTCCACCTTCAGGACGGCGACCTGGCCGTCCTGCGCGCCGGCGGCTACGAGGTACATCGCGACGGTGCGCCGGCGAGCCGGGTGCCGGAGGTCGTCGACATCGAGCCGATGGCCTACGAGCTGGGCCCACACCCGCACTGGATGCACAAGGAGATCCACGAGCAGCCCGCCGCCGTCGAACGGGCACTCACCGGCCGGATCGACGACCGGTTCGCCACTGCGCACCTCGGCGGCCTCGGCCTCTCCCCGCGGGAGACGAGGGAGATCCGCCGGGTCGTCATCCTCGGTTGTGGCTCTGCCTACCTCGCGGGCCGGCTCGGCGCGCAGCTCGTAGAGGAGATCGCCCGCATCCCCGCCTCCGCCGAGCCGGCCGCCGAGTTCCGCTACCGCAATCCGGTCATCGAGCCGGACACGCTGTACGTCGCCGTCAGCCAGTCCGGGGAGACCTACGACACGCTCTCCGCGGTCCAGGAGGTCCAGCGCAAGGGCGGCCGGGTCGTCGGCGTGGTCGGCATGGTCGGCAGCGCGATCGCCCGGGAGTGCGGCAGCGGCATCTACCTGCACGCCGGGCCGGAGGTGTCGGTGACGTCCACGAAGACCTACACGGCGACCGCGGTCGCCTTCGCGCTGCTCGCGCTTCACCTGGGCCGGGTGCGGGATCTGTCACCCGCGGACGGGCGGCGGCTGATCGCCGGGCTGCGGGCGCTGCCCGGCCAGATCGCCGAGATCCTCGCCTCCGAGGAGCAGATCCGGGAGGTCGCGGCCCGCTGGGCCTCCTACCCGGGAATGCTGTACGTCGGCCGGGTCCGCGGCGCGGTCGTGGCCTCGGAGGGCGCCCTGAAGCTCAAGGAGGTCGCGTACCTGCACGCCGAGGCCTATCCGGCGTCCGAGCTCAAGCACGGCCCGCTCGCGCTGATATCCCCCGACCGGCCCGTCGTCGCGGTCATCCCCGACGACGAGCTGCGGGACAAGAACCTGGGGACGGTCGCCGAGGTGAAGGCACGCGACGGCCGGGTCCTCGCCGTCGGCCATGACCCCGAGCTGAAGGCGGCCGCCGACGAGGTGCTCGTCGTCCCTCGGAACGAGCCCGAACTGGACCCGGTCCTCCTCGGCATCCCCCTGCAGCTGCTCGCCTACCACGCCGCCGTGACACTCGGCCACGACGTTGACCGCCCCCGCAACCTCGCGAAGTCCGTCACCGTCGAGTAGCCCACCGGCGGTCGCGTCGACGACGGCACAGTCGGCGACGTCCAGTAGTCGTGAGAGCTCTACCTCCGCGCCCGTCTACCGCTGCCGCCCCGTCGCTGTCGGTTCGGTGGTCCCAGTCGCGGCCCAGGCCGAGGCGGTTCGGCTTCCGGCTTCACCTCCGTAGCGGGGCGTGGGCGAAGGTGGTGATGCCCTCGGTGAAGGAAACCGCCGCCTGGTAGCCGAGGAGCTCGCGGGCGCGGTCGGACGAGGCGACGATGTGCCGGACGTCGCCGGCCCGGTACTGGCCGGTGACGACGGGCACAGGCCCGCCGAAGGCGCGGGACAGTACGCACGCCATCTCGCCGATGGTGTGGGCCTGCCCGGAGCCGACGTTGACCGGTACGAGCCGGCCAGGCATGGAACTGTGCCGCAGCGCAGCCACGTTGGCGCGGGCGACGTCGTGGACGTGGACGAAGTCGCGGAGCTGGCCGCCGTCCTCGAACACCCGGGGTGGCTCGCCCCGTTCCAGGGCGCTTCGAAAAATCGACGCGACGCCGGCGTAGAACGTGTCCCGAGGCATCCGCGGGCCATAGACGTTGTGGTAGCGCAGCGCCAGAACGGTGCCACCGGTGGCCGCGGCCCAGGCGGCCGCGAGGTGTTCCTGAGCGACCTTGGTGGCCGCATAGACACTCCTCGGGTCCAGCGGCGCGTCCTCGGTGACAGGCGTCGATCGCAACGGGGCACCGCAGCATGGGCAGGGCGGTTCGAACCTGCCGCCGTCCAGGTCGGGTGGCTGCCGGGGGCCGGGGCGCACCGGCCCGTCGGCCGCGCAGCGATATCCACCTTCGCCGTAGACGACCATCGAGCTGGCCAGTACGAGCCGCCCTATGCCGCGGCGGGCCATCGCGGCGAGCAGGACCGCGGTGCCAAGGTCGTTGTGGGTGGTGTAGACGGGCAGGTCGTCAAGATCGACCCCGAGGCCGACCATGGCCGCCTGGTGGCAGACGGCGTCCACCCCGTCGAGCGCCGCGTCCACCGCGGTCTGGTCGGTCACGTCCCCGGTGATGAACTCGGCGGCGTCGTTGACTGAGGGTTTCGTGCGGTGCACGGCTGGAAGCAGGGCGTCGAGCACCCGTACGGCATGACCAGCGTCGACCAGTGCGTCGACGATATGGGAACCGATAAAGCCGGCGCCGCCGGTGACAAGGACCCGCATGTCCGCGACGCTAGCGGCGCTGGGGCCCGCCGGATCTTACGAGCCGCGGAAGCCTGCTCCTCCCGAGGAGCTCCCGAGGAGCTCCGGAGGAGCTCAGGCGGCCGGGAGGGCGACGACGAAGCGGCAGCCGCCGTGCTGGTTGTGGACGGTGACGTCGCCGCCGTGGGCCTCCACGATGCCTCGGACGATGGCCAGCCCGATGCCGGACCGTACCCGCGGCTGATGAGGATGATCGCCACCGTCACCCGGGGTACGCGCGGTCTCCCCGCGGAAACCGAGGTCGAACAGCCGGGGCAGGTCCTCGGCGGGGATGCCGCCGCACCGGTCGGCGACCGCGACGATCGCCCGGCTGTCGTCCGCCGCGCCCTCCCCGCCGCCGCGTGCCGCACCGCCCGCCCGCTCGACCTGGACCTCGACCGTGCCGTCGTCGGGGGTGTGGCGGATGGCGTTGACCAACAGGTTGATCAGCGCCCGGCCGACCTGGGTGGCGTCCGCGTCGACATAGACGGCGTCGTCGGCGCTACCGGTGACGACGACCCTCCTGGCGCGGGCGATGGGATCGACGGTGGCGACGGCGTCGGACACGATGTCGGCCAGGCAGACCTTCTCCAACGCCAGCTCGAGCGCTCCAGCCTGGAGCCGGGCGAGCTCGAAGAGGTCGTCGACCATGCCGGTCAGCCGCTCGGCGTCGGCGAGCATCTGCCGGTGGTAACGCGCCGTCGTCCCGGCGTCCGTGACCAGGCCGTCCGAGAGCGCTTCCGCCGTGGCCCGGATCCCGGCCAGCGGCGTGCGCAGGTCGTGGCTGATCCAGGCCACCAGTTCGCGCCGGCTGGCTTCCAACGCGCGTTCGCGTTCGCGCGCCTCCACGAGGCGAACGTGTGTCGCGTCGAGCGTGCGTGCCAGGGCGGTCAGCTCGGCCGTCGGGACCCGGTCGGCCCGCTGGTAGACCGGGCCGCCCAGTGTGTCCGCCGCGCGGGTCAGTGAACTGGTGGCCGCGACGACCGGCCGGCCGAGGCGCACCGCGGATGCGGCCGCGACCACCGCGGAGACGGCGACGACGATCAGCACGACCCGTAGGTCGTGATGCGAGAGGAACATGGCGCGGGCGGTACCGGCCACGCCGGCCGCGACCGCCAGGATCGGAACGACGCAGAGCACGCCCGCGGTGGCCCACAGCGGCCGGGCGCGCAGCAGGCGAAGCAGCGGGACACCGGTCAGCGCTGCCACCGCCGAGCAGGCCAGGGCGATTCCGACGACCTGCAGGTCCGCGCTCATGACAGCGTCTCCCTCCTGGCGAACGGCAGGACCTACCCACCGGCCTTCTGGCCGGCCTGCCGGGACCTACCCGTCGGCGGCGTGGGACCGGCCCGCGGGATCTGGGTCAGCCGCGGCCGGCGGGTCATATCGGTAGCCGACGCCCCACACGGTGACCAGCAGCCGTGGGGTCGTCGGGTCGTCCTCGATCTTCTCCCGCAGTCGGCGGATGTGCACGGTGACGGTCGACGGGTCACCGTAGGTCCAGCCCCATACCTGTTCCAGCAGCTCAGCCCGGGTAAGGGCGCGGCCGGGGTGGCGCAGCAGGAACACCAGCAGGTCGAACTCACGGACGGTGAGCCCGAGCGGAACGCCGTGGCGGGTGGCGGTGCGGGCGGCCGCGTCGACGACGAGGGTGCCGGCACGCAGGACCCCGGCCCCGGCCGGCGGTGGCTCGCTCGCCCGGCGCAGCACGGACCGTACCCGCAGCGTGAGTTCTCGTGGGGAGAACGGCTTGGTCACGTAGTCGTCCGCGCCGCACTCGAGGCCGGCGATGCGGTCGCCCTCCTCGCCCCGCGCGGTGAGCATGATCACCGGGATGGGGGCCCGCTCCCGCAGCCGGCGGCAGACCTCGATGCCGTCGAGACCGGGGAGCATCAGGTCCAGGACAACCAGGTCGGGGGCGGTGGCCTCCGCCATCCGCAGTGCCGCGAGCCCGTCCGCGGCCCGGTCGACGTCGAAGCCGGCGTTGCGCAGGTAGCGGTCGACGACCTCGGCCACAGTGGCGTCGTCATCGACGACGAGGACACGGGGCACACCGTCACCATAGGTCGCCGGAGCCCGATACGGGCCGCGCCGGGCAGGCCGTCACAGGTTCGTAAGCAGACCTAGGCCCGCCCTCGAGTGATGGTCGCCTGCCTGCCGGATTTCCTTATTCGGTAAGGGTCGATGTTGGCGGACGGTCACTAGAGTCGCGATCATGCTCACGCAAAGTCACCAGGGGTCGGTGTCGGTGGACGTCGTGCTCCCCTGCCTGAACGAGGCCGAGGCACTGCCCTGGGTCCTCGACCGGATACCACCCGGATATCGCGCCGTCGTCGCCGACAACGGCTCCCGCGACGGTTCGGCGCGGCTGGCCCGCGAGCGGGGCGCCGTGGTCGTCGACGTGCCGCAGCGCGGCTACGGGGCGGCGGTGCAGGCGGGCCTGCTCGCGGCGGACGCCGACGTGGTCTGCGTATGCGACGCCGACGCGTCGCTGGATCCCGCGCAGCTTCCCCGGCTCCTCGCCGAGCTGGTGGCCGGACGCGCCGACCTCGTCCTGGGACGCCGCCGGCCGACCTCCGCCCGGGCCTGGCCGCCGCATGCCCGGATCGGCAATGCGATCGTCGCCCAGCGGCTGCGCCGTCGCGGCGTCGGAGTCCACGATCTCGGGCCGATGCGGGCCGCGCGCCGTGAGGAGCTGCTGCGCCTGCCGGTCACCGACCGCCGCTTCGGCTACCCACTGGAGCTCCTGCTGCGCGCCGCCCAGGCCGGCTGGCGCATCGTCGAGACGGACGTCGACTACCACCCCCGGGTCGGCCGGTCGAAGGTGACCGGGACGCCGCTCGGCACTGCCCGCACGGTGCGGGACATGACGGCCGCGCTGGCGAGTCTGCGGTGACCTCTCATCAGTGGCCCGTGGAGCCGGCTCCCGCGGTGACGTTGCTGGTGGTGGCGAAGGAACCGGTCCCCGGCCGGGTGAAGACCCGGCTGACGCCGCCGTTCACCCCGGCTCAGGCCGCGGCCGTGGCCGAGGCGGCCATCGCGGACACGTTGACCGCCGTCGACTGTCTTACCCGGCTTCCCGGCATCGGGCCGGTCAGGCCCGTGCTCGTGCTCGACGGCGCGGTCGGCCCGTGGCTGCGGACGCCGATCGAGGTGGTCCCGCAGGCCCCGGGACCGTTCGACGCCCGGCTTGCCGCCGCGTTCGACGCCGCCGCCGGCCCAGCGCTCCTCATCGGCATGGATACCCCACAGGTGACCCCGGCGCTGCTCGCCGACGCCTGCCGCGCGCTGGCCCGCGCGGACGCGGTGTTCGGCCCCGCCGCCGACGGCGGGTGGTGGGCGCTCGGCCTGCGCCGCCCCGACGGCCGCCTGCTGCGCGGTGTCGCCACCTCCCGGCCGGACACCGGGGCCCGGCAGCGGGAACGACTGGCCCAGGCCGGCCTGCTGGTCACGACGCTGCCTGTCCTGCGGGACGTTGACACGGATGCCGACGCCGACGCGGTCGCGCGGCTCGTCCCCCACGGCCGGTTCGCCGCGGCCGTGCGGACCATCCGGACCGGCGAGGCAGGGACTGGCGCGGCCCGTCCGCTGGTCCGGCGATGACGACGGCCGCGGCCGATCGCCGAGCGGCCGCCGCGGCGGACAACCGGCGCGGCGGGCCAAGCCTGCCGGTCGCGCGGGGCAGCTCGCCGACAGCGGTGTACGAGGCGGCCCTGCGGTCCGCGGACGGCCGGCTGTGGGTGAGCCACCCCGACGGGCGGCGGGACCTGTTGCCGGTGCTCGCCTGGCGTGGCGGGCTGGCTCCGGGTGACGCGTCCCTGCTGCGGCGCTGCGCCGGTCCGACCCTCGACATCGGCTGCGGCCCGGGCCGGTTGGCCGCGACCCTCGCCGCTCGCGGGGTGCCCACGCTGGGCATCGACGTGGCGGCGTTCGCGGTGCGGCTTGCCCGCCGGGCTGGCGCGACCGCGCTGCGCCGCGACGTCTTCGGCCCGCTTCCGGCGGAGGGACGCTGGTCGACGCTGGTGCTGGCCGACGGCAACATCGGTATCGGCGGCGACCCGGGCCGGCTGCTCACCCGCGCCGCCGAGCTGCTCGGCCCGGCCGGCCGGGTGCTCGTCGAGCTACAGCCCCACCCGGCGCCGCCCGGTCAGCTACTCGTCCGCCTGGAAGGGCCGGACGGGCAGATGTCGAGATCCTTCCCCTGGGCATTCGTCGGATCCGGGGAAATCCACGGCTACGCCTCGATCGCCGGGCTGAGCCTCGCGGAGACCTGGCACAGCAAGGGCCGGCACTTCGCGGCGTTGGGCTGGCCGTAGACCTCGGTGAGCTGGGTGCCTCGCGTGGTCCGCGTTCAGGACGGGTCCGGCGGGGCACCCCGCGCCCGCCGGGCCCGCATCATCCGGACGGCGATCAGGGCCGCCGCGCCGGCCCACACGGCGCCGAGCACGATCGCCAGGTTCCGCCCGTAGGGCAGCGGGTTCACCGTCGGGTTGTCCGGCGAGCCGCCGTAACCACGCCAGAGCGGGAGGGAGGCCAGGGCGACGGCCGCGCTGACCAGCAGCGCGCCCTGCACGACCGCTCGGTACGGCGCACGCACGAACCTGATGAGCAGAAGCCCCGTGGCGGCCGTCACCGGGACGATGACCAGGTCATGTACCAGGATTCCACCGATCAGCCAGCGAGCTGCCTGCGGCGGGTGGGTGGCCCGCGCCATCGTGACCAGCCCGTGGATGCCGTATCCGATCACGGCCAGGCCGGCCGCCGCGAGCACGATGCGCGAGATCGCGGCCAGCGGCGCCCTCACAGCATCACCACCCGGTGCACCCACTTGGTCTGCAGCACCCCTGGCCGGTTGGGGGCGATGAGCCGGGCCGGGTATCCGTGGTCGAGGTCGAGCTCGGCGCCGTTCAGCCCGGTGGCGAGCAGCGTCAGCGGGTCCCGGGCATGTGGCGGGTTCACCTCGCTGGTGCGGTAGCCGCCGCGCGCTTCGAGCGACTCGACCCGCACCGTCGCGTCGGGCGGGATGCCCGCGGCGTCGAGCAGGTCACGCAGCCGCGGGCCGTGCCAGGTCGCGTCGGCGGCCCATCCCTCCACGCAGGTGATCGGCAGCTTTGACGTGTGCTGGCCGAAGGCCCGCAGCTCGTCGAGGCTGAGGGCGAATGGGCGAGGCCCGACGATCTCCAGCTGGTAGTTCGGGTCGCGGGCGACCGCGGCGACCCTCGCGGCGGCCGCGGTCCGGTTGACCGGCAGCCGCTGCGGACCGATGTCGGGCCGCCGCGGCGCGAGCAGGTCGAGCCGGGACAGCCCGGGCACGAACTGACCGGCGGTGGTCAGCGTGATGACTCCGGCCGCGGTGCCGACGGCGATCCCGAGGCCACGCCGGGACAGCCCGTCCCCCGGGGGTTCCGGCTCGCTTCGCCGGTCGGTGAGGTGCGCGCGGCCGGCCCGGCCCGCGCCGACGTTCGCCCGCACCACCGCGACCTTCGCGGCGACGTGCACCAGCAGCGCGCCGATTGTGATCCAGGCGACCCAGTAGTGGGTGACGGTGAAAAAGAACCGGAAGCGGTACCACTGGGCGATGTTCGCTATGCCGGTGGCAAGCTGGAAGACGGCGCCCGCGATGAGCGGCACGATTGTCAGCCGCTCCAGCGCGTGGGCGGCCGAACGCACCGGCGGCCATTCCCACAGCCTCGGGTAAACGGTCCACAGCTTCGCGAGCAGCAGGGGAACGCTTGCCAGCCCGGTGGCCACGTGCAGGCCCTGCGTCACCCGGTACAACCAGACCGGACGGGCAGGCCACACCACCCACGACGGCGGGTGCTGCATGAAATGCGAAACCAGGCCCGTCAGGAAGCACACCCCGAACGCGATCCCGAGCCATATGCCCAACAGCGCGGCGACCCGGGGATCATGTAGTCGGCTCGAGAAAGCGCCCTCACGTAGCGGGCCCTGCCGCAGGACCGCGGGTGGATGCGGAAATCGTCTGGTCAGCACGCGCACCCACGCACCGTAGGTCCCCATCGCCCGGCACAGCGGGCCACGAAGCCTTACGGAACGGAGAAACCCCGGCTCGGCATGCCCACGCCGGCCGGAATGGCTGCCACTGTCGCTGCATGCCGAGTGCCCTCACCACCGCCGAGAACCAGGGCATTCCCCCGCCCGCGGCCGGGCGGGCGGCAAGGTCGCGACCAGGGCGCCTGGGGCGCCCGCTGCGCCTGGCGGCGCTGATCGGGGCAGCCGTCGGACTCGCGGGCGTGCTCGCCACCCAGGTGGCGGTGCAGCACCAGCCAGGCTTCCTGGTCAGCGGTCCAGCCCTGCTGTACCTGACCATGCTCTGGTGGGCGCTCGGCCTGATCACGGCCGCCCTGCTCGTCCTCGCCGCTCCCCGCCGCCTGGCCCTCGCGCTGCTGCTCGCCGCCACCGTCGCGGTCCACGCGGTGGCCCTCACGCACGGGCCGCGGCTGTCCGACGATCTCTACCGCTATGCCTGGGACGGCCGGGTGCAGGCCGCCGGCATCGACCCCTACCACTACGGCCCGCTCGCCCCCGAACTCGCCGGGGTCCGGGACGGCTGGCTGTTCCCCGACTCGGCCGGGTGCACCGCCGACCATCCCCGCCCGCACTGCACCAGGCTGAACTACCCGCGGGCACACACCATCTACCCGCCGGTGGCCCAGGCCTACTTCACGGCGGTGCACTTTCTGCCCGGACCACCCCGCGAGCACAAGCTGCAGCTCTACGCCTCGCTCACCTCGCTCGCCCTGGTCGGCCTGCTCATGCAAATGCTGGCGGCGCGCGGACGAGACCCACGCCTCGCCGCCTTCTACGCCCTGACACCACTCGCCGGTCTGGACGTCGGCTCGGACGCGCACGTGGACGTTCTTGGCGCGCTCCTCGCGCTCAGCGCCATCGCCGTACTGACGTCGCCGACCGCGGCCATGTCCCCGCCCCGGGGTCGCGTGTGGCGGGCCGGCGCGCTGCTCGGGGCCGCGGTGGCGGTCAAGCTCTACCCAGTGCTGCTACTCCCGGCGATGGCGGGGCGGGGGCGTCGGACCCGGCCTGTCAGCCTCCTGTGCGCGGCCGGCGCGGTCATCGGGCTGACCTACCTCCCGCACGTACTCGCAGTGGGCACTGGCGTCCTCGGCTTCCTCCCGCAGTATCTGAACGTCGAGGGATACGACCAGGGCAGCCGGTTCCTGCTGCTCGCCGGGGCCGGTATTCACGGAACCGCCGCCAAGGCCGTCGCGGCCGGTGTGCTCGCCGCCGTCACGGCCGTGGTGCTGCGCTCCGATCCGGATCTTGTGCCGGTCGAGCGAGCCGCGTTGTGGCTCGTCGGCGCCGCCTTCCTGACAGCCACTCCCGCCCAGCCCTGGTACGGCATCCTGTTGGCCGCGCTCGCCGTCCTCGCCGGCCGGCTGGAGTGGCTCGCCGTGACCGCGGCCGCCTATCCCCTCTACATCTCCCTGTTCACCAGCCTGCCCGGTGACGCCTGGACGCTGAGGGTCGGCTCCTACGCCATCGCCGCGATCATCGTGCTCGCCGCCGCCCTCACCCGCTCCATCCGGCGGGGAGGAGCCGGGGGATCGCTCGGACGTAGACGACCATTCCGACGACTTCTACCAGAGTCTGGGTGACGACGGCGACGGCGGCGACGGCAAGGTCGTCGGGCAGCGCGAGGGCGAGCGGAAGCACGACGAGGGAGTTGCGGGTGGCCCCGGTGAACACGATGGCGCGTCCGGCGGGGACGTCGAGGCGGAACAGGCGGGCGACGGCGAACCCGGCGAACGCCATTACCAGGAGGAACAGCGCATAGAACGGCACGACCCCGGCGATATCGGCGAGGTTGTCGTCGAGCTTGGGAACCTGCGAGGCCACGACGGTGAGCAGGGTCGCGACCATGAGCGGCACCATGGTCGCTCCGGCGACGGTTACCGCTTTGCGTCCACTGTCGCGTCGCGCGGCCCAGGCCTGGACGATCCAGGCCAGTGCCAGCGGGACGACGATGAGGAAGGCGAACGCTTTGAGGAACGGGCCGGCCCGGGCGACGTCGGAGAGCGCTGAGCCGAGGAACAGCACCAGGAACAGTGGCAGCAGCAGCATTTGGACGACAAGAAGCAGCGGGGTCGCGGCGAGTAGTTGTTGGTTGCGGGCTCCGGCGAGGCCGCTGAACACGATGACGTAGTCGACGCAGGGGCAGAGCAGGACGAGCAGCACTCCCAGACGCACGGCTCGGTCGTCGGGCAGGAACGGGAACATCGCGGCGACGACGAGCGGGACCACGAGGAAGTTCACCGTGAGCGCGGCGCCGAGGAACCGTCCGGTGCGCAGCGAACGGACGAGTTCGGCGGCGGGGACCTGAAGGAACGTCACGAACAGCAGCGCGCCAAGGACTGGGTTGATCGCGTGTTCGAGGCCGGGGCCTGCGTCGGGCACCGCCCAGCCGACGACCCCGCCGGCGGCGATCGCGGCGAGATAGAACGCAACCTGGTGGCGTTCCATCGTCGCGACGACACCGTCAGACACGTACGCCTCCATTCCGGCAGCTGAGCATGTTGCCCGCCTCCGTATGCCCGAACAGCGCGAACGGCCGCGGGTTCCTCGACGTTGGAGTCCTCGCCTAAGTCCTCGCCTAGTAGGACTCGTCCAAGCCATCTGAACCGGCACCACTCCACCCCGCCGTGTCCAGCACCGGCTTCCACACAACAGCGCCCGCAACAGTGCCGTGACCACCATCTGACATCTGTGCAACGGCGTCTGGGCGGGCACCTAAGATCTCAAGCGTGGCAGCGGTCACCGTGGGTACGGCACGCCGCCCTCGGCGACGGCCGGTACCAGCGTGGCGGGGCGGGAGGCGGACTCCGGGCCCGCGTTCGCGGGCCCGATCCAAAACCGGGGCCATCGTGGTGGCCGTGGCGGGGCTGTTCGTCATTGCCGCCCTGACCGCATGCGGCACCGTGTCGAGCCCGCTCCCGGACGCCGCTCGACCGATGAAGGCGCCGACGACGCCGGCACTGGTGGTCCCCGGACCGTCCACCGCGTCGCCTGCGTGCGGGGACCTGACCGCCAGCCTGCGGCCACCGGCCGTCCTTCCGGGCCCCGGAGCGATGCCGGCCGGCTCCTATCTCGAGACGATCGCCGAGCGGGGATACCTGACGGTCGGGGTGCGGCCGGACACACCGCCGTTCGACTCGCTCACTCCCGACACAAACCAGTTCGAGGGCTTCGAGATCGACATCGCGAAGCTGGTCGCGGCGGCCATCTTCGGCCCCGTGGACGTGGACAAGCACGTGAAGTTCCACACCCTGACCGCGGCCGAGCGGATCTCCTCGGTGCAGAGCGGAAAGCTCGACATGACCACGGCGACGATCACCGTCACCTGCGACCGGCTGACTCAGGTGGACTTCTCGTCCGTCTACTACCTCACCTCCAAAGCGGTCCTCGTCCAGCGCGGCTCGGGTTTCCGCGGGCTGGAGGACCTCGGCGGCCGCCGGGTCTGCGCGGCCAGCGGCACCACGTCGATCCAGCGGGTCGTCGACGCGCCGTCACATCCCGTCGCGGTGCCGGTCGCCAACGTCGCCGCATGCCTGGTGGCGTTGCAGAACGGCTCCGTCGACGCCGTGGTGAACGACGAGATCGTGCTGGCCGGAATGGCCGCGCAGGACCCGGAGACCGAAATCGTCGGACAGGGACCCGATGACGTGCCGGTGGCCGCCGCCGTAAGCAAGGCCCACCCGGAGCTCACCCGGTTCATCAACGGCGTGCTCGCGGCGGCCGCGAGCGACGGCACGTGGACCAGGATCTACAACCAGCGCCTGCTGAAGGACCTGCATCGCCCGGCGCCTGTGCCGCCGGCCGCCCGCTACCGGGACTGACCGATAGTGGGCGACGCCCTGGCCTAGCGGTCCAGCGGCCTGACCGCGGCGGTCGTCAGCCCGGCACCCCGATCCAGCTGCTCTCCGGCACGGCACTCGGCCTTGCCAGCGCGGCACTCCCAGCCAGATCGGGGCTCTCAGGCATCGCGGGCGTGTCGAGAGGTATGCTTGATTACATGATTACAGAGGAAGTACGTGGCTGGTTCACAGGCCGTCTGCCGGCGGGCCTGTTCCAGGAGCTGGTGGAGGTGACGGTCGATCGCGAGGAGGTCACCGTGATCGGCCGGATCGAGGAGCCGGAGCTCGCCGAGGGCGTCTCCGATACGGAACGGGACGCAGCCGGCGAGGGCCGCGTCGCGGAGTTCCGGGAGCGCACCCGCGAGGATCGGATGGAGGTGGCCCGAGAGGCCGAAACAAAGTTCGGGCGGAAGGTGTCCTGGGGCGTGGAGTGCGGCGGCACCCGCACGCTCTACAGCAACGTCTCCGCGCCGGTGATGACCAGGCTGCGTCAGCCCGAACGGCAGGTGCTCGACCTGCTCGTCGAGGGTGGCGTGGCACGAAGCCGCAGCGACGCCCTGCTCTGGTGCGTTCGACTGGTACAACGCCACACCGGGGACTGGCTGGACGAGCTGAAGGAATCACTGGTGCACGTCCAACGGGTGCGCGGCCGTGGTCCCGACGCCGGAACTGACGAACAGGAATAGCCACGGATGCCGCCCGGCAACAGGCAGGCGTGCCTGGCGGTGCCGCGCTTTTGACCCTCAGAAGTCCGGAAGAACTGTTCATCCGGGAAGCAGGTTGGCCGTCTCAGCTCTGGGGACGTTTTCCCTGTGCCGCATGGGTTTGTGGGCGCGGCAGGGATCGAACCTGCGGCCGCTCGCTTGTAAGACGTTTGATCCTCTACCCATGTGCCGACCTGGGAAGACGCAGGTCACGCCCGACCGGACCAGCGACAGTTGAGCGCTGTCTATGAAATCTTGTCCGGATCGACGTGTCTTGCGCCTGGCCGTGTCCCGCGCAAGCGGAGCGCTGGTGCTCAGCGGTGGTAGATGTCGCGGCGGTGGTCGATGTCGACGACGGTCACAACCATGGCCTTGTCGTCAATCCGGTAGATGATCCGATAGGTGCCGCGCCGCGCGCCGTAACGGTCATCGAGTGGTGGCAACAGCCGCTTCCCGAGCCGGTAGGGCGCCTCCAGCAGAGGCCCGGTGATGAACTCGTACACGGCCGACGCGACCGCTTCCGGGAGCGTCTCGCCGAGCGCGCGGCGGACCGTCGGCGTGGTCCGTAGCCGGTAGGGCCCGGCCGGGCCGGTCACGCCGTGGCGGCGCGCCGGCGGCGCATCGTATCGGCCAGCTCCTCCGCCGTGACCTCTTCGCCGCGGGCAAGCTCGGCGTCGGACTCGGCGAGGCGGCGCATCGTCGCCGGGTCGCTCAGGATCTCGAGCGTCTGCTCAAGCTGTTCGAGGTCCTCCAGCGCGACCAGGACGGCGGCCGGCCGGCCGTGCACGGTCACGGTCACCCGCTCGTGATGGTCGTGCACGCGGCCCACCAGCTCGGACAGGTGGGACTTCACCTCGCCCAACGGCAACACAGTCATGACCAGAAGTATGACCAAAATAGTTCGGGGTGTCGACCACGCCCCGGGTGGCGGTCAGGTAGCCGGTCCGTCGCGCCCCTCGGGTGGCGGTTCTTCAGCGGGCGCACCTACTCGCCATCGTGGGCGGCCGGTGCGCCCTAATCGTCATCGGCTGCCTGCTCTGGTCGGTGCTCGGCGATCCACGTCTCTACGGCCCCGATCTCCCAGAAGCGAGTCATGCCGTGGCGGAACCGTGGCGACGGGAAGTCGGGCGGTTGACTCACCCATGTACCCGTTTCGCCGGACAGTAACGGATCATGAGAACCGCTGCGCCGTAAGGGTGTGTGGGCGTGGCAGGGATCGAACCTGCGGCCGCTCGCTTGTAAGGCGAGTGCTCTCCCGCTGAGCTACACGCCCGGGAGTTCCGCCAGAGTACGCAAGGACGTACCCGGAGGGGGCTGCCTGCACTGTGATCTTATCGGTCGCCGGCCTCCCGGGGACGGCGGTCGGCCGTGGCGGTCTGGCCGGGCCCGCGGCCGAACACCCGTGCCAGCGCGGCCTCGACGTCCGCCGCGAGGTCGGACCCGGCCGGTGGGCTCGGCTCGATGCCCCCAAGCTGCCCATCGCCCACCTGGTCCGGCTCGGGTTCGCCGGCCGGCGACGGGATCGCGCCGGCGGGCAGGCCAAGCACCGGCGCACCCGCCGCACCTGACACACCCGCCATGCCGGCCGCACCCACCGTGCCGGTCATACCCGGCGTGCCCGCCGTGCCGGTTCCCGCTCCGTCCCGAACCGCCCCGTTCGAGGAATTCGAGGGAGCTGCGCCCGGACGCGCCGCGCCCGTCGGGCCGGCAGCTGGGCGGGCCGGGTCGGCTCGGATGCCGCAGTCTCGGCAGACGACCAGGCCGAGGGCCTTGGTCAGGCGCGTCGAGCCGCACGCGGCGCAGTTGTCGAACGCCTGACGCCAGTTGGGCTCGCGCTGGCAGTCCGGGCAGATGAGAACCTGATCACCGCCGATGACCGCCCGGCTCCACGGGCTTGCCCCGCGGGCCGGGTCGGTCTGGCGGATGTGACAGCGATAACACGGCACGACGATCCACCCCGCCCGGGTACCGTTCGCCGCCTGTCTGCTTCGGGGTCCTACAGGGCAGCCAGCGCCTTGAGGTACTCGGCCTGGTCGCGGGCGTCGGGGATGGCGTTGACGACCTTCCAGCGCACGACGCCCTCCTTGTCGATGACGAAGGTGCCGCGCACGGCGATGCCCTTCTCCTCATCGAAGATGCCGTAGGACTTGGCGACCGCGCCGTGCGGCCAGAAGTCGGCGAGCAGCGGGAACTCGTAGCCCTGCTCGTTGGCCCACACCTTGTGCGCGAACGCCGAGTCGACCGAGACGGCGAGGACCTGCACGTCGTCGTTCTGGAACGAGCCCAGGTCGTCGCGGACGGAGCACAGCTCGCCCTGGCAGACACCGGTGAACGTAAGCGGGTAGAAGATCAGGACGACGTTGCGCCGCCCCCGGAAGTCGGACAGGGTCACGACCTCGTTGTTCTGGTCCTTGAGCGAGAAGTCGGGGGCGACGGCGCCGACATCGACGGTCACGTGATCATCCTCCGGTCATGGCCTGTGCGCGGACGCGCGTGCTGACCCAAGCATGCCATCGCGCCGGGACCGACTCATCGCACCGCTGCCGCCCCTCGGGCACGCTTGAGCCGCGTGGCGGATCCCATCGGCTACGGTCCCCCGCACGGCCGACGGACTCGTGCCGACGACAACGTGACGACGCGAGGACGCGCGCCGTGGCGGGAGACGCGGCGTTCCGCCGTGAGCGTCCAATTGCGGTCAGATGGCCCCATCGGCGCTACTCTGAGCGCGGCCGGCGGCCGGCCGGCCGCGCGGAGGGACGGGATCCAGTGACGAACCCAAGTGCGACACCACAGTGGGCGCCACCTCATCGGCCGGGGCCGGACGCGTCGGCGGGGGCCGGTTGGGGGGTGCTGGGCAAACACCGTAACCCAGTCGCCGTCTGGCTGGGCCTTCCTTTGATCACGCTGGGGATCTACGGCCTGGTCTGGATCTACAAGACGAACCGCGAGCTGAGCCAGTACGACCGTCGGATCACCGCCAACCCGGTCATGTCGGTTCTGGCGTGCACGCTCGGCGTGATCCTGCTCGTACCGCCGTTCGTGGCCGTGTGGCGGCTGTGCGGGCGGACGGCGCAGGCACAGCGCGCGGCCGGCGTGCCCGAGGTGAGCACCGGTCTCGCGTTCCTGCTGTTCCTGATCGGCTTCGGCCCGCTGTTCCTCCAACTGGAGATCAACAAGATCTGGTCCCGCTACCCCGCGGCCGTGGAGGGCCAGCAGGTCCCCCTCGGGGCCTGACCGCCGCCAGCACGCTTCCGCGGGCGGCTCCGTGCCGCGGCTCGCCGGCCAGCCTGCCGGGCGGCGACAGGCGGCTCATCGCGGCAGGCCGCCGAAGCCCCGTCAGACCCGTCAGACCGTGCGGGGTCGGCAAGAACGAGCCATCCCCGCGGCACGCGCGGGGAACACCGCCGGCCCGACCGGCAGACCGGCCCCGGGCGGCGCGGCTATATCACCTTGGGCAAGCGAGCGCCATAGCCCCGGGATGCCAGGTGTGCAGACGCGTCAGCGCCACCTTGGTGGTGGCCGTGCCCGTCGCGCCAGCACCTGGTTGCGACGCGGATGGCCGCGGGGCGCGGACGAGATCCGCCCACACCCCGCGCCCGCGACACAGTGCCTTCGCGCCGCCGTGAAGCCAGCCGCCGTGGAGCTATCGGTGCCGGACGCGTTGGGACTTGGGGGCGGCGAGGCGCATGCCGGCCCATTCCTGGGCGACGTTGACCGTGCTCGTCTGCACGAGGCCGGCGGTCGGCACCGCGTCGAGAATGTCGCTCGGTTCGACGTGGCCAGGACGCCCGGACTTCGGGGTCACCAGCCAGATGATCCCCTGGTCGGAGAGCTGACGCCGGGCATCGATGAGCGCGTTGGCAAGATCACCGTCATCGTCCCGCCACCACAGCAGCACGATGTCGACGACGTCGTCGGAGTCCTCCGGCACAAGCTCGGTACCACTGGCGGCGACGACAGCCTCCAGTAGGTCGCCGGCGATGTCGTCGTCCTCGTTGATGGACTGCACCATGGTTCCGGCGACGACCCCCAGACGCTCCGCACGTCGCTGACCCTCGGCGTTCGCCGCGGTCGGACTCACCCTCCGCTACCTCCTGCTCGTATGCCTGACGGGCGAGCGTAAACCCGCGCGTCCCGGTCGGACAAACTCACGGCCATGCCGGCCGCGAGCCCCGCCGTGACCTAAGTCCACCGGACCATGCGGTGACAACGCAAGTGCCACGCCGCTGGTTGTGGACAACCGGGTGTATGCCGTCCGTTCTATGGCACCTCAACCGGACGAACCCGACCAGGGCACGGCGTCTTGACTCGGCGTAAAGGGAGCGCCACCGGCTGCCCGTCACGTTCGTTCCCGAGCCAAGAGCAGCGTCCCATTCCCGCCGCGCCTGCGGGACGCCGGTGCCCAGCGCGGGCGCTCCCATCGGCGCACCCCCCGACACGCGGCTGGCGCGGACACACGAATGATGCCGACGCCGAGACACGCCGCCGCCCCGCCGACCGGCGATGCGCGCCCTCCCGCCCGAGCGGCGGCCGCGACGTCGTTCTGGCGAGCAATGTGTGTCACCCGGCCACCGATGGTGACGGCGCATCGGCGCAGCGCCCGGGGTCCCTGCCGGATCGGCGGACGGGGTCCCTGCCGGATCGGCGGACGGGGTCCCTGCCGGATCGGCGAAGCCGATCTGGGAGGTCGTGATCTGGGAGGTCTGCCAACCACGTCGTCAGCCCGAATCCAGCCCCACCGCGTCATTTGCCAGGACCCGGAACCACACGGGGAGGGCGCGGAGCGTCCGGCACCGGGAGCGCCTCAGCCGGAGAGAAAGGAGAAGCGGACGGTCCGGTCGGGGTTGTCCACGTTCAGATCGACCAGGGCGATCGACTGCCAGGTCCCAAGGGCGAGGCGGCCACCGAGCACCGGCACGGTCAGCGACGGCGGGATGAACGCGGGCATGACGTGCGAGCGCCCGTGCCCCACGCTGCCGTGCGCGTGCCGCCAGCGGCCGTCGACGGGCAGCAGGTCGGCAAGGGTGGCGAGCAGGTCCTCGTCGCTGCCGGACCCGAACTCGAGGATCGCGACACCCGCCGTGGCGTGCGGCACGAAGACCGACAGCAGCCCGTCCCCGCGGCCGGCGACGAACCGGCCCGCCTCCCCCGTCAGGTCGTGGACCCGGTCGCCGCGCCCGGTCCGCACCGAGATCGTGGTCGTCTCCATGCCGCGCATCATCGCCGCTCTGCCCTCGCGACCGAACAGCGAAACCCAACACAGAAGGTGACGGCGCACCAGCGCTGCGCCAAGCTAGCCACGTCCCCGACCCGGCACCACACCAGCCACGGCCATACGCCTCTACCCGACACCACCCATGAGGGCGCTCAGCGGCCGAGAGGCGGGCGCAGCGGCGGGGCGCGGAGCGTCCCGGCCGCGCGCACGCCGCATCGGGTCGAGGCCGGTGGGCGCCGGCACGCCAGGGCATACGGTGGTGCGTGGCGGGCGTTGATTTCGCTGCACAGTTTCGTTGACGTTCGTCACAGTCGACGCGGCGGAACTCGGCGTTAACCGGGGTGTGCGTGACGTCCCTGACGGGACGGAGCACCATGGCGTCAGCATGTCCGCCCGGGCACGACCTGCCTGGGATGGCCATCACCCGAGGGCTAGGAGCAGAGGAAAGTGGCACAGGACAGTAACCGGAAGTTCTCGGTCATCACCGACGGACTGCCAAGCCAGCTGCCCGACGTCGATCCGTCGGAAACCAGCGAATGGCTCGAGTCCCTCGACGCCGTCATAGCCGAGCAGGGACGGGGACGTGCCCGTTTCCTCATGCTCAAACTCCTAGAACGAGCCCGCGCCAACGCGGTGGGCGTACCGTCCCTGACCAGCACGGACTTCATCAACACCATCTCCCCCGAGCAGGAGCCCTGGTTCCCGGGCGACGAGCATGTGGAACGGCGCATCCGTGCCTACATCCGGTGGAACGCCGCCATCATGGTCAGCCGGGCCAACCGGCCGGAGTACAACGTCGGCGGTCATATCGCCACATACGCGTCGAGCGCGAGCCTCTACGAGGTCGGGTTCAACCATTTCTTCGCCGGTAAAGATCATCTGACCAGCTCGCCCGGCAGCTCCTCCGGCGACCAGATCTTCTTTCAGGGGCACGCCTCCCCCGGTATCTACGCGCGCGCATTCCTCGAGGGCCGGCTCACCGAGGCGCAGCTGGACGCGTTCCGCCGCGAGGGCGTTCCCGGCGGCCTTTCCTCGTACCCGCACCCGCGGCTCATGCCCGCCTTCTGGGAGTTCCCGACCGTCTCGATGGGCCTCGGCCCGATCGACGCGATCTACCAGGCCCGGTTCAACCGCTACCTGCTGAACCGACAGATCAAGGACACGTCGGGCAGCCGGGTGTGGGCATTCCTGGGCGACGGCGAGATGGACGAGCCGGAGTCGATCGGCGCGCTCGGCGTCGCCGCCCGCGAGGAGCTCGACAACCTGATCTTCGTCGTGAACTGCAACCTGCAGCGCCTCGACGGGCCGGTGCGCGGCAACGGCAAGATCATGCAGGAGCTGGAGGCGCTGTTCCGGGGCGCCGGCTGGAACGTCATCAAGGTGGTCTGGGGCCGCGACTGGGACCCGCTGCTGGCCAAGGACACCGACGGCGCGCTCGTGAACAGGATGAACACGACGCCGGACGGCCAGTTCCAGACGTACTCGACCTCGGCCGGCTCCTACATCCGGGAGCACTTCTTCGGCTCGGACGCGCGGCTTCGCCGGATGGTCGCGGATCTTTCCGACGACGACCTGCGCAAGCTCTCCCGCGGCGGCCACGACTACCGGAAGCTCTACGCCGCCTACAAGGCCGCCACCGAGCACGCGGGCCAGCCGACGGTCATCCTGGCGCACACCATCAAGGGCTGGACGCTGGGCAAGGACTTCGAGGGCCGTAACGCGACCCACCAGATGAAGAAGCTCACCAAGGCGGAGCTCAAGGAACTGCGCGACCGGCTCTACCTGGAGATCCCGGACTCGGCGCTGGAGGCGGACCTGCCGCCGTACTACCACCCGGGCCCGGACTCCGAGGAGATCCAGTACATGAAGGAGCGCCGGGCCACGCTCGGCGGCTCGGTGCCGCGCCGGGCGGTGCGGGCCAAGCCGCTGCCGCAGCCGCCGGCATCGATGTTCGACATTCTGCGCAAGGGCTCGGGCAAACAGCCGGTCGCGACGACGATGGCGTTCGTCCGGCTACTGAAGGACCTCATGAAGTCCAAGGAGATGGGCGCCCGGTTCGTGCCCGTCATCCCGGACGAGGCCCGCACCTTCGGCATGGACGCGATGTTCCCGACGGCGAAGATCTACTCGCCGCACGGCCAGAAGTACGAGTCCGTCGACCGGGACCTGCTCCTGTCCTACCAGGAGTCCGAGTCCGGCCAGATGCTGCACGAGGGCATCAGCGAGGCGGGCTCCATGGGCTCCGTGATCGCCGCCGGAACGGCATACGCGACGCACGCGCAGCACATGATCCCGGTCTACGTCTTCTACTCGATGTTCGGCTTCCAGCGGACCGGCGACCAGATGTGGGCGTTCGGCGACCAGCTCGGCCGCGGCTTCCTGCTCGGCGCCACCGCCGGGCGCACGACGCTCAACGGTGAGGGCCTGCAGCACCAGGACGGCCACTCGCTGCTGCTCGCGTCGACGAACCCGGCCTGCGTCGCCTACGACCCGGCGTTCGGCTTCGAGATCGCGCACATCACCCGGGACGCGCTGGACCGGATGTACGGCGAGCGCGACGAGAACGTCTTCTACTACCTGTCGGTCTACAACGAGCCGTACCCGCAGCCGGCCGAGCCGGCCGGGATCGACCCGGCGCAGGTGATCGCGGGTATGTACCGGTTCCGGGCCGCCGAGGAGCTCCCGCTCCCGTCCCCGGCCGCACCGCCCCCGGCCACCCAGGGCGGCGACGGGGCGACGGCGCCCCGGGCGCAGGTGCTCGCCAGCGGTGTGGCGATGCGCTGGGCGCTGACGGCCCAGGAGATGCTCGCCGCCGACTACGGCGTGGCCGCCGACGTGTGGTCGGTGACCTCGTGGAACGAGCTGCGCCGCGACGCGCTGCAGTCGGAGCGCGCGAACCTGCTCAACCCGGAGCAGCCGGAGAGCGTGCCGTTCGTCGCCCGGATGCTGGCCGGCGCGCCCGGCCCGGTGGTCGCGGTGAGCGACTGGATGCGGGCGGTGCCGGACCAGATCGCCCGCTGGGTGCCGCAGCCCTACACCTCGCTGGGTACGGACGGCTTCGGCCGTTCGGACACCCGCGCGGCGCTGCGCCGGCACTTCAACGTCGATGCCGAGTCGGTCGTGGTGGCGACGCTGGAGTCGCTGGTGCGCACCGGTGAGATCAAGGCGAGCGTCGTCGAGGAGGCGATCGCCCGCTACGACCTGCGCAGTTCCTCCACCATCGCCGGCACCCCGGCCGGCGAGGCCGACGAGCGCCCCATCTCCGGCTGACGCGGGAGTCGCGACGCCCGGCCCGGGCCGGCTGGCGGCGACGCGCGCGCCCCAGCCGGCTCGGGCCACCCCGGCGCACCGGTATCCCAGACACCCCGGTGTCCCGGAACCCCGGTATCCCGGGCACCACGGGCACCACGGGCGACACTCGGTGATGGACCCGCCGTGCGCCCGCGGCCCACGGTGGCCAGGGCGGCATAGATCGTCACCATGGCCGGAAGCCCTGCCCACGAAGGGTCCCTGGACATACGCCGACAGTATTCATTACCAGTGCCACTGGTCGACTCCAACCCACCCCCGTCGGCATTGGCTACTATGAGTATCCGTCGGGCAGTGGGACGCCCTAGTTCATCCGCTCCGGTAGGCCTGGATGGTCCAGAGACGAGGCAGTCCGCCTGTTTGGGTGCGATGACATCGACGTGGCACTACGCTGACGAGTCTGACGCTCAGTGTTCACTGGCCGCGCAGCCCCTGGTCGCACTGGGAAACTCAGCCCAGTGCCCGCCCTGGGGTGAGAACGCCCGGCGGACACTGGGGCGGCGGGCGTCAGCGACGCGGCCTGGCCGGCCACCAGCCGGCAGGTATGGTCGCGTCCCCACCGGGCCGTCGGTGCGTGCCCGCGTGCCCGGCGGTGAGGTTGTATGTATCCGCGGCGAAAGCGCTCGACCGGGAAGCGCCTATGGCGAGGAGGACCACGTGAAGGCTGGCGTGACGCACGCTTCCCCGTTGATTTTTGCGCCAGCAAAAATCAACGGGGGTCCCGCGCCCTGGGTTGGCCAGGAGCACCACTGTGTCCTGGACCACAGGGGAGCGGGAAGGGCCGCGCCAGGCGCCGCCCGTACGGCCACCGGAGCGGCCGCATGATCCTTCGCGCCCGCCGCATCGAACGGCTCGAGGAGCACCCGAACCTGCGTGGCATCCTGGGCATCCTCGCCCAGCTGGTCCACACCTCCGACGGCGAGCTGGCCCAGCTGGCCGTCGAGTGGCGCAACTCCCCGGCGCTCGCCGTCGCCAGGGACCGGGCGCTCTCGCCCGAGTCACCCCTGGTCGTCGAGGTGCTGGCCGCGTTCGACGCCCTCTCGGCCATCTACGCCGATGACCTCTCCGGCGCCGAGTACGTCACGGTCGACCCGTCGGTCACCGCGACCGCGCTGCGCTCGATGCGCGACGCGCTCGCCGCCGCGTATGCCCGTCCGATCCTGTCGCGCTCGGAGTACGCCGGCCTGATGCGCCCATGGCGCATGGTCTACCCACGGGTCCGCTCGCACGAACCCGATCTGGGCCCGTCCGCCGCGGATGTCAAACGGGTGCTCGCCGCGCTGCCGAGGCTCGCGGTGCGCTGCCACGACCCGCGCAGTTCCGAGGTCTTCGAGGGCCTGCTGGTGACGGCGCTGACCCGTGACGAGTCCGACCATCAGGAGGCGATGGACGCCGCCTTCGGCACCGCCGTGCTCACCGGCCGGCGCCGGGTGTGGACGCTGGTCCGCCGCAGCGCCGCCGAGGGGTTCTGGCGCCCCTGCCAGGACTGCCGCGGCAACGGCGCGCTGCTCGCCCAGGACCCGTCGACGGAGGCGCGCGTCATGGAGCTCTGCGCCGACCTGGCCTGCGCGCTGCTGGTCGAGGACCTTCTCGACCCGGTCCTGTGCGCCCGCCTGACGACTCCCCTCACCGCCCTCATCCCCCTGCAGGACCACTCGGTCCACTGACCGGGCGGTTCCGGGCTCTGACCGGACGGTTCCGGCCTGCGCCGGCGCCGCATAGGAGCCGCCGCCGGGCGGCCTAGTCCGGGCGGTAGACGATGAGACGGGCACCGTTGGGCGTGATGGTGATGCTTTGCACACCGTCCGTGACCTCGCCGTCGCGGGCAAACGGGAGCGGCCCCGCGGGCTCGGTCGCGTCCGCGTCCCGGCGGGGCGCCCGGCCCCACCGGCCCGCCGGCCGGACGGCGGAGACCTGGATCCGGACGGCCGTCCGCCTCTCGTAGACCCGGCTGCGCCGCAGCTGGCCGGTGAGCACGGCGACGACGAGCCGCGCCCTGGAGAACGGGCTGGCGCCGTCGACGAGGCGCAGGTCGAGAAGGCCCTCGTCGAGCCGCGACCGGTAGGTCGGGGCGAACCCGGGCGGGCGGTAGTTCCCGTTGCCGACGAAGAGCAGCCACAGCCGGCGCCGCTCCAGGCCGGCCGGCACCGAGGCGGTCATCGGCCACCCCACGCCCAGCGGGGCGTCCTTCACGCCGCGGCGGGCGGCGCGTGTACGCGTCGGGCCAGTGGGGTCAAAAACGGTGATGTCCACCTCGATCGGGGGGTCGTTGCGCAACACCCAGGCCAGCGCGACGACCATCGCGGGCCATTTCCCGAACCGCTTCTCGAGCCGTTCCCGGATCGCGACCATGTGGGCGTAGCCACCCAGGCTGGCGGTGTTGAGGAACACCCCGTCGAACCGCTCGCCGGCCGCGTCGACCCCCTCGAGACGGCCGACGTCGACGGCGACGGCGCAGCCCTCGCGGATGGCGCGCGCCGTGTCGGCGATGCCGGTCGCGAGGCCCAGATCCGCCGCGAAGTGGTTCAGCGTGCCGACCGGGAACACGGCGAGCGGCAGGCCGTGGGCGAGCGCCCTGGCGGCGGCCGCGCTGACCGTGCCGTCACCGCCCGCGACGCCGAGCACCAGGCAGGAGGCGGCGGCCTCGTCGAGCGCCTCCTCGAGGTCATCGTGCGGACCGACCTCGACGACCTTGGCGAGTGGCAGCTCGGCTCGTAACTGCCCGGCGACGTCGGGCGCCTGGCCAAGCCACCCACCCGTCCCCGAGCTGGCGTTCACGACCACCGTCAGGCCCTCGCCGTCCGGCAGGGCCGGCACCGAGGCCGACGCCGGCCGGCCCCGCGCGGGCTCCCAGGACCGTCGGGGCATCACCTTCGTCGTCGCCAGCGCGCAGGCGGCGCCGAGGGCCGCGCCGGCGACGACGTCGCTCGGGTAGTGCACCCCGATGTAGACCCGGGAGAAGGCCACCAGGCCCGCGAGCGCGCCGACCGGGGCGGCGACCTTCGGGGCGTCGAGCGCGACGGCGGTGGCGAACGCGGCCGCGGACGCGGAATGCCCGGACGGGAACGAGAACGACAGGTGCTGGCGGTGCGGCCGGCGGACGAGCGGGACCGCGTGGTTGACGGGGCGGCCACGTCGAAAGATCATTTTTGCGGGGCCGTTGGTGACGGCGCTCGCGAGCCCGAGCGCGACCAGGCCGCGCCCGGCCGCCCGGCGACGCCGGCCCCGGGTCATTCCGAGGGCGCCGGCGACACCCCACCACAGCAGGCCATGGTCGGCCGCGTGGGACAGCCGAGGGAGCAGTGGGTCGGCGATGGGGCGAGCTGCGGCGATGGCCCCGAACAACGCGCGGTCGGCGGCGCCGACGCGCGACGCCACGCCTCGCACCGGGCGTCTCCGCTGGGACGCCGGCACCGGATTCGCTCCCCGCGCGGCATTACCCACACGGATGGCCACCTGCCGCGCCCATCGACTCTCCGCCACGTCCGCAGGCTAACCGGGGACGTCCGCAAGCACCTAGCCCACAGGCACGTTCTACTCGGATGTGGGTCCAGCAAAGATCGTGAACGGAGCATCGCCCGCGGCGGGCCGCGACGCTGTCCCAGCGACCAGCAAGCGCAACTCACCCGCAACTGGTGACGGCGCATCGGCGCGGCGCCATCCCGGCCACGTCGTCAGCCCGGTCCAAGCCCTACCACCGCCATATGCCAGGGCCCGGCACCACCCGAGGAGGGCGCCCAGCGCCCGACACGGGGCGAGCGCGCCGAGCGCCTCGCCCCGACAGGCCGCGCCGGGCGCCGGGCCGCCGGCTCGCGCATCCGCTCGCGACGCCACACCAAGGCGCCGCGGCGGCACGCGGGTCAGACCCCGGCCGGGATGCCACCGCGGCGCGGGGCCGCCGGCCGCGGGACACGCGCGGCGCCGTACCTCACCGGGCCACGGCGGGGTTCCACCGTGCGGCCGGTGGGGAGGATCTCGCCGGTGTCCTCAAAGAGGATCACCCCGTTGCAGAGAAGGCTCCAGCCCTGGTCGGGGTGGGTACGTACCACCCGCGCCGCGTCCCGGTCGGCGGCGTCCGCGTTCGGACAGATCGGCTGGTGCTGGCAACAGCGGCTCGTTTGAAGAGGGTCGCTGTGGGCGCCGCTCTCGGTGCCGTCGCCTGGTATGGGTTCGGAACCGAGGGCAGAGGCTGGTCCGACGATGCCGTCGGACCCGGCGGCGCCCGCCCGCGCCGCCTGCTGAAAAGAACTCGCCTGCACGGGCACCAGACGTTACGCCTACCGGTTACAGCAGTCACAACGACCTGCTGACTACGGCCTCGGCGTGTTTACATGGCAGGTTCCAAACCGGCCCCAAACAGGACCCCGGATGGTCGCGGAGGGTATCCGAACGGGCGCACCGACCCCTGGATTCTTCACCGAGAGTAGCTAACACGGGGACCACATCGGCACGAACCTGGGAACTTCCCGCCTTCACCGCAAAGGCCACATACCAGGCCCGCGGCGTCGCCAACCAGACACCCGCCGCGGGCTCACCGGCGGCCGCCGCGAGCTTCCACCGACCGGCCCTCGAAGCGGCTTCGAAGAGGCCTCGGCCCCCGGCCGTCGGTCTGGGCGCGGCGTCGGCGCGGCCGCCGACCGGTCCGGCCTCCAGCACCCCGCCACCGGGCGGGCGGGACGCCGGTCCCGGACGCGGCACACACAAACGGTAGGTTACTGACCTGCCGCCATGCGGGACCTTCGGGCACCCGGCGAGAATGGGGCGCAGGCCGAGGTGGGGCGCGTCACGGGGGATGCTCTCGATATGCGGCGCACGTCGCCGCGAGCGTCGGCCTGGGGCGCTTCGTCCTCGGCAGGGAGAGGGACGGTGGAGGACGAACCCGTGGATGCCGCCCGCCCGCCCGCCACCCCCAGCCAGGATGCCGCGGCGGCGAGCGGCCTCGACTGGGCCGACGCCCCGCCGCCCGGCGGCGCCGCCGAGAGCACGGCGGCCGGCGGCCCGGCGCCCGCCTCCTCGGCAGCCGCCAGCTCGACGGCCGTCGGCCCGGTAGCCGCCAGCCAGGCAGTCGCCAGCCAGGTCGGCCCGGGTCTCGCGGCCGGCGGTCACGCCACCATCACGGCCGTCGCCGACCGGCGGGCGGCCGCGGGCCATCCCGGCTCCCCCGGCGGTCACGCCTCCGGCAACGGCCACCCCTCCCGGGCCGGCTCCTCCCGGCACGGCCGCGGCGCCGCGCGCGACACCTCGACCCGGGTCGAGGTGTCGGTCGTGATGCCCTGCCTGAACGAGGAGGAATCGGTCGGCGACTGCGTGCGGGCGGCGCGGGCGGGGCTTTCGCGGCTCGGCCTGCCCGGGGAGGTGGTCGTCGTCGACAACGGCTCGACCGACTCCTCCGCCGCGCGCGCCGCCGCGGCCGGCGCCCGGGTCGTGGCCGAGCGGCGCCGTGGCTACGGCAACGCCTACCTCACGGGCTTCGCGGCCGCCCGCGGCCGGCTC
Organism: Pseudofrankia coriaricola; assembly: GCF_032027725.1. Lineage (NCBI taxonomy): Bacteria > Bacillati > Actinomycetota > Actinomycetes > Frankiales > Frankiaceae > Pseudofrankia > Pseudofrankia coriaricola. The sequence goes on along the minus strand of NZ_JASNFO010000001.1, from coordinate 39,313 downwards.
ATCGTCATGGGCGACGCGGACAGTTCCTACGACTTCACCGCCATCGACGCCCTGGTGACCCCGCTGCTGCGCGGCGAGGCGGACTACGTGCTCGGCTCCCGGCTGGGCGGGCAGATCCTGCCGGGCGCAATGCCCTGGCTGCACCGCTACGTCGGCAACCCGGTGCTCACCGCGATCCTCAACCGGCTGTTCGGGGTGCGGGCCTCCGACGCCCATTCCGGCATGCGGGCCTTCACCCGCGACGCCTACGCCCGGATGGCGCTGCGTAGCGAGGGGATGGAGCTCGCCTCCGAGATCGTGGTGGCGGCGGCCCGCGCCGAGCTGCGCTGCCTGGAGATCCCGATCACCTATCACCCCCGGGTGGGCGCCTCCAAGCTGGACTCCGTCCGCGACGGCTGGCGGCACCTGCGCTTCATGCTGCTGCTCGCGCCGCGCCACCTGTTCGTCCTGCCCGGCCTGCTGCTGTTGGGGCTGGGCCTGCTCGGGCAGGCGTCGTTGCTGGTCGCCGCCGTGACCGACCCGGCGCGCGTGACTGGCGGGCCAGGCGTCCACGGGGCGTGGGAGCCGTACGGCTGGTACGGGACGCTGCTCTGCGTGCTCGCCGCGCTGGTCGGCGGGCAGCTCGTGCTGCTCGGCGCGTTCGCCGACGCGCACCACGGCCGGGTCGGCTGGCGCATGCCGGGCCAGCGCCCGCCCCGGCTGGTCCGCTGGCCACTCGCCCCCGGGCGGGGCGGGTACCTGGGGAGCACGCTGTTCGCCACCGGCCTGCTGGCCGCGCTCGTGCTGGGCGTCCTGGTCGTGACGGCGACGACTGGCCACGACGCCACCGGGATGGCGCGGGTGACGGCGCCGTGGCCGGGCTGGTCGCCGCGCCTCGGCGCGCCCGCCGCGCTGCCGGCGGCCGGGCTGGCGCTGACGGCGGCGGCCCTCGGCCTGCAGGGCATGCTCGGCACGTTCTACCTGCGCCTGGTGGCGACGGCGACCGGCGCGGCCGCGCGATGACGGCCGCCTCCGTGGCGACCGGGCCCGACGGTGTCGGCGCCGACGAGCGGACGGCGGGGACGCGCGCGACCGGAGACCTGGCCGGCGAGGCCCTCCCCCGCGGTCATCACCCCCGTCGGCGGCTGGCGGCATGGAGGCCGGGGGCAGGGCGGCGGCACTGGCTGTTCGCCGTGTTCCTGGTGGCCGGAACAGGGCTGCGGCTGCTCGCGATGTACGCCTACCGGCCGGCCTTCGAGTTCTCCGGCGACTCGTACGCCTACCTGACTCTCGCCAGACTCCACCAGCCGGACCCGATGCGGCCCGCCGGCTACCCGGTGCTGCTGAGCGTGCTCGCCCACACCCATCGGCTCGCCGTCGTGCCCGCCGTCCAACACGCCGCCGGGCTCGCGATCGGCCTCGCGCTGTATGCGTTTCTGCTGCGCCGCGGGATCGGGCCGGTCGGGTCGGCGCTCGCTGCCGCGCCAGTGCTGCTCGACGCCTACCAGCTCGACATCGAGCACTTCGTCATGGCGGAGACGCTGTTCCTCGCGCTGCTGGTCGGCGCGCTGATGGCGCTGCTGTGGTCACCAAGGCCGTCGATCGCCGCCTGCGCCCTGGCCGGCGGGCTGCTGGCCGCGGCGGGGCTCACGCGCACCCTGGGCGTCGCGCTAGGCGTGCTCGCGCTCGCCTACGTCTTCGTCCGCCGCCTCGGCTGGCTGCGGCTGGCCGCGTTCGCCGTGGTCTTCGCCGCGCCGCTGGCCGGATACGCGACCTGGTACCACTCGTACCACGGGACGTACGCGCTCTCCGGCGGAGACGACGCCTGGCTGTACGGCCGGGTCGCCCCGATCGCCGACTGCGGCCGGCTGCGGCTGAGCCCCGAGCAGCTCGTCCTCTGCTCGCCCTACCCACCGGCCGACCGGCCTGGCCCGAACTACTACGTCTGGGCCGACACCAGCCCGCGGTTCCAGCTCACCGGGACCGACGAGCACAAGAACCAGGTGCTCGGCGGCTTCGCCCACGAGGTGATCCGCCGCCAGCCGGCCGACTACGCCCGGATGGTGGCCGCCGAGGTCGGCCACTACTTCGCGCCCGGCCACTACACCGGCTACCGGGACTGGCCGGACGGTGCCTGGCGCTTCCCGGACGCCCACACCCCGCGCTACTTCCACGTCAGCGAGCCGCTGCTCGACTTCGACGAGCGCCACCCGCCCCGGGTCGTCCACGAGTGGGCCGCCGGCCTGCTGCGCGGCTACCAGCACTTCGCCTACACCCCTGGGCCGTTGCTGGCGGTCCTCGTCGTTCTCGCGCTCATCGCGACCGGGCTCGGCCTCCCCCGGCCGCGGCTCCCCGGGAGGCCTCGGCATGGCCAGGCCGACGGCGTCCTCGGGCCACCCGGTGGCGACACGACGGCCGGCGAGACCACCGGCTCCGCCGACCCGGCGGGCACCAGCGGGACGGCGGGCGCCAACGAGACGGGCGTCGGTGCCGCCGTGGCGGGCGGGGACGCACCCGCGTGGCGCCGGCTGCTGGAACGTGCCCGCCGGCGGCCGGCCCGGCCCGGTGTCGACCCCGTGACCGACGAGCGCCGCCGGATCGGCGCCGACTGCGCGCTGCTCACCGCGCTCGGCCTCGCGGTCCTGGTCGTCCCGGCCGCGACGGTCTGCTTCGACTACCGCTACATACTCCCGGTGCTGGTCCTCTTCCCGCCCGCCGCCGCCCTCGCGGTCCGCCAGTTCCACCTCGCCCCCCACCGCTGACCGTCACAACGGCGCGTTCAGCGCTCGCCGCCTACCAGCCGGCCAAAGGGGCCTCGATCTTGGGGCAGGTGTCCATCACGACCCGCAGGCCGGCCTCCTCGGCGCGCGCCGCGGCCGCCTCGTCACGCACGCCGAGCTGCAGCCACAGCGCGCCCGCGCCGGCGGCGATCGCGTCGTCGACCACCGGGCCCGCGAGCTCCGAGCGGACGAACACGTCCACGACGTCGACCTTGAACGGGATGTCGGTCACCTGGGCATAGCCCGGCTCGCCCTCGAACTCCGCCTTCGACGGGTGCACCGGGATCACCCGCTTGCCGTGCTCGCGCAGGTAGTGGGCGATCTGGTAGGCCGTCCGTGCCCTGTTGTCCGACAGCCCGACCACCGCCCAGGTCTCCGTCTCGACCAGGAGGGCCCGGACCGTCTCGTCATCTCCGTACCGCACACCGATCGCAACCACCATCCGCGCCCCGGTCATCCCCGCGCGACGATGGGGGCATGACGGCGGAGCGGCAGGCGGCGGACGGCGGCGCGACGGGAACGCCTGGGACGGCCGACGGCGGTGGGCCGCGGGCGGTGGTTTTCGACATGGACGGGGTCCTGATCGACTCCGAGCAGGTGTGGGACGCGGTTCGGCGGGAGCTGGTCGCCGAGCGCGGCGGGCGGTGGGCGCCGGACAGCACCCGGGTCATGATGGGCATGTCGACGCCCGAGTGGGCCGCCTACCTGGTGAGCCTCGGCATCGGGATGACGGCGGACGATGCGGTCGACGAGGTGCTGCGCCGGCTCGGCGAACGCTACGGCGACGCGCCGCCGCTGATCGACGGCGCGGTGGGCGCGGTCCGGGCGCTGGCGGCGGCCGGGTTGCCGCTCGCGGTCGCCTCCTCGTCGCCCCGCCCGGTCATCGAGCTGGTGCTGCGCTCGGCGGGTCTCGACGGCGAGTTCCGGACGTTCGTCTCGTCGGAAGAGGCTGGCCGGGGCAAGCCGGCGCCGGACGTCTATCTGGAAGCCGCGCGACGGCTCGGCGTCCCGGCGGCGCACTGTGTCGCGGTAGAGGACTCGACGAACGGGGTGCGCGCCGCCGTGGCGGCGGGAATGCGGGTGATCGTCGTGCCGAACCCGCACTTCCCGCCGTCCTCGGAGGCGGTCGCCCTGGCCGCCGCCCGGCTGGGCCACATCGGTGACCTCACCCTGGAGACGGTCCGAACCGCCTACGCGCCCGCCTGAACCGCCCGGTGCGGGCGCACGGGCCACGGGCGGCCGCGTTCCGACGCGGCCGCGGACCGACGTCAATGCCCCATTCGGTGAGCCGATTCCACCTATGATCGGCTGGTGTCGAAGCCATCCACTGGTGCCGCCTGCCCGCTCCTGGCGCCCCGGGCGGGTGACCGGTGAGCGAGAAGTACCGGCTGGTTCTGGCGCCATCGGCCGAGCGGGACCTTGAGCGGCTGCCGGAGCTCATCGCGGTCGACGTGAAGCGGTTCCTCAACGGCCCGCTCCTGAAGGAGCCGTACAAGGCCGGCAAGCCCCTCGGCGCGCAGGACGCGAACGAGACCCGGTCCGCCGGACGGGAGGGTGCGACGCCGTCGGCGACGATGCTCGAGGCGTCCGAGCACTCGTGGCGGGTCCTCTACCGCGTCGACGCGAACACCCGCACCATCCGCGTCATGGTCGTCGGCCACCGCCCCCGCGTCGTCCGCCGCCTCGCCGACCCGGGCCCCCGCATCCCCTTCGTCGACCGCTTCCGCTAAGTCGTCCCTCAAGCACCTTCTGCCATGGCCGCGCGACAGCCACGAACGCTCGCCCGGCGGACAGCCCTGGGACAATCCATCGATTCAGCGTCAACCGTGTTGGCGTGAGGTTGTTCTGGTGGGCAAGGCACTCAACCCAGCCACAGAAGACGACGGCGCATCAGCGCAGTGCCAACGCAGCCACGTCGTCAGTCCGGAACTAGGTCGGCCACCGTCATATGCCTTGGACCCGGAACCAGGTGCGAGGGCGCTCAGCGCCCGAAGGCGGCGCCCGGTGCCGGGCGCGGAGCGTCCGGCACGGGACCGCCTTAGACGACGTTGACGCCGAAGTCGACGGCGATGCCGCGCAGGCCGGTGGCGTAGCCCTGGCCGACGGCGCGGAACTTCCACTCGCCGCCGTACCGGTAAAGCTCGCCGAACAGCATCGCGGTCTCCGTCGACGCGTCCTCGGTGAGGTCGTAGCGGGCGATCTCGATGCCCGTGTTCGCGTCGGCCACGCGGATGAACGCGTCGCGGACCTGGCCGAACGTCTGCCGCCGCACCTCCGCGTCGTAGATCGAGACCGCGAACACGACCTTCGCCGCCTGCGCGGTGAGCCCGCGCAGGTCGACCATGATCTGCTCGTCGTCGCCACCGCCACCGCCGACGAGGTTGTCGCCCAGGTGCTGCACGCTGCCGTCCGGGCTCGTCAGGTTGTTGAAGAAGATGAAGTAGCTGTCGGACAGCACACGGCCCCGGTCGTCCACGACGATCGCGGACGCATCGAGGTCGTACGGCGCGCCGGAGGTCTGCCGGACCTGCCAGCCGAGACCGACGGTGACCGTGGTCAGGTTCGGGGCGGCCTTGCTGAGGGAGACGTTTCCACCCTTTGACAGGGACACGGAGGCCATGGCCACAAAGCCTAGTACTGCCCATACAAATCGGAAGACTGAATCTTGTCCGCTGGCAGACGCCGTACACCCGTTGCCACGCCCCCGTTGACCGTGCCGGTGAGCCCTGCTTCCTCCACCTCCGTGTCGATTCGATGACTCAGCGCGGCGGCTGGCGCTCGTGGCCGGCCGGCCTCGGCCGCGTCGCCGGTAACCTTCGTCCGATGTGCCCGCCGATCCCGACCGAGCCCCCGGACGCACCGCCCTATCCCGGCGGCGCGGCCCGCGTCCTCGGCGCGGCCGGGCCGGCCGGCGGCCGGGACGGCTCGGCGGTCGCCCGGGGCACGGCGCCGGGCTCGGCGGTCGCCCGGGGCACGGCGCCGGGCTCGGCGGTCGCCCGGGGCACGGCGCCGGGCGCGGCCGACGACGGGATGGCCCGCCGGTTGAAGGCGCTGGCGCTGACGGCGCCGCTGCATGACCTGGACGCGCGCAAGCGCCTGCTCGACGGCGCCGACTTCGCCGTCTACGCGATGGCGGAGCTGGCGCTGCACGCCATCGACCTGGTGACGGTCGCGATGGACTTCGACCGGGGCGCCAGCCACGACCAGGTGCTGCGCCGCCTCACCCCGCTCGCCGCCGCGCAGGCACCGCGGCGGCCCGCGGCCGAGCACGAGCGGGCCGCCCGCTGGGTGCTCGACAACCTGATCAACGTGGGCAGCGTCGACCGCGGCTTCGACACGGTCTACGGCACGTACCACCCGGACGGCCGCTACGAGCGGCGCAGGTTCGACTTCAAGCTGCTCGTCGAGCTCGCCGACCCTGCCGGCGAGATCTACCTGCGCGCCACCGACGAGGCCGTCACCGTGCTCGTCGGGGCGCTGGACACCGACGTCACCTCCGCCCAGGTCGCCGCCGAGGTGACGCTGGACAACCTGATCCGCCGTGGCCGGCTCTCCGACGCGCGCACGGCCGCCGAGGCGGCCCGCTACCGGACCGTGCAGTACGCCGAGCAGCTGCGCCGGAGCCTGGAAGGCACCCGGCGCGACGTGCTGTCCGTCGACTGGCTGCACACGCTGCCGGCGCTGGTCGACGAGGCGCTCGGCCACGTCGAGGCCCGGTACCGGCACGAGAACGCGATCCTCACCCACATCCGCCGCTACCGCGACTCGGCCGAGGACCCGGCGCACAAGCGGGCCGCGGCCGACCTCGTCACCATCGTCGCGGACTGCGTGCGCCGGCACACCCAGCTGCAGGCCCGCCTGCAGGAGGCGTTCGCGGTGTTCCGGGCGGAGCAGGACCGCCAGCAGTTCGCGGCTCCGGCGGCTGGCGGCGGGACCGGTGTCGACCTGTACACCCAGCTGCTCGCGCCGACGCTCGCCCGCCCGCTCGGCGAGGCGAGCCAGGTGGCCGCGGCCTTCTTCCCCGGTGCCGCCGGGGTCCGTCCGCCGCGCGCGCCGCGCCTGGCCGACCTGGTCGACGCGTTGCTGCGCCCGCCGGCCGAGCGCGACACCCTGGGCGCGCCGGTCCCGGAGGCCGAGCTGGTCGCCTGGGAGGAACCGCCCCGGTTCGGCGACGACGCGTGGGGGCTCGCGCTCGAGCTGCTCGACGAGATCGACCCGGACGCGCCGCGGCGGCTGTCCGGCCTGCTCGCCGAGGCCAGGGCCCGGGCGGGCAGCGAGGCCGTCGCCCTCGAGGTGGCCCAGCTGCTCGCCCTGCTCACGCTGCACGCCGTGAGCCCACGGCTCGCCGCGGTCGCGGACCTGCCTGGCCAGCCACACCGGCTCGGCGGGAAACCCGGACGCGTCGGCGACGCCGCGGCCAGCCACCCGGGTCCGGCTGACGGCGCCGAGGCGGCGGCCGGCGAGCGGCCGCTGCTCGCGGTCGACGACGGCACGCCGCTGGACGACCCCGAGTTCGCCGGCGCCGACCTGCTCGTCGGCCGCGTCACGGTCACCGACCGCCCCGGCCCAACCGAGGCCGAGGCCGAGGCCGCTGAGACCGAAGCCGCCGAGTCCGACGTTGCCGAGACCAAGGCCACCGGGACCGAATCCGCTGGGACCAGGGCTACCGGCGCCGGCACCGAGCCGGAGACCAGGACCGGCGAGGGCGGACAGGCCGCGCCCACCGCCACCACGACCGACCTGGTGGGTGCGCGGTGAACCTGCCCGTCGAGGCGGCCGAGGATGACGCCGGCACGGCCACACCGTCCTGGCGGGGCGGAGGCCCGCCGGTCGAGGCGGTGGCGCGGGACGCGGCGGAGCTGGTGGCGTTCGGGCTGCGGCCCCGGCTGGTGCCGGCGCGGGACGCGCGCTACCGCGAACTGGTCCGCCGCTACGTGCACGAGCCCGGCTTCGCGGCGCTGACGCACGCGGTCGCGGACGGGCTGGGCATCGTCGTCCTGGATGTCTCCGACCGGGCGGGGCTGGTCGCCGGCGGCACCGCGGATTCGGCCTTCACCGTGCGGATCAGCGACTACGCCCGGCGCGCCGGCGGCGAGCACCGCGCCGCCGACCGGATGCTGCACGCGCTGGCGCAGCTCGCGATCGCCGCGCTCGCGTTTCCCCGCCCGGCCGACCTCACCGACGACTCCTATGTCGGGCGGGTCAGCGTCGACGGGGTGGACGCGTTCGTCCGGGAGGCCGCCCGGCTGCTCGAGGCCGGGGCCAGCGGCTCCGCCGTCCCCGGCCCCGGCGACCCGCCGCCGGAGGACGAACCACGGCTGGAGGCGGCCTGGCGGCTCTACGCCCGCAGGCCGGCGACCGGGACGACCAGGGACTCGCGCAGGCTCTCCGGGTCGACGACCGGGATCATCGCCCGGGCCATGGGGTTCCTCGTCGAGTCGGGCTGTCTGGTCCAGGTCGGCGAGGAGGGCGGCGGCACGTTCCGCACCACCCCGCGCTACCAGGTGCAGGTCCGCGAGCTGGCCGCCGACGCGGCGATGGAGGAGCTGCTCGCGCTCGGCGTCGTCACCGTCGCCACCCCCGACGGCGGCCTGCGTGTCGTCCCGTCCGCTCCCGACCTCCTCGACGCCTGCGCGCCCGCGACCTCCGCGGATCCGGCGGGAACCCCGGCCGAGGGGCGCGCCGATGTATGAGCTGGCACGGGTGCGGTTGCACTCGATCGGGCCTCGGGGTGCCCGCTTCGGCGACGTGCTGCTCGACTTCTCCGGCGTCGGCGGGCCGGTGGCGGGGCCGCGTCAGGACTCGATGTTCGACCTCGTCTCCGCCCAGCCGGCGCCGCCGCCAGCGGCAGGCGGTGCCGGTGATCCGGGAGGCACGGGCCCGGACGCCGGCACGGAGACCGGTGCGGGGGCCAGCTCCGCCGCCACCACGGGTCTGACGGCCGGCGCACCAGGTAGCGGCCCGTCGGCTGACGCGGCGCCGGCCGGGTGGCAGCTGGGCGGGGAGCCGCCGGTGCGGCGGCGGGCGTCGCCGGCCACCGTGCTGTTCCTGGAGAACGGCGGCGGCAAGAGCGTGCTGATGAAGCTGATCTTCTCCGTCGTGCTGCCGGGGCGCCGGCACGTCGTCGGCACGTCCAACGGACGGGTGCTGGACAACTTCGTGCTGCCCAGGGACTGCGGCCAGGTGATCTGCGAGTGGCAGCACGCGGTGACCGGCGAGCGGGTCGTGACCGGCAAGGTGAGCGAGTGGCGCGGGCGTGGCCCGGCCGACGGCGGCCGGCTCGCCGACGCCTGGTATTCGTTCCGCCCGTCCGGCGGCCCTGGTGGCACAGACCTCACGACCCTCCCACTACGCCGCGACGGCCGGCTGGTGACGCTCGCCGGGTTCCGCGAGGCGATGACCCACGCGCACGCCGCCGACCCGGCGCTCGACCTGACCTGGGAGACTCATCAGGGCGCCTGGCTGGAGCACCTGGACGCCCTTGGCCTCGACCCGGAGCTGTTCCGCTACCAGCGCGCCATGAACGCCGGCGAGGGTGAGGCGGCGGAGGCGTTCGCGTTCACCACCGACGAGGGGTTCGTCGACTTCCTGCTGCGCGCGGTGACACCACCGGAGGACCCCGCCGGCGTGGCCGAGGTCGTCGACGGCTACGCGGCCAAGCTCGCCGAGCGGGCGGCGCTCGCCGCCGAGCGCGACTTCGTCGCGGGCGCGCTGGACCGGCTGTCCGTCCTCGTCGACACCCTGCGCGACCGGGACGTGGCCCAGGTGGGGCTGGACGCCGCCCGCGTCGAGATCGCCCGGCTCGCCGCGGGAGTGGACGGACGGCTGCGGGCCGGTGAGGCCGACCGCGCGGGGCTCACGGCCCAGCTCGCGGCGGCCGGCGACGCGGAGGCCACCGCCGAAGGGGGCCGGGCGCACGCCGGCGACCTGGTGGCCGCGCTGCGCCGCCGGCTCGCCGAGCTGCGCCTCGCCGACGCTCAGGCGGCCCGCGACGAGCTGGTCACCGCGGCGAAGGCGACGGCGACGGTGGTCGAGGGCTGGCGGGCGAGCGCGGACACGCTGCGGCTCGCGGCGGCGAGCGCCGAGGCGGCCCGGCTGACAACGCTGGTCACCGAGGCCCGTGACACCGCCGCGCCGGCGCTGGCCGACCGGGACTCCGCCGCCCGCGCGCTGGTCGCCGGGCTGCTGGCGGCCGCGGCTCGCGCCCGCGCCGCCGCCGACGAGGCCGAGCGGCGCGCGACCGGGCAGGACCAGGATGCCGAGACGGCGGCCGAGGCCGAGCGCCGCGCCCTCGACGAGGCCGCCACCGCCCGCGCCGGCGAACGCGCGGCCCGGGACCGGGTCGAGGCGGCCGCGACCGCGCTGGCCGCCGCGGCCGCCGGCGGCCTGCTCCCCGGCACCGCCAGGACCGCTGCCGACGTCGACAGTGCGGGCAGCGGCGCCGGCGCCGGATCGTGGTCGGTGGGCGACCCTCCAGACACGACAGCCGACCACGCTTCGTCTCTGCCGGACCGACCGTGGTCGCTCGGCGTGTCCGGGGACACGGCCATCGGCCACGCATCGTTGGGCGAGGCCGCGGCGGACGCGGCCGACGCGGCTCGCGCCGCGGCAACGGCGGTCCAGGAGGCTCTCGCGGAGGTCGGCCGGCTGGACCGGGAGCGCACCGCGACGGCCGAGGCGAGCCGGCGGGCCGAGCGGGCCGGCGACGCCGCCCAGGCGAGGGCCGCGGCGCTCACCGACCAGGTCGCGGCTGCCGACGACGACGCCGCGGCCGTCACCGCCGACGGCAGGATCGCCGCCCTGCTCGGCCTCGCGGCGGCGGCCCCCGCCGCCGCGGCGGGACTGGACAGGGTGGCCGAGGAGGCCCTCGCGGCGCTGCGGGCCGCCGTGGCGGCGGGCGAGCGGCGCAGGCTGGAGCTGACCGTCGAGTCCGACGCGGACCGTCGGGTGCTCGCCGCGCTCGGCGACGACGACCTTCGCCCGGCCCGGCCCGAGGTGCTCGCGGTGTGCGCGGCGCTGACCGGGGCCGGGATCGCGGCCGAGCCCGGCTGGGCGTACCTGGCGCGCGCGGTGCCCGTCGCCGACCGCGAGGCCGTGTGGCGCGGGCGTCCCGACGTCGCCGACGGGGTAGTCGTCACCGCGCGGGACCCGGACGGCGCGGGCGCCACGCTCGCGCGCGCCCGCGAGGTCCTCCTCGCCGCCCGCCTTCTCCCCAACGCGGCCGTCACCGTCGCCACGCCGGCCGCGTTCGCCGCTCCCCGCGGCGCGGCCGCCGCCCGCGGCGCGGCCGGCCTTGGCACCGCGGCTGGTCTTGGTACCGCGGCCGGCCCTGACGACGTGGCCGGCCCCGCCGAGGGCGCGGAGCGCGTGAGCCGCGCCAGCGACGGACCGGCGTCTGACGGGCTGGTGTTCGTCGTGCCGCCGAACCCGGCACTGTACGACACGGACGCGGCCGCCACAGAGCGGTCCGCGACCCAGCGGCGCCAGGACGACCGGGCCCGGCTCACGGCCGAGCTCTCCGCGAGGGTCGAGGCGGACAGGGCATTGACGGCCGCGCTCATGGGCTGGCGGCGCACCTGCCCACCGGGCCGGGTCGCGGCGCTGGCCGCGAAGCTCGCCGCCGCCCGGGACGCCGCGGCCGACGCCGCGAGCGCGCTCGCCGGGACGACGGCGCGGGCCGAGGAGGCCCGGGCCGCGGCGGACGGGGCGTTCGCCGCCGTCGAGTCGCTGCGCGCGGCCGAGCAGCGCGCCGTGGCCAGGGCCGGCGAGCTCGACCGGCTGGCCCGCGCGATCGGCAGCCCGGTCGAGGACCTCGCCCACGCGGACGAGCTGGCCGCGACCGCCGCGCGGCTGGCCGCGGCGGCCGAGGCGCACCGCGCCGCCGCCACCACCGCCCGCCGCGCCGGCGCCGAGGCGCGCCGCGAGGCGGACGGCGCCCGCCGCACCGCGGACGCGGCCCGAGCCGAGGCCGCCGAGGTCATCGGCGCGGGCGCGGAGGTCGACAGTGCCGCCGAGACCGGGAGCGGCCCGGGAGCCGGCGGCGGTCAAGGCCATGGTGGCGTGCCGGGCGCAGGCGGAGGTGACGAGGCGCCGCGGGTCGCGGTGGCGGTGCTGCGGGCCCGCTACGAGGCGGCGACCCGGACGTACCAGCAGGTCGCCGTCGGCGCCGACCTGACCGCCGCGCTGGAGCTGGCCCGCCGGGAGGAGGCCGCGGCCCGGGCCGCTCTGGATGCGCTCACGCCCGAGGTCCGGCGGGCCGCGCGCGAGCTGCTGGACGGGCCCGACGGCGCCGACGCGGCCTCGCGCGCCGCGGCCGCCGCCACGGCCGGGCGGCGCGCCGAGGCACTGACCGCCGAGCTGGACGAGATGCGGGAGCGGGTCGGCGGCCTGCGCGAGGAGGTCCGCGCCACCAGTGAGGAGGCGCGTCGCCGACGCGCTGGCCCGCTGACCGGCGACCAGGTGCCCGCCGACGCACGGCACGCCGAGGAACTGCTGGGACGGGCGTTCGCCGCCGTCCGCGCCGCCGAGACGGAGCTCGGGCGCGCCAGGGCGGGGCGTGAGCGGCTCGGGGTGCTCGCCAGTCAGCACGACGGCACGCTCGCCGCGTTCCGCGCCGTCGCCGACACGCTCACCGAGGCGATCGCCGACACCGCGAACGCCCCGGACCGGCCGGCGGACCTCCCGGCGGATCAGCCAGCTCGGATTCGCCGGTCTGGCGAGAACCCCGGCGACGACGTCGCGACCGCGGGCGGCGCGGCGGCCGGTGGTACGGGCGCCGGCGGGCCGGCCGGGGCCGCCACGTTCGGAGGTGGTCCCGAGGAGGCCCGTTCCGCGGCGCGGTCGGCCCGCGACAGCTGGCGGGCGGCGACCGCGCGGCTCGCGACGGCCGCCGCCGCCGTGCGCGCCGCGGCGGACGCCGTCGCCGCCTGGGCCGGGCAGGATCGGTTCGAGGGCGTCCGGGCGCCCGCCCGCCGCCAGATGGTCCGCGCCGGGCGCGAGGCGGTCGCGGCGAACGCCGTCGCCTGGGCCGACGCGCTGGCACCCCGGCTGCGCAGCCTCGACGACGACCTCGCGCACATCGGCCGCAACCGGGCGGCGATCGTGGCCCGGCTGGAGGGCATGGTCCGTGCCGCGCTCGGCACGCTGCGCGCCGCGCAGCGGCTGTCCCGGCTGCCCGACCAGCTCGGCGACTGGTCCGGCCAGGAGTTTCTGCGGATCTCGTTCGCGGATCCCGAGGCGGCGACGCTCGCCGACGCGCTCGGCGACGTCGTCGACGCCGCGGCCGCGCAGGGCCGGCCCGCGGCGGCCGGGCAAGGTGGGCCCGCGGCGGCGGTGCCGGGAGGCCAGGCGGCCGGCGCAGGCGCCGCCGCCGGTGGCGGCCGGGCGCCGATGGCACGGCTGGACGGGATGGCGCTGCTCCTGCGCGGGGTGCGCGCCGCCCTCCCGCGCGGCGTGCGGGTCGAGGTGCTCAAGCCGGACGCGGTGCTGCGCACCGAGCGGGTCCGGGTGTCCGAGCTTGGCGACGTGTTCTCCGGCGGCCAGCAGCTCACCGCGGCCATCATCCTTTACTGCACGATGGCGGCGCTGCGCGCCAACGACAGGGGCCAGCTGCGCACCCCGCACGCCGGCGTGCTGTTCCTCGACAACCCGATCGGCCGCGCCTCCGCCGGCTACCTGCTCGACCTGCAGCTTGCCGTCGCCGACCGGCTCGGTGTCCAGCTCGTCTACACCACCGGCCTGTTCGACACGGCCGCCCTGGCCGCCTTCCCGCTGGTGATCAGGCTACGGAACGATGCCGACCTGCGCGCCGGCCTGAAATACCTCCGCGTCGAGGAACATCTGCGCCGCGGCCTGCCGGCCGCCGGCGGCCGCCCGGATGCCGCCACCGGCGTCCTCACCGCGACCCGTGTCTACCGCCGCCCCGCCTGACCACGTCGAGTGGACTTCCACGGTTGGCCCGGCGTGGTCTGGATACAGGCCCGATCAACGCTCGCGTCCAGACGCCAACATGGATTTGTTGAGTTGGTGTCTTGTGCAACCCACCGGTAGATGCCACTATCGAAAAAGTACCGCCCGGTACCCCCCGAGCCGGGCGGTACGCAAACTTGCCCTACTCGCCGGCCCTTTCGGCCGACAGTCCGCAGCCCGCAATGTCGTTCCGGGGCTGCCCCCGGAGCCCCGGCGCAGACGAGGCTCCGGCCCCCTTCGGCTCGTTGTCGCCTCACGATGACGTGGCGCGCAGCCTTTTCATCGCCGCTGGGCGGCGACGTCGGCCTCTCCCGTTTCTCGTCGCTTGACCGCGGCGTCGTTCCACTTGTTTGTAGCCGCCGACGGCGTTGGCGAAGTTGCGTTCACAACTTCTTGGCTCACCACCTTCAGTGACGTCGGGTCGCGGTCACTCTTGGGCGTGGCGCAAGTTCAGCATTACAACGCGAGTGCCGGTTTAACTCTCGGGCGGAAGGGTACACAACAGCGCGCCTCAGGTTGGGAGCGGAATCCGAACGCCGTCGGCTCCGCTTTGACGTCACGCTTGGGACCGGTCACCGTTCGGCACCCGAAGTCGATGCCCAGGTGCATTCCGCCGCCCCATCGCGCTGTTCCGGGTAACGAATACGCTTCTTGAACGTCACAGGCGCTGGCACGCTGTCGCGAGGCCGCCCGCGGTTACGCACCCGCCACCCGCGCGACGCCCGGGCAACGAGCGGCGTACGGTGCCCGGATCCCGCGATGCCCGGATCCCGCGATGCTGGGAACGTGCCGTGCCGGGAGCGTGCGGTGCCAGCGCCGCGGCAGCAAGGGTCTACCCCATCCACGATCATTCATGATCGCCGCGGCCGTGTTGTCACCGTCGCGATCTGGCCCGACCCACGACTACGACGACACGGTGGCGATGATCTATCAGTCGTGTACTGGCGGGCGAACGTTGGCGGGCGGCACCGGGCGCGGCGCTAGGAGCACTCGGCGACGGTCAGGGAGCCCTGCTTGGTGGCCACGCGGTTGTTGAGGTCCTTGACGGTCACCGTGTAGGCGAGGGTGCCTGCGGTCGCGGAGGGGCCCAGCTGGGCGGTCCAGGTGGACCTGTCGTCGGTGGTGGAGCCGAGCTGGAGCGCGACCGTCGCGGTGGCGCCGTTCGGGGCGGTTGTCGCGACGGTGCCGCCGGACATGCCGACCGGGTCCTGGACCTCGACGGTCAGGGTGCCGGTCGCCGGGGCCTGGTCGGTGGCACAGGCCTGGGCGCGCAGCGACGACGGCGCGGCGGCGGCGGAAAGAATCCTCGGCCCGGCGGTGACGACGGCCGTCACGTGGATCGTCCCGCCGCCGGTCCCCGAGACCGGGGCGACGGTGATCGGGATGTCGAGCTGGCCCACCGGCGCGGCCGAACGGTCCAGGCTGATGACCAGCTGGGTGCGGTAGCCCGGGTCGAGGCGGGTCGCACGCGGTGTCGCGTCCAGGTAGGACGGCGCGCCGCCGGTCCGGATCGTGAAGGCCTCGGTACCCGTGTTGGTGAGGTCGACGGTGTCGGTGGAGTCGACCTGTCCGAGGCTGACGGACGTCCGCCCCAGGGTGAGCACGGGACCGGTGCTCCGGGGCCCGGCGGGGGTGGCGACAAGCGTCGACGCCGGGCGCGAGGCCGTGGGTGGCGGCGGGACCGGGGGCCCGGTGGGCAGCAGCCCGAGGACCGTGCCCGGCGCGGGGCTGGCGCTCACGCTGTTCGGCCCCGCCCCAGCGCCCGTCGACGAAGGGCCGGCGACCGTGACACGGTTGGTGTCATCCGTCGGCCGGCTGACAGGCGCCGAGCCACCGCTCGAGGTACCGGCCATCTTCGGACCGCTGCCGCTGAGCAGCGCGTAGCCGATGAGGACGCCGACCACCGTGAGGGCGACGACGGAGCCGGCCACGATCCGGCCCCACCGGATCGGCAGGATCCGCCCCGACCGACCCCACGGAGATCGGTGCCGCCCGGCCGGCGCCGACGGGGGCGGCGGGGGCGGCTCCTCAGGGCGCGGCGCCCGCCGCGCGTAGGCGTCGGGGGCGCGGCTTCCCTCGGCATTGCCGCGCCGGCTGAGACTCTCGCCGCGTTGCCGCTCCTCCGCCGCACGTTGCTCCATCTCCGCCGAGCCTAGGGCTGAGAGCAGGTATCCGTGGACGGTTTGCTCGTTTCTGTGACGACCGTCCACATGATGACGAACCGGATGGCGACCGCCCAGACGGCGACCGTCCGCCGCGGCCGACAGCCGGGCACGGGGCGCCTGCCGGCGGACGCACCGGCGTGTCCGGCACCTGGAGACAGAGATCGCGGGCAGGGCCGGAGCACGAGAGTTCCCGCCCGGCGGGCGATCTAGGTGCATCCGAGGCGAGTCCGTGGCAGCCTTGCAAGACCCGATATCGATCGATCGGGACAGGATCTGGTGACCTCCGGAGGCGCGAGGCTCGCCCACCTCCGTCGGCCCAGCGCATCGCCGCGCGTGCCCGCCCGCGTCCGTCGCGACCCGGCGGCCCGGAGCCGCGTCGCGAGGGAAGGAGCCCCATGCCCGCACCGGGCTACACGATGGAGGTCGAACTCGGCAAGATCCGCGAGTTCGCCAGGGCGACCAAGTCGCGCAACCCCGACTACCTGACGGCCGAGCGGCCGGTCTCGCCGGCCACCTTCCTGATGACCTCCGCGTTCTGGTCCGACGGCGCTGGTGTGCCATGGGACGACGTCGAAGGGTACGAGGAGATCGACCTGGGGCGCGTGCTGCACGGCGGCCAGGAGTTCGTCTTCCACGGCGAACCGCCGCGCGCGGGCATCCGGCTGGTCGGCCGGGCCAAGATCGCCGCCGACTATGTCAAGGAGGGCCGCCGTGGCGGCACGATGCGGTTCATCGAGGTCGTCAACGAGTTCCGCACGCCCGATGGCCGCCTGGTCGCCGAGGCGAAGAACACCGTGATCGTCACGAGTCAGGCGCCGAAGGCGGCCAACGCGGCCGACGGCGGGAAGGACGACGCCCGATGACCACGACCGTCGACCTCGGCACCGGCGAGGCCAGCGCTCCGGTGCTCGGCCCGAGACCGGCCTGGGAGGACCTGGCGGTGGGCCTCGGCCCCGCGCCGCTCATCGACCAGCCGCTCACCCGCACGGACTTCGTCCGCTACCAGGGCGCGTCCGGCGATATGAACCCCATCCACCACGACGAGGAGTTCGCACAGGCGGCCGGGTTCCCGACCGTGTTCGCCGTCGGGATGCTGCAGGCCGGCGTGCTGGGCACCTACGTGACGGACTGCTTCGGCGCGGCGAACCTTCGCCGGTACGGCGTCCAGTTCCGCGAGCAGGCCTGGCCGGGCGACGTGCTCACCTACCGCGCCACCGTGACCGGGTTGCGCGAGGAGGCCGGCCAGCGCCTCGTCGACCTGGACCTGCTCGTCACCCGCCAGACCGGCGGCACCCACATCAAAGGCCAGGCCACCTTCGTCGTCCCGCACTGATCCGGTCCCGCTGCCACGGGATCTCCGGGAGACCAGCGCACGCCAGCCTCCCGGAGATCCCGTCCGCGGCTAGTGACCGCGCATCGGCGCTGCTGTCAACGCACCCACCCGACCGGCCCCGAACCACCTGAGCCACCGCCACACACCCCGGCCCGTAACCAGCCCGTCGGGCGCGGAGCGTCCCGGACCTCCCAGATCGGCTCCGCAAGCTCCGCCGATCCGGCAGGGACCCCGAGGCGGCGCCCGGCGGCGGGCGCGGAGCGTCCGCCGCCGGACCGCCTCAGGAGCCGGCCTGGGCCAGCAGGCCTCGGGCGATGACGATCTGCTGGATCTGGCTGGTGCCCTCATAAATCCGGAACAGCCGGGCGTCGCGGTAGAAACGCTCCACCGGGACGCCGCGGATGTAGCCGGAACCGCCGTGGATCTGCACCGCCCGATCGGCGATCCGCCCGACCGCCTCTGAGGCGAAGTACTTGGCGCAGGACGGTCCGATCCGCTTGTCGCTGCCGTCGTCGAACTTGGCGGCGACGTCGGCGACCAGCGCGCGGGCGGCGTAGAGGTCGGTCGCCGAGTCGGCGATCAGGCCCTGGATCAGCTGGTAGGTGCCGATCACCGCGCCGCCCTGCTCCCGGCTGGCCGCGTACGAGACGGACTCGTCGACCAGCCGCTGGGACATGCCGACGCACAGCGCGGCGATGTGGATCCGGCCGTGCGCGAGGCAGCGCATCGCGGTCGCGTAGCCCCGCCCGACGCCGTCCTCCCCGCCGATGAGCGCCGACGGCCGCACCCGCACGTTGTCGAGGTAGACGTCGGCGGTCCAGGCACCCGCCTGGCCCATCTTGTGGTCGCGCGGGCCGACGGACAGGCCGGCGGTGTCCTTCTCGACCATGAACGTGGTGATGCCCCGGCTGGACGAGGCGTGCGGGTCGGTGCGGGCGAAGACCATGAAGACGTCGGCGAGCGGCGCGTTGGTGATGAACCGCTTGGACCCGTTGATCACCCAGTCGTCGCCGTCGCGGACGGCGGTGGTGGCCAGGCCGGACGGGTCGGAGCCGGCGCCCTGCTCGGTCAGCGCGAACGACGCGGTCCACTCCCCCGAGGCGATCTTCGGCAGCCAGGTCTTTTTCTGCTCCTCGGTCGCGCCCTCGAGCAGCACATGACCGGCGATCCCGTTGTTCGTCCCGAACATCGACCGGAACGCCGGCGTCGTGTAGCCGAGCTCGGAGACAAGCCGGGCCTCCTCGCTCATCGACAGACCGAGCCCGCCGTAGAGCTCCGGAATCGCGAACCCGAACAGTCCCATCTCGGCGGCCTCGGCCCGCAGCGCCGCCGGTATCTCGTCGGTCTCCTCTATCTCCTGCTCCAGCGGCACGACCCGTTCGCGAACGAACCGTCGCACCGAGGCCAGTACCTCGGTGAAGTCACTCTCCTGCACGGCACCCGTCCGTATCTGCTCGCGGTCCAGCATCGGTACGGCACTGCTCCCCCGTCGATCCCTGCTGGCGCAAGAATCGGCGGGACCCCGCGCTCTGGGGCGAACCAAGAGCACCGCCGGTTGGGGCCACGGCACGCGCCGTCATCCATCCTGCCCACCCGGACGCCTTGGCGCACACCGGACGGGACCGGACGACGGAGCTCACCGCCCGTTCGCTGGCTCGTGACGGGCAGGCGCGACACGATGACGTCCGGCTCCCCACCCGGCTTCGGCGGCGCAAGGTCGGCGGGGACGGCGCGCGCCGCTCGACGCGGGAGAACGGCTCTGGAGTCGGGCTGGCCGCGCCGTTCCGCGCCGCGGCTGGCGGGGCTGGCACGGTGGCCCGGCCGGCGGGCCGGCGGGCCGGCGGGCTCGCCGGTGCGCGGGTAGCGGTTGGGTGGGCGAGGTCTGGCGGTACCTGACCTCCTCGGCCGTTGGGCGTATAGGAAGTCAGACGGGCGTGGTTCGTCCCGCGCACAGACGAGATCGACAGAGCAGCACAGAACGGAACTCGACACGTGACAAGAGGAGTCCGGGCATGAGCGGGATCTGCGAGGGGCGCGTCGTCGTCATCACCGGCGCGGGTGGCGGCATCGGCCGGGAGCACGCGCTCGCGTTCGCCGCCGAGGGCGCGAAGGTCGTCGTCAACGACCTCGGCGGCGCCCGGGACGGCACCGGTGCCTCGGCCGGCCCGGCGCAGTCCGTCGCCGCCGAGATCGTCGCGGGGGGCGGCGAGGCGGTCGCGAACACCGAGGACATCTCGACCTGGGACGGCTCCAAGAGCCTCGTCGACCAGGCCATCGACACCTTCGGCCGGCTGGACGTCGTCGTGAACAACGCCGGCATCCTGCGCGACCGGATGCTGGTGAACATGACCGAGGCCGAGTGGGACGCGGTCATCAAGGTGCACCTGAAGGGCACCTTCGGCGTGGCGCACCACGCCGCCGCCTACTGGCGGGACCGGTCCAAGGCCGGCGAGACCAACGACGCCCGCATCATCAACACCTCGTCGCCGTCGGGCATCTTCGGCAACGTCGGCCAGACGAACTACGGCGCCGCGAAGGCCGGCATCGCCGCGTTCACCGTCATCGCCGCTACGGAGCTGGGCCGCTACGGGGTCACCGTCAACGCGATCGCCCCGACCGCGCTCACCCGGATGACCGAGGACCTCGGCTTCGTCAAGAAGCAGGAAGAGGACCTCAAGGAGCAGTCCCAGGCGGAGGCCGACTGGAACCCGCTGGGACCGGAGAACATCTCCCCGCTGGTCGTCTGGCTTGGCTCGCCGCAGTCGAACGGCGTCACCGGCCGGGTGTTCTCCGTCGCCGGCGGCTTCATCAGCGTCACCGAAGGCTGGGTGAACGGCCCGTCGGTGAACCGCGAGGGCAAGTGGGAGCCGGGCGAGCTGGGCGAGGTCATCCCCGACCTGGTCGCGAAGGCCGCCGCGAACGCCGACATGCTGGGCAACCGGCCGTCCGCCTGACGCCCGGAGCCTCGGGGCGCGGGAGGCACGCCCGGATCGGCGGCCGGCCGGGCTCAGCCGGCCGGCCGGCGCTGAGCAGTGGGCGACACCCGCGCCCCTCCAGGTCATCCACGTCATCCGGCACAGCGCCAGCCCGATCTCACCTACCGTGTCATGGCAAGCACGGATTGCGATCACGACTGATGGCATTTCACACTGGATCAGTGCGACTCCACCCCGAGCCGTACGCCAGGTCCATCCACACTCAGGAGGACAGCCATGAGCCGAGACATGCGATCCACGCTCGCGACCGTCGACCAGGACCAGCTCGCCTGGCACAAGAGTTCCGCCAGCCCCTATCGCGTCGACTGCGTCGAGGCGGCCCCCGTCCACGGCGGCATGCTGCTGCGCGACTCCACCGACCCGAAGGGCCCGGTCCTCGCCTTCAGCAACTCCGAATGGGACGCGTTCCTCACCGGCGTCCGCGGGGGCGAGTTCGACCCGAGCTGACCTATCCGTGAGACCGCCCCGGAGATCACCACGGCCTTCGGGGCCACCCGGAGACGGCAACCCGCTGGCCCGTCTCGCCGCAGACGGGCCGGCTCAGCCGGACAGGCTGGTGGCTACCTTCCTGGGCGGGCGGATGTCACAACGTCAGCCGTCAGGCCCTCGGCTGCCGTGTCGCCCGGTAGCGGACGCAGCCACCGGGCCGCGGGGTCGGCGTCGACGAGCAGGGCCTTGGCCAGCAGAGTCATCGGAACCGCCAGCAGCGCCCCGAGCGGCCCCGGCGCGCCGGCTGACTCGGTAAACCCGGGCTCGACCGGGAGCGCCCGCACATCTACCGCATTTCGCCGACAATCGGGCGAGAGTCCCATTCTTGTCGATCGCCTCAACCGGTCAAGAGGGAGTGTATTCGCCGTTTTCTTCTGCGGGGCACCCGGTTCTGGGACCATCAGGACGTGTGGGGAGAGACTGGTCCGCCAACGGGTGACCCGGCGCGGATCTTTCTCAGCGTGGCGGGGCCGGACGAACGGTGGGGCAGGTGGCTGGACCACGTGCTGCGCAGCGCCGGCCACGAGGTCGCCTTCTACCGGCGCTCGTTCCCGCTCGGGGCGAACTTCGTCGACCAGATAAACGCCGCGCTCGCCCGCGCCGACCGAATGATCGCGGTGATCTCGCCGTCCTACCTCGACCGCTCGTCCTGGGTGCGGGAGGAGTGGCAGGCCGGGATGCGGATCGCGCACGACCGGGACGGTTTCCTCCTGCCGGTGCTCGTGGAGCCGTGCGAACTTCCGCCGCTTCTCGGCACGATCAACATGATCGTGCTGGCCGGTCTTGACCAGGCCGCGGCCGCGCAGGCGGTGCTGCGGGGGCTGCTGGAGCCGCATACCGGCCCGCCCGAGCCGGGTCACGAACCGCCCTTCCCCGGCTACGACCTCGCCCCGCCCGCTCCGACGCTGAGGCTCCCGGCCACCGGCGCCGCCATGGCCCTCCCAGCCCCGGCGCCGGGGCCGTCGCCGACATCCGGCACCCCGGCGCCGGACCGCCCCGATCTGGCGCTCCTCACGGACGACGGCGTCGTGTCTCTGCCAGGGCCAGCCGGTCCGCCTCTCCCACCACCGGCGCCGCCGGGCCTGCCGCGACCGTCGTTGCCGCCCGCCCCGCGGGCGTCGATGCCGCCCGCGCTCGCGCGGCGGACAACCGTGGGGCCGGGGCCGGCGCCGGCGCCGTCGTCCCAGCGGCCACCGGCCGCGCCCGCCGCGCCCGCGGCCTGGACCCGCCCACCGCCGTCACGCTCCACCGTCGGCGGGCCCGCCACCTCGCCGGCGGCCTCCGGGCCGGCCGAGCACACGGAGGCGCGCGGCGGCGAGCGGGCGTCGATCACGCTCCTGCACCTGCCCGCCCTGGCCGTGCCGCCACGTCCCGGCCACGCGCCGGACACCGGCCAGGACCCGTACGGCGCGGCGCTCCTTGACGATCTCGCGGCGCTCGCCGCCAACCCCGGGATCACTCCGGACCTGGTGGTCGTCACCGGGGTCGCGGTGGAAGGTCGACGCGGAGAATACGAGCAGGCGGGGCCACGGCTCGCGGGACTGGCCGAGCGGCTGGGCCTGCCCGTTCACCGGATCGCCCTGGTGCCCGGCCGCGGCGACGTGAGCGCCGCCGCGGCCCGCGCCTACTTCGCCGCCTGCGAGGACGAGGAGATCGAGCCGACGCCGCCGTACTGGCGCAAGTGGCGGCACTTCGTCGACTTCCACGCGGGCTTCTACCGCGAGCTGGACGACCGGACGTTCGCCGTAGGGCAGGAGTGGACCCTCTACCCGATGCCGGACCTGCGGCTCGTCGTCGTGGGGCTGAACTCGACGATGACGATGAGCCACCGGTCGGCGGACGACCGGGGCGAGGTCGGCCAGGCGCAGGCTCGCTGGTTCGCCGACCGGCTCGCCGGCTACGAACGCGCCGGCTGGTTCCGGGTCGCCATCGGCCACCACCCGCCGCTCGCGGCCGACCGGGTGCACTCGGCGAAGGCGGCGGACGCCGACGGCGCCGACCTGATCCTCGGCGGCCATCTCAACGTCCTGCTCGCCGCGCACGGGCATGGCGCGCCGGCGCCGAACAGGCCGTTGCCAGCGGCGCCGGCCCGGCTGCCGCGCTCCGGAACAGCACTGATCAGCGCGCACCCGCCGCACCCCGTGCCGACCGCCGAGGCCGCCGTCCGCTACCAGCTCGTCCGGGTCAGCCGCAGCGAGGTGACCAGGCTGGACCGCCGCTTCTCCCGCCGCGCCGGCGCCTGGCGGCCCGCCGACGAGGTCGGCCCCGGAGGAACAGTCACCTATCGGACCCGCTGGGAACACGCCGCGGCGACGTTCCCCCGCCCGACTCGGCGGCAACCGGCCGCCGACGGCGAAATCTCCTCCGGTCACCCGCCGGGCGGCGGCCGCCGAAGCACCGGTGAACGCGGGGTGGGTGGCCCGCCTACCAACGAAGACGCGCGCGGCACCCGGCGCGGCGAGACGTTCGCCGACCGAGTCGCGGAGATCGCCGAGCTCTCGTCCCCCGGCGCGACGGTCACCCGCATCTCACCCGTCGGCGTCACGCCCGAGTACCTGCGGGTCACCGTGCCGCACGGGCCGGTGTTCGAGCAGCGGCCGGTCGGGATCGCCGAGGAGGGCGTCGACGAGGGCGCCGTCGACCGGTTCGTCGAGCACGTGCACCACCAGTACGCGGCGACCGACCCGCAGCTGACCTCGGACCTCGTCTACGGGGGCCCGCTGCCGGCGCCGGACGAGCTGGTCCGCCATGCCGCCGTACGCGGCGTGCGGCTGCGCAGCTTCGTCGAGTACCAGGGCCTGCTGGACCTGCGCGGCTACCTGCGCCGCCAGAGCGAACGGCTGGCGGCCGACCGGCTCTACCCGCCCGCGCTCTACCTGCCGCAGCGGTTCCGCCTGATCGAAGGCGGCCCAGGCAGCTCCGACCCGGGCACGGCGGATGGCACGATGTCCGGCGGGACGCCGCGCCGCGGCCCGGCCGGCCACGACGGCGGGGACCTGCTCGGGCAGATCGTCGACTGGCTGACGGCGGACTCGGCGCGGTTCGTGCTGATCCTGGGTGACTTCGGCCGGGGCAAGACGTTCTGCCTGCACGAACTGGCCCGCACCCTCCCCCAGGTCAGGCCGCACCTGATCCCGCTGCTGATCGACCTGCGCACGATGGAGAAGGCGCACAGTGTGGACGAGCTGGTCGCGGCCCATCTGGTCGCCTCGGGCGAGCAGCGGGTCGACGTGTCGGTGCTCCGGTACATGCTGCGCCGCGGCCGGCTGGTACTGCTGTTCGACGGGTTCGACGAACTCGCGTTGCGGGTCACCTACGAGACCGCGGCCGAGCACCTCAGCCGGCTGCTCGACGCCGTCGAGGGCCAGGCGAAGATCGTCGTGTCCAGCCGGACCCAGCACTTCCTCTCCCACGGGCAGGTCCGCGGCGCGCTCGGCGCCCGGGTCGAGCTGCTGCCCGCGAGCCGGATCGCCGAGGTGGGCGACTTCACCGAGCAGCAGATCGAGGAGTTCCTCGTCCGGCTGCACCACGGCGACGCGGCGCGGGCCCGTGAGCGCCTCAAGCTGATCCACGACATCCGCGACCTGCTCGGGCTGTCGCACAACCCGCGCATGCTGGGCTTCATCGCGTCGCTGGACACCGACCGGCTGCGCGCCGTCCAGGCCAGGACCGGAATGATCAGTTCGGCGGACCTGTACGGCGAGCTGATCGGCGAGTGGCTCCGCCACGAGGAACAGCGGGCCCGCCCGCCGGGCGCCGGGCCGACGCTCACGGCGGACGAGCGCCGGGAGGCCGTCACCGCGCTCGCGCTGCGGCTGTGGCGCACCACTGATCAGATGATCAACCTCTCGGAGCTGGCCGCGACGACCAGCGCGACCCTCGACGCGATGACGGACCGGGCCGACGCCGGCCAGCTCGATTCCGGGCAGGCCGCGCACATGGTCGGCTCGGGCAGCCTCCTGGTGCGCGCCGAGGACGGTGGCTTCACCTTCATCCATCAGTCGGTGATGGAGTACCTGGTCGCCGCCGCCGCCGCGGGCGGCCTGACCGCCGGGACCGCTCCCGACCCGACCGGCGGCGAGGACGTGCTGGCCGCGCGGGCGATGTCCCCGCTCATGGTCGATTTCGTCCGCGGCGTCTCCGGCGACGACGCGGTGGCGGCCTGGGCGCGCCGCGTGCTCGCCGACCCGGACTCCGGGCAGGCGGCCAGGGCGAACGCCCTCACGATCGCGCGGCGGGCCGACCCGACGGTGGCCCGCGGCGCGCGGCTCGCCGGAGCCCATCTGGAGGGTGCCGACCTGGCCGGCCTCGACCTGACCGGCGCGGACCTGAGGGGCGCCAACCTCACCGACGCGAACCTCGACGACACCGCCCTCGACGGCGCGGACCTCACCCACGCACGGTTGACCGGCGTCCGCGCCCGCGGCCTGCGGCTGACGGGCGCGAACCTCACCGACGCCGACCTGAGCCGGGCCCGCCTCGCCGACACCGACCTGACCGACACCGTCCTCACCGGCAGCCGCTGGGCACGCGCCGCGCTGCTCGGCGCCACCCCGCCGGACCGGTCGCGGGCGGACCCCGAGCTCGCCGCCGCCGCCGTGCCCGGCCGTGACCCCGTCGACGTCATCATCGACGCGGGCGTCCGGCTGACGCTGGCGATCTCGCCGGCGCACGACCTGATCGCCTATGGAAGCGGCCATCATGTCGCCCTCTCGGACCTCGCCGACGGCCGGCCGCTCGCCGTACTGCGGGGTCATGGCGAGTGGATCCGCTCGGTCGCCTTCTCCGCCGACGGCTCTCTGCTCGCGGCCGGAGACATCGCGGGCAGCGTTCGGATCTGGGACGTCACCGGGGCCGAGGAACTCGCCACCTTCGACGGGCTCGCCTCCCGGGTGCGGTCGCTCGCTTTCTCCCCGGAGGGCCGGCTGCTGGCCGCCGGCTGCTGGGACGGCGAGGTGTACGTCTGGGACCTCACCGTCCGGGAGAGGATCGCGACGTTGCGCCGGTCTCGGGATCGGGTCAAGGCGCTCTGCTTCTCGCCGGACGGGACCCTGTTGGCCTACGGCGACCAGGTCCACCTGTGGGACGTGCGTGCCCGCCGCGACGCCGGTGCGCTCGGCGCACCGGACCAGCGCGCCCGGGCATCGCGGTTCTCGCCCGACGGCCGGCTTCTGGCCTGGATCGACGACGGCGAGAACACGACGCGGGTCTGGAGCCTCGCTACCGGCGGTGAGCTGGCCCGGCTGCCCGGCGACACTCACCTCGCCCGCACCCTGGCGTTCAACGCGACCAGCTCCCTGCTCGCGGTCGGCGCCGCCGACGGAACGATCCGCGTGTGGGACCCGCGTACAGGTGGCCTGCGCGCGACGCTGCGGGAACGCACCGGCTGGCTGGCCGCGCTGGATTTCGTCGACGCCGACGGCGAGACGCTGATCGCCGGCAGCGCGGACGGAACGGTTCGGCTGTGGAAGGTCGCCGACGGATCCCCGCCGGGCCGGACGTTGCTGGCCAGCCACACCACCGACGTGGTCTCGACCGTGTTCGTACCGGACCAGCCGCTGGTCGCCTCGGCCAACGAGGACGGTTCCCTGCGGCTCTGGGACACCCGGACCGCACGGCAGGTCCACGTCGGCTCGGGTGAGCGCGCCTGGACCTATGGCATGGACGTGACCGATGACGCGACGCTGCTGGCCGCCAGCGGCGAGGACGGCCTGGTGCGGATCTTCGACCTCGCCGCCGCCCGGTCGGGCGACGGCCCGCCGGACCTGGACACTCCGGCACGCAAACTGAACACGAGGCGAGCCCCGGCGAACGCGGTCGCTTTCTCCCCGGACACCACACTGCTCGCCGTGGGGCATCCAGACGGCACGGTCGGCCTGTGGAACCCCTGGACCGGCCGGCCGACCGCCACGTTGCGAGCCGACGGCCTGCGGGTGCTCTCGGTGGCGTTCTCGCCGGATGGCGAGCGACTCGCGGCCGGCACCGACGCCGGCACCGTCCACCTCTGGGACGCGATACCGGATCCTGGCCCGTCGGGCGGGTCGGGGACCGCTCCCGCCGCGCGCCGGCTTGGCAACCGCGCCGACCAGGTGAACGCGGTGGCGTTCTCACCCGACGGCCAGCTTCTGGCGAGCGCGTTCGGATCGGGCACGGTCCGGATCTGGGACGCGGCGAGCGGCGAGCTGCGCCATCGGCTGGTGGGCCACACCGGTCGGGTCAGGACGGTCGCCTTCTCGCCCGACGGCCGGCTGGTCGCGTCTGGCGGCGAGGACGGCATCATCCGCGTCTGGGACACCGATTCTGGCGCTGAGACCCGCCGGCTGGCCGGGCATACCGAGGTGATCCGGTCGCTGGCGTTCGCCCCGGGCCGCGCGGCCATGGCGGAGCGTCCCGTGGCGAACGGTCCCCCAGGCCCCGAGGCCAGTGCGGGGGACATGCTGGTATCCGGCGGCGGCGATGGCACCACGCGGCTGTGGGACGTCGCGGCCGGGCGTGAGATGGCCACGCTCCTCGGGCTGTCGGGCGCCCACTGGGCGGCGTTGTTCCCCGACGGCGCGTACAAGAGCTCCGAGGAACGGACCGCCGAGGGTGGGAGCGGATTCTCGTGGTCGATCAGGCTCTGCCGTTTCGACCCGGACGAGCTGACCCCATATCTGCCGTGGATCCGCCGGCTCCCTCTCGACGCGCCGATTCCCCCGGCGCCCTGACGCGGCGATGGCGGTCGCGGCGGCCCCACCAGACCCACCAGTCGAGGGTCCACAGGACGAGGGCGAAGCCGAACAGCAGGTCCTCGACGGGAGCGCACACGACCCGCGGGCCGAGGATCGTGGCGGAGTCGTAGCGCACGATGCCGAACCCGGTGAGGATCCCGTTCGTCACCAGCTGGCAGACAACGATGATCGCGTAGGCGACCCAGAACGCCCGCCGCCGCACCAGCCGCACCCGGAACACGAGCGCGTCCGCCAGCACGGCGGCCAGCACACCGGTGCACGCGAGCGCCGTGTAGCTCATCCGGCCCCCGGTTCCCGTCCTCGCCAGCGCCCGCCACGGCTCCACCGATCACGATCACGTCCCGTCGCATGATCACCGGATGTGTACCCGGATCCGAGCTCCGACTCCCGGTCTGTTCGGATTCCGGTACAGACCCGCCGATCATGCGATGGCGGCCGCGGCGCGACGGCTGACTCGGGTGGCCCGGGTGGCCCGGGTGGCCCGGGTGGGCTGGGGGGGCCGGGTTCGGGCGGCGGGGGCTCGTCGCCGACGGACCAGTCACGGCGGCGGGCGCGGACGGCCTCCAGGGTGAGGACCGCGCAGATCGGCACGACGACGAAGAACAGCACCTCCTCCAGCGGGATCCCGCCCGGCAGCCGCACCCCGGTGATGCCGCGCGCGTCGAACGTCCACTGGCCGCGCGCGATCGCGTACAGGTCCCAGCCGACGAAGACGACCAGCACCGGGACGAGGGTGCGCACCAGCCGGCGCCACCGGGCGTAGACCCGGGTGCGCAGGAACACCTCCAGCGGCGCGGTTCCGAGCAGGCAGGCCGCGAGGACCGCGAGGTAGCCGAGGTGGCGCACCAGAACCGACCGGACGCTGCGAGGCTGGGCGGGCGCCGGGCTAGCCGGCGGCGCGCAGGCGGGCGGCGAGGGCAGCGGACGCGGCGGCCGGGTCGGGGGCGCCGGTGATGGCGCGGACGACGACGGCGCGGCGCGCGCCAACGTCGAGCACCGCGTCGAGGCGTTCCTCGTCGATCCCGCCGATCGCGAACCACGGCTTCGAACCGGGCGCGAACGGCGGGGCGGCGGCGACGGCCGCGGCCAGGAGCCGCAGGCCCACCCCGGGACGGCCCTCCTTCGTCGGTGTCGGCCAGACCGGGCCGACGCAGAAGTAGTCGACATCCTGGTCGGCGAGCGCGGCCTCGAGCTGCCGTTCGTCATGCGTCGACAAGCCAAGGATCACGTCGGGGCCGAGGAGGCGGCGCGCGACGGCCGGTGGGATGTCGTCCTGGCCGACGTGCAGGATGTCGACGCCGAGCACCGAGGCCAGGTCGGCCCGGTCGTTTCCGCTGACCAGCGCGCCGTGGCGGCGGCCGGCGGCGAGCATGCGCTCCAGCGCCGCGGCCTCCTCCCGCCACTCCAGACCCTTCTCCCGGAGCTGGATCAGGTCGACGCCCGGCGCGGCCGCGCCGCCAGAGCCGGTGCTGGCGCCGGGCGGGGCGAGCACACCGTCGAGGAAGGCATCGAAGTCAGGCTGGCGGGGTGTGCACAGGTAGAGCCGGGCATCCGCCAGCCGCGCCACCCGCTCCGCCGTGTCATCCACCGGCGACCGCCCGGACGAGCTCGAGCCGGTCGCCGGCGCGCAGCCGCACGTCCCGGCGCTGCGCGGCGGTGAGCGCCTCGCCGTTGTACTCGACCACCACCGACCCGGCCCGCAGGCCCAGGTCGGCGAGCAGCTCGGCGAGCGGCTGCCCCGCCGGCACCTGCCGCTCCTGGCCGTTCACGACGACGGCCACCGCGACCACAGACGGATCAACCACACCCTGGACCCTACGCGCTGCATCCGCACGGCCGTCTCCTGCCCGCCGCGTCAGAAGCCGAGGGCCTGGGCGCGGCGCTTGACCTCCCTGCCTCGGTTCTCGCGAAGCGCGTCCAGCGGGGTGCCGGGAAGGCTCGGGTCCTCGCGCAGCAGCCAGTCGATGGCCTCCTCCTGCGAGTAGCCGGCGTCGGCGAGCAGCGTCAGCGTGCCGGGCAGGCCCTTCGTGACCTGGCCGTCCTGGATGAAGCCGGCTGGGACCCGCAGTATGCCGTCCTCCTGGCGGCGGGCGAGCAGGCTGCCCTCCCGCACGAGCTGGCGCACCCGCGTGATCGGGACCCCCATCGCCTCGGCGACATCGGGCAGCGGCAACCAGTTGTCCATGGTCGAAAGTAAACACGACCGGGAGGTGTCCTCAAGACTGACCTCGCGCCCGGAGTCAGGCAGGCGGAAGCGGCTGACGATCTGTCCACGCGCCCCAGCCACAGCCAGCGACGGCACATCAGCACGGCGCCAACTCAGCCACGTCATCAGCGCGAAATCACACCAGCCACCGTCACACGCCTGTGCCCAGAACCACGACGGGAGGACGTTCCGCGCCCGACCTCAGGGCCAATCCCATGAGCTCCGACGTCACGCCACCTGGTGAGCGATGCCATCCTGGTAAGCGACGCGCGCAAACCAGCCCCGAGACGTGACGGCGCCTCAGCGCAGACCCAGCCACAGGCCAGTTCAGCGCGCCTCAGCAAGAGCAGGTGACGGCGCCTTCAGCGCAGCGCCCGGGGTCCCTGCCGGATCGGCGGAGCCGATCTGGGAGGTCTGCCAGCCACATCCTCCGCCCGGAACCAGGCCCACCACCGCCATACGCACCAACCCCGGAACCAGGCGGGGAGGGCGCCCCTAGGCGCCCGAGGCGGGCGGCGCGTCCCGGACCTCCCAGATCGGCTCCGCAAGCTCCACCGATCCGGCAGGAACCCCGGCCCGAACGCCGCCTTAGGCGGGGCCGATCTGGACGCCGCCTCCGCCCGCGGAGCGGGTGGCGGCCTCCGCGACGGCGACGACCTTGCGGGCGGTCTCCACCCGGTAGGAGGCGAGTGGCCAGCCGGACAGGAGCGCGTCTGCGAGGTCCCGGTAGAACGGGTAAGGGGCGCCCGCCGGGAGTGGAAGGCGGGTTCTGGTGCCGTCGTGGGATACCACCGTGAGCGGTCCAGCCGACAGCGCGGCGGACGGGGCCCTCTCGCCGGTCCGGCCCGCGTGCCGGCCGCCGGCCCGTGCCCACCCGTCCGCCGGCGCCGTCTCGGCGGCGCCGCCCGTAGCGAGGGCGGCCGTCGCCAGGTCGTCGCCGAACACGGAACCGGTGGAGCCGAGCACGTGCAGCCGGGTGGTGGGCACCGCGAGCAGGTCGGAGACCGTCACCTGCGCCTCGGCGCCGTTGGCGAAGCGCAGCAGGACGCGGGCGTGGTCGGCGTTGGTCACGTGGTGCCAGACCCGCTTGTGGGCGGTGGCGGTGACCCACTCGACCGGCTCGTCGACCAGGTCGAGCACCCAGTCGAGGTGGGCGGCGGCGCGGTCGTGGATGAGGCCGCCGCTGGCGCGCTCGTCGTCGTGCCAGCCACCGGGCGGCCTGTTGTACGCGCCGTGGATGACCTCGACCGAAAGGATGTCGCCGATGGCGCCGCGGCGCACGGCCGCGCGCAGGCTCTGGTACGCCGGGTCCTCGCGGCGCTCCGAGTACATCGCGAGCAGCGACGAGCGGGCGGCGGCGAGCAGCGCCAGGTCGTCGGCTTCCTGGGTGGACAGCGCGAACGGGGACGGGATGACCACGTCCTTGCCGGCCTCCAGCGCCCGGGAGGCCCACTGCGCGCGGGTGTTGTTCGGGGTCCCGATGACGACGAGGCGGACGTCGGCGTCGGCGATCAGGCTGTCGGGCTCGTCGTAGGAGCGTGCCTGGCTCTCGCCGGACCGACCGCCGCCGACGCGGCCGGTGCCGCTCACCGCGACCAGGTTCAGGCCCTCGGTGGCCTCGACGGCCGTCTGGTGGGCGGCCGGCATCCCCGGCTCGCCGAGCAGTCCGACACCGATGGGTGCCGCGTCGCGGACGCCGAGGGTGTGGCGCAGCCAGCGGCCGACCAGCCGATGGTAGACGGGGTCGGCGAGCGTGCTCGCGGTCGAGCCGAGGGTGAACATCCCCAGGCCGGTCGACGGCCGCCAGGTGCAGACCGGGAACTCGGCCGTCCCCTGCTGGACGAGCAGCAGTCGTTCGACGTCGTCGGCGATCTTGTCGGGGACGACCCAGCTGTCCACCGGCCGGAAGTCGTCCATCCGGGCGGCGACCTCCGCGCCGTTCGGCCCGACCGTCACCCGCAGCTCATGCGTGGGCGTGGTGTGGCCGGGGATGAGCCCGGAGGCCTCGACCAGCGGGCTGTCGGATGGCAGCGCGCGCACGGTCGGTCCCGCGAGCAGCACCGGCACCGACTGCCGCGCACGGTCGAGGAGCTCCTGCTCGACGGAGTCCAGCGGCCGGTCGATGAGGACCAGCAGGGCATCGGCGGAGCGGGCCGAGGTGGGCCCGAGCCCGGCGGCCCGGAGGTGATCACCGAGGGCGCTCACCCCGGGCAGGTTGGAGACCAGGTGAATGCGCGGCACAGCGCCAGACTCTAGTGACAGGACCCCATCCGCCTGCCAACGGGTGCTATACGGCCGATCGACCCGAACGTCCAGCTAGTCGACCCGACCCACTACCTGACCACCGGCACCGGCAAGCCCACGACCAGCGACGAATTGCCACCGCCACCACGCACCGTCACGACGGCCAGTGACAGGACGGTCCCGCCGGCGGACCATCGCGGCTGGCACGCGCCGCGACGGCCGTCGCGCGCCATGAGATCTGGTCATGAACCGATTTGCGGCAGGGGCACCACCGAACCCCGGACAGCCTCGGACAGGAGACGATCGGCCGGGTGCCAGGCGGTCCCCGGCTGGGCCACCGATCGATTCGGCCACGACGGACTTCAGGAATCGGCCACGAAGGACTTCAGGGGGACGGCGGGGTCAGCGAACTGGGCCTGGTCGGGGCGGGCGGCGGCGGTCAGCAGGCGGCGGCCGGCGACCATGTCGATCGGGCGCGCCACCGTCACCAGCGCGGTGAGCGTGCCGTCCGGGGCGAACCAGCCGGCCGACCAGCCGGGCGCCTTCTTCGCGTCCGGCGCCCTGCGCGCGGCCGGGTCGCCACGGAACACCAGGTGGGCGTCGTCCGCCGGCAGGCCGGCGAACTGCACCATCCGGCCAAACTGCTCCGACCAGAAGTACGGCACCGGGTTGTAGACGGGCAGGTCCGCGACGGCCTGGCCGGCGGCGAGGCCGAGCAGGGTGCTGGCGGCGACGGCGGGCGCGCCCTGGGCGCTGTCCCAGTGCTCGACGTGCATCCGCGTGCCGTAGCGCAGCGACCACCAGGCAGCGCAGTCACCGACGGCGATCACCGGCGCGGCGCCCTGCACCCCGGCCACGCCGGGGGCCGATGTCGGCTGAAGGGGCTCCGAAGACGCAACGGAAGACGATTGTGGCGCCTTCTTCGCCCAGGTGGCCAGCAGGTGCTCGTCGGTGACGATCCCCCGCTCGACGGCCAGCGACCCGCCCAGCCAGGCGACGTCGGGCCGCACACCGACGCCGACGACGATCTCGTCGGCCGGGATGAACTCGCCGCCCACGAGCAGCAGCCCGGCATCACCGATCTTGTCGACCATGGCGTCGACGCGGAGCGTGACGCCGGCCTCCTCGTACCAGTGGACGGCGTGGCCGCCGACCTCGACGCCGAGTGGCGCGAGCGGGAAGCCGCCGCCCTCGACGACGGTCACCTCGGCGCCCTGCTTGGCGGCGACCGTCGCGACCTCGGCGCCGATCCAGCCGGCGCCGACGATGACGAGCCGCAGCCCGGGACGCAGCGCCTTGCGCAACGAGAGCGAGTCGTCGATGGTGCGCAGCACCCGCTGGCTGGGCGCGCCAGGCAGCCGGATCGGCGCCGAGCCGCTGGCGATCACCAGGCCGTCGTAGCCGACGGGGCCCGCGTCCGTATGGACCACACCGGGCTCCAGGCCGGTCGCCTGCCGGCCGAGCAGCAGCTCGACGCCGTCCAGGTCGTGCAGCCCGTATGGCAGGTGGGTGCTGTCGGTGCGGCCGGTCAGCACGGCCTTCGACAGCGGCGGACGGTCGTAGGGCGGGTGCTCCTCCGCCCCGATCAGGGTGATCCGGCCGGTGTACCCCTGCTCGCGCAGCTCGACGACGGTCCGGCCGCCGGCCAGCCCGGCGCCCACCACCACAACATGTTCCATGGCCGCAGGCTATCGGAGCACCACGCTTTGAAGCCCCTACCAGATTCACCAGATCACACTCGGCGGCGTCCGCGCGCCGTCGTGTGGTGACCTTGCTGGTCAGGTTGCGACGAGCGGGAAGGCGTCCTTCCAGACCGGGTCGTAGCCGGCGTCGACGAGCATGGCCGCGACAGCGTCCGGGGGGCGTTCGTCACTGATCGAGAACTGTTCCTGCGCACTGCCGGGCGTCCCGTAACCGCCTGGCTCGGTGGACGAGCCCGCGCTCATCGTGGTCACCGCGATGTGGACCAGCCCGTCGCGCATCGCCACCGGCTCGCGGGTGGACAGCGACAGGTCCAGGTCAGGCTCGTAGAGCCGCAGCGCGGCGTGCGCCTGCACGAACTCGGCATCACCGACGACGACCACGGGCGGGAAGCCGGCCGCGTTCGGCCGGATCCGCGGCAGCGCCGCCGTGATCTCCGTGCGCCAGAACCGGCGGGACAGGAACGTCGCGTGCGCGGCGAGCGCGAGCACGTCGGCCCGCCAGTCGACGGCGAGGCCGAGCAGTACGCCGAGGCCCAGGCGGCGCACGCCGGCGGCGCCGGCGCGCTCGAACGACGACAGCCGGCGGTCGAAGTCCCGCTTCCAGCCGGCGACGTGCACCTCGCGGTACCGGGACCGGTCGTAGGTCTCCTGGTAGTGGACCGCCCCGACGAGCCCGGCCGCGACGAGCCGGGCGTAGGTGTCGTCCGACCAGGTCTGGGTCTCGATCGAGATCGCCGGGAACAGCGGGGCGAGCCGTTCGACGACGGCGACGAGATAGTCGGCGGAGACCTCGACCCGGTGCTCGCCGGAGACCAGCAGCAGGTGGCGGAAGCCGCGCTCGGCCAGCAGGCGCGCCTCGGCCGCGGTCTCGTCGACGGACAGCGTCCGGCGCACGACCGGCAGCCCCTTGGAGAAGCCGCAGTACGTGCAGGACGACAGGCAGGCGTTCGAGACGTACAGCGGCGCGAACAGCCGCACGGCGCGGCCGAAGCGGCGCAGCGTCGCCTCGCGGGCGGCGTGCGCCAGCTCCTCGATCCGGCCGGTCGCGGCCGGGGAGAGCAGGACGGCGAGGTCGGCGAGGCCGAGCCGGCCGCCGGCGCGGGCGGTCGCGAGCACACCGGTCACGGCGGCGTCGTCGGCGAGCAGCCCGGTGGCGGCGAGCCCCGGCAGGTCAAGGCCGGCGAGGACCGCCGCGAACTCCCCCGGCGGGGCGCTCACGAGGCGACGCCCCCGGGCCGCGCGCCGAGGAAGCCCGTGAGCGGTGAGGACGCCTCGGCCCTGGTCGGCACGCTGAGGGCGCCGCGGCCGGCGAGGTAGCCGAGCCGGCCGGCGACGGTCGCGAGCGCGAACGCGCGGGCCATCGTCACCGGGTTGCTCGCGACCGCGATCGCGGTGTTGACGAGGACGGCGGACGCGCCGATCTCCATCGCCTCGGCGGCGTCGGAGGGGACGCCCAGGCCTGCGTCGACGACGACCGGCACGCCGGCCGCCTCGATGATCACTTCCAGGGCGTCCCGGGTGCGCAGGCCGCGGTTGGAGCCGATCCAGCTGCCGAGCGGCATGACCGTCGCGCAGCCAGCCTCCTCCAGCCGGCGGGCGAGCACCGGGTCGGCCGGGCAGTACGGCAGCACGGTGAACCCATCGGCGACCAGCAGCTCGGCGGCGCGCAGCGTCTCCACCGGGTCCGGCGCGAGCGTGCGCGGGTCGGGGGTGACCTCGAGCTTGACGAGCGGGCTGCCGGTCGCGGCCCGGCCGAGCCGGGCGAGCCGGTACGCCTCCTCGGCGGTGACGGCGCCGGAGGTGTTCGGCAGCAGCGTCACCCCCGGCGGGACGAAGTCGAGCACGTCGCCCTCGCCGGCCCGGGCGAGATCCACCCGGCGCAGCGCGACCGTGACGATCTCGGCCCCGCTGGCGATGAGGCTGTCCCGCATCAGCGTGTGACTGCCAAACTTCCCCGTGCCGACCATGAGCCGGCTGGTGAACGCCCGCCCGTCGATCCGCAGCGGCTCGTCCTCGAGCTCGGTGAGCCTGACCGGCGCCGTCCCAGGTGCTGCCACCACTTTTCCCTCCCCACGCGCGCATGACCGCGATCGGGTCGACGGGTCGCCGACGGTTGCTGGTCGGCCTCTCAGCCCGCCTTATGCGGGCTCCCCGGGTCCGCACGGATTGTATGTCCCACATTCGCCAGCAGGCTCGCGCCGAGCGAAGCGGTGCACCGCGTGGACCCCGCACCCAGACAAGGATGATCTTGCTGTTGTGCGTCCACTCCGTCACTGTCGGTCCTTGTCGACCGACACCGGAGGAATGCGGATGCCAGCACGACGCCCGACCATCCTGGCGCGCGCCGCCTTCCCAGCCCGGGTCCCACGGCCGAGCCGGGCCACGGTCCGGGGAGCCGGGATGCTGGCCAGCGCGCTCGTCGTCGCTGCCGCCTGCGGTGCGGCGGCCGGCGGGTGGGGGCCGTACGAGGTCAGCCCCGGCGACTCGCTGTGGTCGCTGGCCGCGCGGCACGGGACGACCGTCGAGCGGATCAGGACGATGAACGGCCTGTCGGACGACGAGCTACGGGCGGGCGAACTGCTCTACCTGCCGGGCTCCCACTCCGAGGCGGTGGGGGCGGCCGGGGCCGCGGCGGTGGCCCAGCCGGAGGTGGCCACGGACTGTGCGCCCAGTTTGCCCGCGGAGGCATGCCAGCCGTTTCGGCCCCCCGGCGGCTACGTCGTCCAGCCGGGTGAGTCGCTGTCGGCGCTGGCCGCCCGGGCGGGCACCAGCGTCGCCGACCTCGCGGCCCGCAACGGGCTCGGCCCCGACGACGGCCTGCGGATCGGCCAGATCCTGCTGGTCATTCCGGACCCGGGCCAGGCCGGCGCGCCGGCCGTCGCCCTCTCCGCCAGCACCCCCGCGCCCGTCGCGCCGGGTGGTGGCGTCGCGCCGTCCGCGGCGACGTCGAGCTCGACGGTCACGACAGACTCGGCAGTCACGACGAGCTCAACAGTCACGACCAATTCGACAGTCACGACGAACTCAACAGTCACGACGAATTCAACGGTCACGACGAGTTCGACGGCCTCGACGAGCTCAGCGGCCACGTCGGCCGAGACCGGCTGGAGTGCGCCGGACGACGCGCAGCCGGCCGCCTCCGCCATGGACCAGACCCAGCAGGTGATCCGGACGGAGGCGGCCCGCCAGGGCGTCGACCCGGCGCTCGCGCTCGCGGTCGCCTCCGTCGAGAGCGGGTTCGACCCGACGGCGGTCAGCCAGGTCGGGGCGGTCGGCGTCATGCAGCTGATGCCGCGCACCGCGCACTGGATCGCCACCGTGCTCGACCGGCCGGTCGACCGGTCGGACCCGGCCGACAACATCGCGGGCGGGGTGGGGTTCCTGCGGTTCCTGCTGGTAGAGACGTCGGGGGATGTCCCGACGGCGGTCGGCAGCTACTACCAAGGTCTTGACTCGGTGCGACGGTACGGTTTCTTTCCGGATACCCAGGAGTATGTCGGTAAGGTGATCGCGAGACGGGCGCACTTCGCCGAAGCCCCTTAATCGTAAACTGGCGGCGTGGATGCCACGGTCGCGGACCCCGTCATCGGTCGCCTGCTGGACGGCCGGTACACGGCGCAGGAGCGGCTGGCCGTCGGCGGCATGGCGAGCGTCTACATCGCGCACGACAACCGGCTGGACCGGATGGTCGCCCTGAAGGTGATGCATCCGAACCTCATGCACGAACCGGACTTTGTCGCCCGGTTCCACCGGGAGGCCCGGGCCGTCGCCCGGCTGAACTCCCCGCGGGTCGTACAGGTCATGGACCAGGGCGCGGCCCAGACTCCGGTCGGCGTCCTGAACTACCTCGTCATGGAGCTGGTACGCGGCCGGTCGTTGCGCCAGCATCTAGGTGCGCAAGGGCGGCTCGCGCCCTACGAGGCGATAGACATCATGGAAGCCGTCGCCGAGGCGCTGGCCGCCGCGCACCTGGCCGGCATCATCCACCGCGACATCAAGCCGGAGAACATCCTGCTCGGGGACGACGGCCAGGTGAAGGTGGCCGACTTCGGCCTCGCCCGCCCGATCACCCAGCCGACGGCCGCGTTGACCCAGGGCGTGGTGATGGGGACCGTCGGGTATCTCGCGCCCGAGCAGGTCACCCACGGCGTCGCGGACTACCGCAGCGACGTGTACGCGGCCGGCGTCGTGCTGTTCGAGATGCTGACCGGCCAGCTTCCGCACACCGGCGCCACCCCGATGTCAGTGGCCTACCAGTCGGTCCACAGCGAGATCCCGGCGCCGTCGACGATCGTCGGCGGCGTCGAGCCCGAGCTTGACGACCTGGTGCTGCGGTCCACCGCCCGCCAGCCCGACCAGCGCCCGTCTGACGGCGTCGCGCTGCTCGACGAGGTACGCCGCGTGCTGCCCTTCATCACGGACCCCGGCCCCGCCGGGGCGGCGGCTCCCTACCAGGCTGACTACCCGCCCGCCGCCGGGCTGGCGGACCGTTACCCGCCCACCCGCATCGAGCCCCGTCCCGGCGAGGACGAGATGGACGGCTACCTCGACACGCCGGGCTTCACCCCCGCGCCGGCCGGGCGCGGCGGCGGTCACCGCGCCGCCGCCGGCGGCCGGGGCGGGGCGCCGGCCTACGGAAACCAGGCATCCGGCCACCGTGGTGGCGGTATCGGCGGCTTCCGCCCGCCGGCGTGGGCATATGCGGTGCTTGCCGTGGTAGTCGTGCTGATCCTCCTGATCGTCGGGGCGAAGGCGATGCTGGGTGGCGGTGGCGGCGCCGAGGTGCCGCTGCTGACGGGACTGACCAAGACGGACGCCGAGGCCGAGCTGAGGTCGGGCGGCCTGAAGTGGACGTACGGTACGCCCGTCCACAGCTCGACCGTGCCCAAGGACAAGGTCGCCGACTACTCGCCCAGCGGCAGCACGAAGGTCAACCCCGGCGACACCGTCACGATCATCCTGTCGCTCGGGCCAGAGCAGGTCGCCATCCCTAACCTGAAGGGCCAGTCGCAGGCGGCCGCGCAGGCCAAGCTCCAGTCGATGAACCTGGGGTTCGCTGGCCTGCGGCAGCAGCCCAGCGACGACGTCGAGAAAGACAAGATCATCGGGACCGACCCGCAGGCGGGCACCAAGGTCGACCCAGGCACCCAGGTCACGCTGCTGGTCAGCAGTGGTCCGGCCGCCAGGACCGTCCCGGAGGACCTCGTCGGCACGACCTACGACGACGCGAAGGCCGAGCTGGAGGAGCTCGGGTTCACGGTCCAACGGGACATCGACACCAGCGGCGCGTTCGCCAAGGACAAGGTCGTGCGCACCTCACCCGACCCGGGCCAGCAGCTCAACCCCGGCGGCACCGTGACGCTGTTCGTCTCGGTCGTCGCCGGAGGCGGTGACGGCTCCGGCGTCATGGTCACGGTGCCGAACCTGAAGGGCAAGTCGACCGAGCAGGCGCAGTCGATCCTCCAGAACGCCGGGCTCGAGGCCGACATCCAGAACTGGTTCTTCGGGCGGAAGGTCAAGTCGACCAACCCGCCGGCCGGCACGTCCGTCGAGCGTGGCACGACCATCCACGTCACGATGGGCTGAACTGTGTTGATGGTTCGCTCCGTCCGGGCGGCGCGCTCCGGCCCCGTACTCGCTTCGCTCCCACGGGACCTCCGCGCGCCGTCCTCCTCCGCTCACGGGCGCTACGGCGACCTCGCTGCGGCCCGGCCACGGT